>NZ_BNEM01000002.1:4136952-4484343 GCF_018327705.1 Catellatospora sp. TT07R-123 | reverse complement strand
GTCGAGTTCGGCGTCGCGAGCAGGACGTACACCCTGGGCGCCAGGCGGCCCTGGGCGCGCAGGCCGAGCGCGGTCCCGATGCCGAGTCCCAGGCCGTGGCCCGAGCGAGCCGGAGCTGATCTCGACCCCCGGGCACGCGCAGCCGGTCGGGGTGGTGCCCGAGCGGGCTGTCGGGCCCGGCCAGGTCGTCGAGCCACTCGTGCGGCAGGAACCCTTTCGCCGCCAGTACGGCGTAGTATGCGGCCGGGCCGTGGCCTTTGGAGAGCAGGAAGCGGTCCCGGTCGGGGTCGTCCAGGCGCTCCGGATCGATCCGCAGCACCCGGTCGTAGAGCACCCAGATCACGTCCAGGGTCGAGAACGCGCTCGGCGCGTGCTTCTCATCCCCCGTCAGCCGCTTGAGCAGCGGCTCCACCTCGATGACAGCCATACGAGTAGCGTGCAAGTTAAAGTTCACTTGAACTCAAGGCGGTACGGGGTGCCTTCTACTGTGATGCTGACCATCGGCGAGCTGTCCGCCCGCAGCGGCGTCGCCCCCTCCGCGCTGCGGTTCTACGAGCAGCGCGGCCTGATCCACTCCGTGCGTACCGGCGGCAACCAGCGCCGGTACGAGCGCAGCGAGCTGCGCCGGGTCTCGTTCATCCGTATCGCCCAGCAGGTGGGCGTCTCGCTGGAGCGCATCGGCACGGCCCTGGCCGACCTGCCCGAGGGCCGCGCCCCGACCAAGGCCGACTGGGCCCGGCTGTCGGCGCACTGGCGGGCCGACCTGGACGAGAAGATCGCCATGCTGGAACGGCTCCGGGACACCCTCGACGGCTGCATCGGCTGCGGCTGCCTGTCGCTGCAGAGCTGCCGACTGCACAATCCTGGCGACGTGCGCGCCGCCGAGGGCCCCGGACCACGCAACCTGCTCAGCTGAAGGTCGCGGTCATCTCGTACCGGCCGTACTCCTGGTCGCCGACGCGGACGTACACCCGGCTGTAGCCCAGGCTCTCCCGCACCTGGTCCAGCGACCAGCCCGACGGGATGCTGACCTGCATGAACAGGGTGTACGCACCAGGCGACAGCAGCCCCGCGTCGCACAGCATCCAGTTGTCCCGCTGCTCGCAGCCCTGGTGGTCGATGACGAACCCGTCCGGCAGTGACACCAGGACGCGGATCGGCTTGTCGGTCTCCGGAACGGACGGCATCTCCAGGCGGACGGTCAGGTCGGCCTTGCGGCGGGAACCCGCCGCAGCGCCGAAGCCCAGCGGCGACACCTTCACCTCGACAGCCGCGGTGGCCCGGTCGAAGGCGAAGGTCGGCGAGCCGCCGGTCTGTGCGAACGCCGTGCCGTTCCAGCCGTACACGCGCCACTGGCTGAGGCCGATCGGGCCCCCGCTGGTGTCGGTGTAGGTCGTCTCGTAGTCGCCGACCAGCACCCGCACCTCGCCGGGCTTCGACGAGTCCACCTGGGTCACGCTCGCCAGGTGCTCGCCGTGGCCCTCGCCCGACTCGACCTGCGCCACCACGCCCAGCGTGGTCCAGCCGCCGGAGGGGGTGCGGCGCAGGCCCAGCACCTGGCCCAGCCCTCCCTCGCCCGGTCGGCACGAGATCAGCACGGCCGCCTCGGCCGTGCCGTCGCCGTCGAGGTCGACCCCGGTCACGTCCTTGATCTCGGTGATCGCGCCGGCCTTGCCGCCGTGGAACTTCGTCGGGCCGCTGGGGCAGTCCTGCGCGCCGACCTTGCGCACCGGCAGGTCGATCGTCGCCTCGGCCAGCGCGTGCGCGTCGAGCCGGACCGTCGTCGGGGCGTGGCTGGAGCTGGAGCTGGGGCTCGGGTCGTCCGGGCTGGGGAAGACCGGCACGGCGGTCGAGCTGGCCGCGGGCTGCGGGTCGCGCTGCGGCGTGCCGGTCAGCGAGGCGTACGCCGCACCGCCGATCAGCGTCGCGGTGACCACGCTCGCCGCCACCGCGGCGGTGCGCACGCGCTTGCGGTGCCGCACCGTCTGGTGCGCCGCGACCACGCCCTGGGGCTTGATCAGCGGGGTCGTGTCGGCGCGGTAGTCCGCCGCGGCCGCGAAGAGGAGGTCGTCGTGCTCGAAGTCAGACATTCTCGGGCTCCTTCCGGGCCTCGGCGAGCTGGGCGGCGAGCGTGGTGCGGCCGCGGTGGAGCCAGGACTTGACCGTGCCCTCGGCGACCCCTTCCTGCTCGGCGATCTCGCTGATGGTGAGCTGGGCGATGTAGAACAGCACGCAGGCGCGGCGCTGCGTCGCCGGCAGCGTCGCCAGGGCGCGGGTCAGCGCGACGCGGTCCGGATTGGGCTCGGCCACGTGCTCCTCGCGCTGGCGCAGCAGGAAGTTCAGCGCCGTACGGCGCCGCCGCCAGCCGCTGGTGGCGAGATTCCACGCGACGCGGCGCACCCAGGCGGGCGGATCGGCGTAGACCGCGATGCTGTCCCAGCGCGCGAGCGCGCGGCAGAACGCCTCCTGCACCATGTCCTGCGCCTCGGCCAGGTTGCCGACATAAGCGTTGAGCTGCAACGTAAGGCTGTGGAAGTGGGCCGCGTAGCACTCCTCGAACGCGGCGTCGCCCGCCGGTCCCGTGCTGCGGCGATCAGATGCCATGAGGTGTCTCCCCGTTGCGAACCGGGCTCAGTCTGCCCGTCGCGACATCACGCCCGGCCCCGGGGGAAGGTTGCGGGTCATTTTCCGCATCTGTTGTACCGACAGGGTTCCATCCATATTGATGGGGTCCACGCGTGCGGTCTGCCCGTACCGTGGCGGGGGTGACCGATATCGAGGTGGAGCATCCACCCCTCCCGCGGCGTTATGCCAAGCGCAAGGCGATCGCGGGCGGCCTGCTCGTGGTGCTCGCGCTGACCGGCGCGGGTGCCGTCGCGGCCAGCTTCTTCTACGACTCGGTGCCCGTGCCGCACCTGGAGGACTTCCGGCCGGGCTACCCGCAGGCGGCGGTGGGCCGGATGGAGGACCAGGTGCGCTGGGCGTTCGTGGCCGCGGTCGACGAGGAGTTCTACGCGCAGCGTTCGCCGCTGCACGCCTCGCCGATCACCCTCGGCTGCGTCGCCGCGCTCACGCAGGACCGCTCGCTGGACGGCGACGGCAGCTGGCGCGGGCGGGTGATGGCCGACAAGCTGGAAGCCCGCAACTCCCGCGACGAGGTGCTGGGCTGCTACCTGAACACGGCCGAGTTCGCGACCGGCGTCGTCGGCGTGGAGGCGGCGGCGATCGCCTTCACCGGCCACGACGCCGCGCAGCTGACCACGGGTGAGGCGGTGCTGCTGGCGGGCCGGCTGGCGCCGTTCGGCGCACCGCCGCACAGCGAGCAGGAGGCGGCCGCCCGCAAGGGCGAGATCGTCACCACGATGGTGCGGCAGCGCTGGCTCGACCCGTCCGAGGCGGCCCAGCTCGGCGTCATGATCGCCACCAGCGACCGGCCTGACTGAACGGAACGGGCCACCCGGGTGGGGTCGTGCGTACAACCCCACCCGGGTGGCCCGCTGTCGAACGGGTCCGGCGGCTCAGCGGCCGTCGGTGTCCTGCTCCGCCGCTTCAGCGGAGGCCGACTCGGGTGCCGCCTCGGCCGCCGGGACGGCGTCGGCGTCGATCGCGCCGAGCTCGGCCGACATGACCTCGACGGTCTCGATCGCCACGGCGGCGGGCGCCGTGAACGCCTCGGGCTGCTCCGTCGCGCCGCCGAACAGCTTCGGCAGCGTGCCGGAGAACGCCGCGCGCAGCTCGGCCAGCGGGATCGAGAACCGGCCCGTGTGGGCGTCGGCGGCGATCACGGTCAGATCGGCGCCCTCGGCCTCGACCTCACCCAGCGCGGTCACCGGCAGCTCGTGCTCGGCGGCCAGCGCCTCGAACGCCTCCCGGTGCCCGGCGGGCACGGCCACCAGCACGCGGCCCGCCGACTCGCTGAACAGCGCCGTGAACGCCTCGATCTGCTCGGGCAGCTGCACGGTGGCGCCGAAGCCCCTGCGCAGGGTCGACTCGACCAGCGCCTGGGCCAGACCGCCGTCGGACAGGTCGTGCGCGGACCGGACCAGGCCGGTCTGCGCCGCGTGCCCCATGAACGCCCCGATCGCCTGCTCGCGGACCAGGTCCACCTTCGGCGGGCGGCCGCCCAGGTGCCGGTGGGTGACCCAGGCCCACTCGGAGCCGGACAGCTCCAGGCGGGTGTCGCCGATCAGGAACAGCAGGTCGCCTGCGTGGCTGAAGCCCATCGGGATGCGCCGCGCGACGTCGTCGAGCACGCCGAGCACGCCCACCACCGGGGTCGGGTGGATCGCCACCGCGCCGGTCTGGTTGTAGAAACTGACGTTGCCGCCGGTCACCGGGATGCCCAGCTCCTGGCAGCCGTCGGCGATGCCGCGCACGGCCTCGGCGAACTGCCACATGACCGCCGGGTCCTCCGGCGAGCCGAAGTTGAGGCAGTCGGTGACGGCGACCGGCTCGGCGCCGGTGACGACCACGTTGCGGTACGCCTCGGCCAGCGCCAGCTTCGCGCCCTCGTACGGGTCGAGGCGGGCGAAGCGGGAGTTGCAGTCGACCGACAGGGCCACGCCCAGGCCGGTCTCCTCGTCGAGGCGGACGATGCCGGAGTCCTCCGGCTGGGCCAGCACGGTGTTGCCGAGCACGTAGCGGTCGTACTGCTCGGTGATCCAGGACCGGTCGCACAGGTTCGGCGAGGCGGCCATGCGCAGCACCGTCTCGCGCAGCTCGTCGTCGTGGTGCGGGCGCGGCAGGGTCTCGGCCCGGTCGGCCTGGAGCAGGATCAGATCGGCGGGCTCGCGCAGCGGCCGGGCGTACACCGGGCCGTCGTCGGCGAGGCTGCCCGGCGGCACGTCCACCACGGTCTCGCCGTGCCAGGTGATGCGCACGCGGCCGCTGTCGGTTACCACGCCGATCGGGGTGGCCAGGACGCCCCACAGCTGGGCGATGCCCAGCACCGCGTCGAGCTTGGCCGGCTCGACGATGAACAGCATCCGCTCCTGCGACTCGCTGGCGAGGATCTCGTGCGGCTCCATCGAAGCCTCACGCAGGTGCACCTTCTCCAGCTGCACGTCCATACCGGTGCCCGCCGCGGCGGCGGTCTCGGTCAGGGCGCAGGTCAGGCCCGCGCCGCCGAGGTCCTGCACGCCGACGATCAGCCCGGCCTGGTACAGCTCCAGGCACGACTCGATCAGCAGCTTCTCGGTGAACGGGTCGCCGACCTGGACGGCGGGCCGCCGCGCCTGCGACGCCTCGTCGAAGGTCGCGCTGGCCAGCACCGACACGCCGCCGATGCCGTCGCGGCCGGTCTTGGCGCCCATCAGCACCACGATGTTGCCGGGGCCGTCGGCCTCCTTGCGCTGGAGTCCGTCGACCGGCAGCACACCCAGGCTCAGCGCGTTGACCAGCGGGTTGCCCTGGTAGCACTCGTCGAAGACGACCTCGCCGCCGATGTTCGGCAGGCCCAGGCAGTTGCCGTAGCCGCCGACGCCGCCGACGACGCCGGGCAGCACCCGCTGGGTGTCCGGGTGGTCCGCGGCGCCGAAGCGCAGCGAGTCCATCACCAGGATCGGGCGGGCGCCCATGGCGAGGATGTCGCGGACGATGCCGCCGACCCCGGTCGCCGCGCCCTGGTACGGCTCGACGAAGGACGGGTGGTTGTGCGACTCGACCTTGAAGGTCACCGCGATGCGGTCGTTGATCGCGATCACGCCCGCGTTCTCGCCGATGCCGGCCAGCAGCCGGTCGGACGGCGGGGCCTTCTCGCCGAACTGCCGCAGGTGCACCTTGCTCGACTTGTAGGAGCAGTGCTCGCTCCACATGATCGAGTACATGGCGAGCTCGGACTGGGTCGGGCGGCGGCCCAGGATCTGCCTGATCCGCAGGTACTCGTCGTCCTTGAGGCCCAGCTCCAGGTAGGGCTGCAACTCGTCGGGCGTCACCTCGGCGAGGCGCACCGAGTCGACGGCGGCGACGGACTGTTCGAGCATCTCGGTCATGCGGGCACCCCCACGCCGGCCAGGTGCTTGAGCACCGAGGAGAAGAATCCGAGACCGTCCAGCGACGGACCGGTCAGCGCTTCCACAGCGTGCTCCGGATGGGGCATGATGCCCAGCACGTTGCCGGCCGCGTTGCGGACTGCCGCGATGTCGCGGCTCGAACCGTTCGGATTGCCGCGGATGTAGCGCGCGACGATCTGGCCGTTGGCCTCCAGCTCGTCCAGCGTGCGCTGGTCGGCGACGTAGCAGCCCTCACCGTTCTTCACCGGGATCAGGATCTCCTGGCCCGCGTTGAAGTGGTTGGTCCAGGCGGTGTCGCCGTTCTCGATCCGCAGCCACTGGTCGCGGTTGCGGAAGTGCAGGTGCTGGTTGCGGGTCAGGGCGCCCGGCAGCAGGTGGGCCTCGCACAGGATCTGGAAGCCGTTGCAGATGCCCATGACCGGCATGCCGTCCCGGGCGGCCGCGGAGATCGTCTCCATCACCGGGGCGAACCGGGCGATGGCGCCGCAGCGCAGGTAGTCACCGTAGGAGAAGCCGCCCGGCAGGACCACGGCGTCGACGCCGTGCAGGTCCGGGTCGGCGTGCCAGAGCCGAACCACCTCGGCACCGGCGATGCGTGCGGCCCGAGCCGCGTCCCCGTCGTCCAGCGAGCCGGGGAAGGTCACTACACCGATCTTCATACCGCTTCGACAACCCTGATCTCGTAGTCCTCGATCACCGGGTTGGCCAGCAGCTTGTCCGCGATCTCGCGGGCGCGCTCCAGGTCCACCTCACCGGCGAAGTCAATCTCCACACGCCGACCGATCCGCACCGAGGCGACGTCGTTGACGCCGAGTCGGGGCAGCGCGTTCGCGACGGCCTGCCCCTGCGGGTCGAGGATCTCGGGCTTAAGCATGACGTCAACCACGACGCGAGCCACGGGGAAACTCCTGACTATCTTCTATGTCTGCCTGTCCGCCACGGGCAAGCTCAGATTACCGGGCGTCAGATCCCCGACGAATTCCGGGCACCCGCAATGACCTCACGTTTTCACTCACGTCACAGGGCTGAGACCAAGGTCACCACGGCCAGGACGCCGCAGACGGCGGCCCCGACGTAACGGATGACGGCGAGCTTCACCCGTTTCAGCAACCATCGACCGAGCAGCACCGCCAGACCCGAGACGGCCGCGAGCCCCGCCCAGCCGCCGAGGAACGTCGGCAGCGCGGGATTACCCCGCGCCACCAGGCCCGCGATCAGGAACTGGGACAGATCGCCCCACTCTGCTGTGAACAGCACCAGGAAGCTCGCCACCGCCGCCCGCCAGCCCCGCTTGGGCTCGACGACCTTCGCGCCGAACTCCGCCTCCTGCTCCCGCTCCTCCGCGTCGGCGTTGCGGGCGCCGCGCGCCAGCACCACCGCCCCGATCAGGAACAGCGCGGCCGCGACGAACTGCACCGGCCGGTGCGGCAGCTTCGTGAGCAGGGCCCCGGCCAGCACCGCGATCACGCACTGCACCCCGAATGCGGCGACCACGCCCAGCCACGTCGGCAGCGGCGGGTAGCGGGTGCTCAGCACCAGCGTCGCCACGAACGTCTTGTCCGGCAGTTCCACCGGAAAGATGGCCACGAATGCCACTAACAGGGCGGTAGCGAACTCCACCAGCCGATCTTCTCAGCCGAGCGGGTGGTCGCGTGGGTGGACCGCGCTCGATACGGTCGGCGCCATGAACTACCCGCCGCCCGCGCCCGACCCGTACCAGCCGTACGCCCTGCCGCCGGTGTCCCCGATGCCGATGGGCTACACCGGCCCGCCGCAGTCCGACAAGAGCAAGGTCACCGCCGGCCTGCTCCAGCTGCTGCCCGGCTTCCTGCTCGGCCTGGGCGGCATCGGCCGCCTCTACGCCGGGCACACCGCGCTGGGCGTGACGCAGCTGGTCGCCACGCTGATCGGGTGGATCTCGCTCTGGTGCGCGTTCGTGCTGTTCGTGCCGGTCGCCATCTTCACGGGGGTATGGCTCTGGTTCGTCATCGACGGCATCGTGCTGATGTCCGGCAACCCCGTGGACGGCCAGGGCCGCCCGCTTCGCGCCTGAGCGCCCCTACAGGCCCGGCACAGCAGCACCGGGCCTGTAGGAGACAGCCGCGTCAGAGAATCGCGCCCGGCGTGTACGCCGCCGCGGCCGGGTGCTGCGCCGCGATCTTCTCCACCTGCGCCACCACGGCCGCGACCTGTGCAGACGAGGCCCCCACGAACGCCGACCGGTCCGCGACCAGCGCGTCGATCTCGGCCCGGGACAGCCCCAGCCGCGCATCCGCCGCCAGCCGGTCGAACAGGTCGTTGTCGGCCTGGCCCCGCTCGCGCATGGCCAGCGCCACCCCCACCGCGTGCTCCTTGATCGCCTCGTGCGCCGTCTCCCGCCCGACGCCCTTCTTCACGGCTCCCACCAGCACCTTCGTGGTGGCCAGGAACGGCAGGTAGCGGTCCAGCTCCCGGTTGATCACCGCCGGGTACGCGCCGAACTCGTCGAGCACGGTCAGGAACGTCTGGAACAGGCCGTCCAGGGCGAAGAACGCGTCCGGCAGGGCCACCCGGCGCACCACCGAGCAGGAGACGTCACCCTCGTTCCACTGGTCGCCGGCCAGCTCGCCGACCATGTGCACGTACCCCCGGACGATCACGGCCAGGCCGTTGATCCGCTCGCTGGAGCGCGTGTTCATCTTGTGCGGCATCGCCGACGAGCCGACCTGGCCCGGTTTGAAGCCCTCGGTGGCCAGCTCCTGCCCGACCATCAGCCGGATCGTCGTCGCGAAGCTCGACGGCGCCGCCGCGGCCTGTGCGAGCGCGCTCAGCACGTCGAAGTCGAGCGACCGCGGGTACACCTGCCCCACGCTGTCCAGCACCCGCTGGAACCCCAGATGCCCGGCCACCCGCCGCTCCAGCTCCGCGACCTTCTCCGCATCCCCGTCGAACAGGTCGAGCTGGTCAGCCGCCGTGCCGACCGGACCCTTGATGCCGCGCAGCGGATAGCGGGCGATCAGCTCCTCAATCCGCTCGTACGCGATGAGCAGCTCCTGCGCCGCCGAGGCGAACCGCTTGCCCATCGTCGTCGCCTGCGCCGGGACGTTGTGCGACCGCCCGGTCATGATCAGCGCGTCGTACTCGCTCGCCCGGGCGGCCAGCCGCGTCAGGGACGACACCATCCGATCGCGGATCAGCAGCAGCGAGTCGCGGATCTGCAACTGCTCGACGTTCTCGGTCAGGTCGCGCGAGGTCATGCCCTTGTGGATCTGCTCATGCCCGGCCAGCTCGCTGAACTCCTCGATGCGGGCCTTCACGTCGTGGCGGGTCACCCGCTCGCGGGCGGCGATGGAGTCCAGGTCGACGGTGTCCAGGACCCGCTCGTACGCCTCGATCACGCCGTCGGGCAGCGCGATGCCGAGGTCGCGCTGGGCACGCAGCACCGCGACCCACAGGCGCCGCTCGGCGCGCACCTTCTCCTCGGGCGACCACAGCGAGACCAGCTCAGCCGAGGCGTATCGGGCGGCAAGAACGTTAGGCACCTGCGATTTCGTCACGTACCTCATTCTCGCACGCACCCAAGATCCGCCAAGTTGCCGGGCGATCGGGCCAATGACGGCCCAAGATACGCCCGATTGCCCGGCAACTTGCGCGATCTTGAAAGCCCGCCCGGGGCGGGGCGGGGCGTCAGCGTTCCAGGACGGCGACGACGCCCTGGCCGCCGGCGGCGCAGATGGAGATGAGGGCGCGGCCGCGGCCGCGCTGGGCGAGCAGCTTGGCTGCGGTGGCCACGATGCGGCCGCGGCCGCGCCCTATCTCATCTGCGCCGCCGGCGGCCAGGGCGTCGTCGCCGTCCTGGAACGCTGAGCCCCGCCCGCCCCGGGCGGCTTTCAAGATCGCGCAAGTTGCCGGGCAATCGGGCGTATCTTGGCCGTCATTGGCCCGATCGCCCGGCAACTTGGCGGATCTTGGGTGCGTGCGAGAATGAGGTACGTGACGAAATCGCAGGTGCCTAACGTTCTTGCCGCCCGATACGCCTCGGCTGAGCTGGTCTCGCTGTGGTCGCCCGAGGAGAAGGTGCGCGCCGAGCGGCGCCTGTGGGTCGCGGTGCTGCGTGCCCAGCGCGACCTCGGCATCGCGCTGCCCGACGGCGTGATCGAGGCGTACGAGCGGGTCCTGGACACCGTCGACCTGGACTCCATCGCCGCCCGCGAGCGGGTGACCCGCCACGACGTGAAGGCCCGCATCGAGGAGTTCAGCGAGCTGGCCGGGCATGAGCAGATCCACAAGGGCATGACCTCGCGCGACCTGACCGAGAACGTCGAGCAGTTGCAGATCCGCGACTCGCTGCTGCTGATCCGCGATCGGATGGTGTCGTCCCTGACGCGGCTGGCCGCCCGGGCGAGCGAGTACGACGCGCTGATCATGACCGGGCGGTCGCACAACGTCCCGGCGCAGGCGACGACGATGGGCAAGCGGTTCGCCTCGGCGGCGCAGGAGCTGCTCATCGCGTACGAGCGGATTGAGGAGCTGATCGCCCGCTATCCGCTGCGCGGCATCAAGGGTCCGGTCGGCACGGCGGCTGACCAGCTCGACCTGTTCGACGGGGATGCGGAGAAGGTCGCGGAGCTGGAGCGGCGGGTGGCCGGGCATCTGGGGTTCCAGCGGGTGCTGGACAGCGTGGGGCAGGTGTACCCGCGGTCGCTCGACTTCGACGTGCTGAGCGCGCTCGCACAGGCCGCGGCGGCGCCGTCGAGCTTCGCGACGACGATCCGGCTGATGGTCGGGCAGGAGCTGGCCACCGAGGGCTTCAAACCGGGCCAGGTCGGCTCGTCGGCGATGCCGCACAAGATGAACACGCGCTCCAGCGAGCGGATCAACGGCCTGGCCGTGATCGTCCGGGGGTACGTGCACATGGTCGGCGAGCTGGCCGGCGACCAGTGGAACGAGGGTGACGTCTCCTGCTCGGTGGTGCGCCGGGTGGCCCTGCCGGACGCGTTCTTCGCCCTGGACGGCCTGTTCCAGACGTTCCTGACCGTGCTCGACGAGTTCGGCGCGTACCCGGCGGTGATCAACCGGGAGCTGGACCGCTACCTGCCGTTCCTGGCCACCACGAAGGTGCTGGTGGGAGCCGTGAAGAAGGGCGTCGGGCGGGAGACGGCGCACGAGGCGATCAAGGAGCACGCGGTGGGGGTGGCGCTGGCCATGCGCGAGCGGGGCCAGGCCGACAACGACCTGTTCGACCGGCTGGCGGCGGATGCGCGGCTGGGGCTGTCCCGGGCCGAGATCGACGCGCTGGTCGCGGACCGGTCGGCGTTCGTGGGGGCCTCGTCTGCACAGGTCGCGGCCGTGGTGGCGCAGGTGGAGAAGATCGCGGCGCAGCACCCGGCCGCGGCGGCGTACACGCCGGGCGCGATTCTCTGACGCGGCTGTCTCCTACAGGCCCGGTGCTGCTGTGCCGGGCCTGTAGGGGCGCTCAGGCGCGAAGCGGGCGGCCCTGGCCGTCCACGGGGTTGCCGGACATCAGCACGATGCCGTCGATGACGAACCAGAGCCATACCCCCGTGAAGATGGCGACCGGCACGAACAGCACGAACGCGCACCAGAGCGAGATCCACCCGATCAGCGTGGCGACCAGCTGCGTCACGCCCAGCGCGGTGTGCCCGGCGTAGAGGCGGCCGATGCCGCCCAGGCCGAGCAGGAAGCCGGGCAGCAGCTGGAGCAGGCCGGCGGTGACCTTGCTCTTGTCGGACTGCGGCGGGCCGGTGTAGCCCATCGGCATCGGGGACACCGGCGGCAGGGCGTACGGCTGGTACGGGTCGGGCGCGGGCGGCGGGTAGTTCATGGCGCCGACCGTATCGAGCGCGGTCCACCCACGCGACCACCCGCTCGGCTGAGAAGATCGGCTGGTGGAGTTCGCTACCGCCCTGTTAGTGGCATTCGTGGCCATCTTTCCGGTGGAACTGCCGGACAAGACGTTCGTGGCGACGCTGGTGCTGAGCACCCGCTACCCGCCGCTGCCGACGTGGCTGGGCGTGGTCGCCGCATTCGGGGTGCAGTGCGTGATCGCGGTGCTGGCCGGGGCCCTGCTCACGAAGCTGCCGCACCGGCCGGTGCAGTTCGTCGCGGCCGCGCTGTTCCTGATCGGGGCGGTGGTGCTGGCGCGCGGCGCCCGCAACGCCGACGCGGAGGAGCGGGAGCAGGAGGCGGAGTTCGGCGCGAAGGTCGTCGAGCCCAAGCGGGGCTGGCGGGCGGCGGTGGCGAGCTTCCTGGTGCTGTTCACAGCAGAGTGGGGCGATCTGTCCCAGTTCCTGATCGCGGGCCTGGTGGCGCGGGGTAATCCCGCGCTGCCGACGTTCCTCGGCGGCTGGGCGGGGCTCGCGGCCGTCTCGGGTCTGGCGGTGCTGCTCGGTCGATGGTTGCTGAAACGGGTGAAGCTCGCCGTCATCCGTTACGTCGGGGCCGCCGTCTGCGGCGTCCTGGCCGTGGTGACCTTGGTCTCAGCCCTGTGACGTGAGTGAAAACGTGAGGTCATTGCGGGTGCCCGGAATTCGTCGGGGATCTGACGCCCGGTAATCTGAGCTTGCCCGTGGCGGACAGGCAGACATAGAAGATAGTCAGGAGTTTCCCCGTGGCTCGCGTCGTGGTTGACGTCATGCTTAAGCCCGAGATCCTCGACCCGCAGGGGCAGGCCGTCGCGAACGCGCTGCCCCGACTCGGCGTCAACGACGTCGCCTCGGTGCGGATCGGTCGGCGTGTGGAGATTGACTTCGCCGGTGAGGTGGACCTGGAGCGCGCCCGCGAGATCGCGGACAAGCTGCTGGCCAACCCGGTGATCGAGGACTACGAGATCAGGGTTGTCGAAGCGGTATGAAGATCGGTGTAGTGACCTTCCCCGGCTCGCTGGACGACGGGGACGCGGCTCGGGCCGCACGCATCGCCGGTGCCGAGGTGGTTCGGCTCTGGCACGCCGACCCGGACCTGCACGGCGTCGACGCCGTGGTCCTGCCGGGCGGCTTCTCCTACGGTGACTACCTGCGCTGCGGCGCCATCGCCCGGTTCGCCCCGGTGATGGAGACGATCTCCGCGGCCGCCCGGGACGGCATGCCGGTCATGGGCATCTGCAACGGCTTCCAGATCCTGTGCGAGGCCCACCTGCTGCCGGGCGCCCTGACCCGCAACCAGCACCTGCACTTCCGCAACCGCGACCAGTGGCTGCGGATCGAGAACGGCGACACCGCCTGGACCAACCACTTCAACGCGGGCCAGGAGATCCTGATCCCGGTGAAGAACGGTGAGGGCTGCTACGTCGCCGACCAGCGCACGCTGGACGAGCTGGAGGCCAACGGCCAGATCGTCGCGCGCTACATCCGCGGCAATCCGAACGGTTCGAGCCGCGACATCGCGGCAGTCCGCAACGCGGCCGGCAACGTGCTGGGCATCATGCCCCATCCGGAGCACGCTGTGGAAGCGCTGACCGGTCCGTCGCTGGACGGTCTCGGATTCTTCTCCTCGGTGCTCAAGCACCTGGCCGGCGTGGGGGTGCCCGCATGACCGAGATGCTCGAACAGTCCGTCGCCGCCGTCGACTCGGTGCGCCTCGCCGAGGTGACGCCCGACGAGTTGCAGCCCTACCTGGAGCTGGGCCTCAAGGACGACGAGTACCTGCGGATCAGGCAGATCCTGGGCCGCCGCCCGACCCAGTCCGAGCTCGCCATGTACTCGATCATGTGGAGCGAGCACTGCTCCTACAAGTCGAGCAAGGTGCACCTGCGGCAGTTCGGCGAGAAGGCCCCGCCGTCCGACCGGCTGCTGGCCGGCATCGGCGAGAACGCGGGCGTGATCGCGATCAACGACCGCATCGCGGTGACCTTCAAGGTCGAGTCGCACAACCACCCGTCCTTCGTCGAGCCGTACCAGGGCGCGGCGACCGGGGTCGGCGGCATCGTCCGCGACATCCTCGCCATGGGCGCCCGCCCGATCCTGGTGATGGACTCGCTGCGCTTCGGCGCCGCGGACCACCCGGACACCCAGCGGGTGCTGCCCGGCGTCGTCGGCGGCGTCGGCGGCTACGGCAACTGCCTGGGCCTGCCGAACATCGGCGGCGAGGTCGTCTTCGACGAGTGCTACCAGGGCAACCCGCTGGTCAACGCGCTGAGCCTGGGTGTGCTGCCGGTCGACGGACTCCAGCGCAAGGAGGCCGACGGCCCCGGCAACATCGTGGTGCTGATGGGCGCCAAGACCGGCCGCGACGGCATCGGCGGCGTGTCGGTGCTGGCCAGCGCGACCTTCGACGAGGCGTCGCAGGCGCGGCGGCCCGCCGTCCAGGTCGGCGACCCGTTCACCGAGAAGCTGCTGATCGAGTCGTGCCTGGAGCTGTACCAGGCCGGGCTGATCGTCGGCGTGCAGGACCTCGGCGGCGCGGGCCTGACCTGCGCCCTGACCGAGACCGCCGCCGCGGCGGGCACCGGTATGGACGTGCAGCTGGAGAAGGTGCACCTGCGTGAGGCTTCGATGGAGCCGCACGAGATCCTCGCCAGCGAGTCGCAGGAGCGGATGCTGTTCATCGTCGAGCCGGCCAAGCTCGACGCGGTGCTGGGCATCGCCCAGCTGTGGGGCGTCCTGGCCACCCCGATCGGCGTGGTAACCGACAGCGGCCGCGTGCGCATCACCTGGCACGGCGAGACCGTGGTGGACGTGCCGCCGGGCAGCCTCGCCGACGACGGCCCGGTGTACGCCCGGCCGCTGCGCGAGCCCGCCGATCTGATCCTGCTCCAGGCCGACCGGGCCGAGACCCTGCCGCGCCCGCACCACGACGACGAGCTGCGCGAGACGGTGCTGCGCATGGCCGCCTCGCCGAACCTGTGCGACCGGTCCTGGATCACCGAGCAGTACGACCGCTACGTGCTCGGCAACACCGTGCTGGCCCAGCCGGAGGACTCCGGCATCGTCCGCCTCGACGAGGAGACCGGCCTGGGCGTGGCCCTGTCGGTCGACTGCAACTCCCGCTTCGCCCGCCTCGACCCGTACGAGGGCGCGAAGCTGGCGCTGGCCGAGGCGTACCGCAACGTGGTCGTCACCGGCGCCGAGCCGGTCGCCGTCACCGACTGCCTCAACTTCGGCTCGCCGGAGGACCCGGCGGTCATGTGGCAGTTCGCCGAGGCCGTGCGCGGCATCGCCGACGGCTGCCAGGAGCTGGGCATCCCGGTGACCGGCGGCAACGTCAGTTTCTACAACCAGACCGGCGCGGTGGCGATCCACCCGACCCCGGTGGTGGGCGTGCTCGGCGTGCTCGACGACGTCGCGCGGCGCATCCCGATGGGCTTCAGCCACGCAGGCGACCTGCTGTTCCTGATCGGCGACACCCGCCTGGAGCTGTCCGGCTCCGAGTGGGCCTGGGTCACCCACCGGCACCTGGGCGGCCGCCCGCCGAAGGTGGACCTGGTCCGCGAGCAGGCGATCGGGGCGTTCATGGGGCACGCGGCGCAGACCGGCCTGGTCCGGTCCGCGCACGACCTGTCCGACGGCGGTCTGGCCCAGGCGCTGGTCGAGTCGACCCTGCGCAGGGGCTTCGGCGCCACCGTGCAGCTGCCCGAGCAGATCGAGGCGTTCACGGCGCTGTTCAGCGAGTCGGCGGGCCGCGTGCTGGTGGCCGTGCCCGCCGGGCACCGGGAGGCGTTCGAGGCGCTGGCCGCCGAGCACGAGCTGCCGGTGACCGCGCTGGGTGAGGTCGAGGCCGAGGGCGCCGATCTGACCGTGATCGCCGCCGACGCCCACACGGGCCGGTTCTCGATCCCGCTGGCCGAGCTGCGCGCGGCGTTCTCCGGCACGCTGCCGAAGCTGTTCGGCGGCGCGACGGAGCAGCCCGAGGCGTTCACGGCGCCCGCCGCCGTGGCGATCGAGACCGTCGAGGTCATGTCGGCCGAGCTCGGCGCGATCGACGCCGACGCCGTCCCGGCGGCCGAGGCGGCACCCGAGTCGGCCTCCGCTGAAGCGGCGGAGCAGGACACCGACGGCCGCTGAGCCGCCGGACCCGTTCGACAGCGGGCCACCCGGGTGGGGTTGTACGCACGACCCCACCCGGGTGGCCCGTTCCGTTCAGTCAGGCCGGTCGCTGGTGGCGATCATGACGCCGAGCTGGGCCGCCTCGGACGGGTCGAGCCAGCGCTGCCGCACCATCGTGGTGACGATCTCGCCCTTGCGGGCGGCCGCCTCCTGCTCGCTGTGCGGCGGTGCGCCGAACGGCGCCAGCCGGCCCGCCAGCAGCACCGCCTCACCCGTGGTCAGCTGCGCGGCGTCGTGGCCGGTGAAGGCGATCGCCGCCGCCTCCACGCCGACGACGCCGGTCGCGAACTCGGCCGTGTTCAGGTAGCAGCCCAGCACCTCGTCGCGGGAGTTGCGGGCTTCCAGCTTGTCGGCCATCACCCGCCCGCGCCAGCTGCCGTCGCCGTCCAGCGAGCGGTCCTGCGTGAGCGCGGCGACGCAGCCGAGGGTGATCGGCGAGGCGTGCAGCGGCGAACGCTGCGCGTAGAACTCCTCGTCGACCGCGGCCACGAACGCCCAGCGCACCTGGTCCTCCATCCGGCCCACCGCCGCCTGCGGGTAGCCCGGCCGGAAGTCCTCCAGGTGCGGCACGGGCACCGAGTCGTAGAAGAAGCTGGCCGCGACGGCACCCGCGCCGGTCAGCGCGAGCACCACGAGCAGGCCGCCCGCGATCGCCTTGCGCTTGGCATAACGCCGCGGGAGGGGTGGATGCTCCACCTCGATATCGGTCACCCCCGCCACGGTACGGGCAGACCGCACGCGTGGACCCCATCAATATGGATGGAACCCTGTCGGTACAACAGATGCGGAAAATGACCCGCAACCTTCCCCCGGGGCCGGGCGTGATGTCGCGACGGGCAGACTGAGCCCGGTTCGCAACGGGGAGACACCTCATGGCATCTGATCGCCGCAGCACGGGACCGGCGGGCGACGCCGCGTTCGAGGAGTGCTACGCGGCCCACTTCCACAGCCTTACGTTGCAGCTCAACGCTTATGTCGGCAACCTGGCCGAGGCGCAGGACATGGTGCAGGAGGCGTTCTGCCGCGCGCTCGCGCGCTGGGACAGCATCGCGGTCTACGCCGATCCGCCCGCCTGGGTGCGCCGCGTCGCGTGGAATCTCGCCACCAGCGGCTGGCGGCGGCGCCGTACGGCGCTGAACTTCCTGCTGCGCCAGCGCGAGGAGCACGTGGCCGAGCCCAATCCGGACCGCGTCGCGCTGACCCGCGCCCTGGCGACGCTGCCGGCGACGCAGCGCCGCGCCTGCGTGCTGTTCTACATCGCCCAGCTCACCATCAGCGAGATCGCCGAGCAGGAAGGGGTCGCCGAGGGCACGGTCAAGTCCTGGCTCCACCGCGGCCGCACCACGCTCGCCGCCCAGCTCGCCGAGGCCCGGAAGGAGCCCGAGAATGTCTGACTTCGAGCACGACGACCTCCTCTTCGCGGCCGCGGCGGACTACCGCGCCGACACGACCCCGCTGATCAAGCCCCAGGGCGTGGTCGCGGCGCACCAGACGGTGCGGCACCGCAAGCGCGTGCGCACCGCCGCGGTGGCGGCGAGCGTGGTCACCGCGACGCTGATCGGCGGTGCGGCGTACGCCTCGCTGACCGGCACGCCGCAGCGCGACCCGCAGCCCGCGGCCAGCTCGACCGCCGTGCCGGTCTTCCCCAGCCCGGACGACCCGAGCCCCAGCTCCAGCTCCAGCCACGCCCCGACGACGGTCCGGCTCGACGCGCACGCGCTGGCCGAGGCGACGATCGACCTGCCGGTGCGCAAGGTCGGCGCGCAGGACTGCCCCAGCGGCCCGACGAAGTTCCACGGCGGCAAGGCCGGCGCGATCACCGAGATCAAGGACGTGACCGGGGTCGACCTCGACGGCGACGGCACGGCCGAGGCGGCCGTGCTGATCTCGTGCCGACCGGGCGAGGGAGGGCTGGGCCAGGTGCTGGGCCTGCGCCGCACCCCCTCCGGCGGCTGGACCACGCTGGGCGTGGTGGCGCAGGTCGAGTCGGGCGAGGGCCACGGCGAGCACCTGGCGAGCGTGACCCAGGTGGACTCGTCGAAGCCCGGCGAGGTGCGGGTGCTGGTCGGCGACTACGAGACGACCTACACCGACACCAGCGGGGGCCCGATCGGCCTCAGCCAGTGGCGCGTGTACGGCTGGAACGGCACGGCGTTCGCACAGACCGGCGGCTCGCCGACCTTCGCCTTCGACCGGGCCACCGCGGCTGTCGAGGTGAAGGTGTCGCCGCTGGGCTTCGGCGCTGCGGCGGGTTCCCGCCGCAAGGCCGACCTGACCGTCCGCCTGGAGATGCCGTCCGTTCCGGAGACCGACAAGCCGATCCGCGTCCTGGTGTCACTGCCGGACGGGTTCGTCATCGACCACCAGGGCTGCGAGCAGCGGGACAACTGGATGCTGTGCGACGCGGGGCTGCTGTCGCCTGGTGCGTACACCCTGTTCATGCAGGTCAGCATCCCGTCGGGCTGGTCGCTGGACCAGGTGCGGGAGAGCCTGGGCTACAGCCGGGTGTACGTCCGCGTCGGCGACCAGGAGTACGGCCGGTACGAGATGACCGCGACCTTCAGCTGAGCAGGTTGCGTGGTCCGGGGCCCTCGGCGGCGCGCACGTCGCCAGGATTGTGCAGTCGGCAGCTCTGCAGCGACAGGCAGCCGCAGCCGATGCAGCCGTCGAGGGTGTCCCGGAGCCGTTCCAGCATGGCGATCTTCTCGTCCAGGTCGGCCCGCCAGTGCGCCGACAGCCGGGCCCAGTCGGCCTTGGTCGGGGCGCGGCCCTCGGGCAGGTCGGCCAGGGCCGTGCCGATGCGCTCCAGCGAGACGCCCACCTGCTGGGCGATACGGATGAACGAGACCCGGCGCAGCTCGCTGCGCTCGTACCGGCGCTGGTTGCCGCCGGTACGCACGGAGTGGATCAGGCCGCGCTGCTCGTAGAACCGCAGCGCGGAGGGGGCGACGCCGCTGCGGGCGGACAGCTCGCCGATGGTCAGCATCACAGTAGAAGGCACCCCGTACCGCCTTGAGTTCAAGTGAACTTTAACTTGCACGCTACTCGTATGGCTGTCATCGAGGTGGAGCCGCTGCTCAAGCGGCTGACGGGGGATGAGAAGCACGCGCCGAGCGCGTTCTCGACCCTGGACGTGATCTGGGTGCTCTACGACCGGGTGCTGCGGATCGATCCGGAGCGCCTGGACGACCCCGACCGGGACCGCTTCCTGCTCTCCAAAGGCCACGGCCCGGCCGCATACTACGCCGTACTGGCGGCGAAAGGGTTCCTGCCGCACGAGTGGCTCGACGACCTGGCCGGGCCCGACAGCCCGCTCGGGCACCACCCCGACCGGCTGCGCGTGCCCGGGGTCGAGATCAGCTCCGGCTCGCTCGGCCACGGCCTGGGACTCGGCATCGGGACCGCGCTCGGCCTGCGCGCCCAGGGCCGCCTGGCGCCCAGGGTGTACGTCCTGCTCGGCGACGCCGAACTCGACGAGGGCAGCAACCACGAGGCCATCGCGTACGCCGGGACGACCGGCCTGGACGCGGTCACCGCCATCGTGATCGACAACGACTCCGCCACGCTGGGCTGGCCCGGCGGCATCGCCGCCCGGTTCGAGGTGCACGGCTGGTCGGCCGTGACCGTGCCCGGCCGCGACCACGACGCCGTCCACGCGGGGCTGCGCGCCGCGCGCCCCGGCCGGCCGCACGTGGTCGTCGCCCGGGTCGAGAAGAAGGGGAGCTGACATGCGCCAGGCGTTCGCCGACACCATGGCCGACCTGCTGGACACCGACCCGCGCACCGCGCTGGTGCTGGCCGACATCTCGGCCGACGCCTTCGAGCCGGCCCGGCGGGAGCACCCCGACCGGGTGCTGAACGTCGGCATCCGCGAGCAGCTCATGATCGGGGTGGCGGGCGGGCTGGCCCTGACCGGGCTGCGGCCGGTCGCGCACAGCTACGCCACCTTCGTGATCGACCGGGCGTACGAGCAGATCAAGCTCGACCTGGTGCACCAGGGCGTCGGGGCGGTGCTGGTCAGCGTCGGCGCATCCTACGACGGGTCGGCGATGGGCTACACGCACATGTCGCCGATGGACGTGCCGCTGATCGACACGCTGCCGGGCTGGACCGTGCGGGTGCCGGGCCATCCCGGCGAGGTCGGCCCGCTGCTGCGGGCCGCGGCCGCCACCGACGACCCGGTCTACCTGCGGCTGTCCACACAGGTCAACGACATCGCGTATGCCGAGGCGGACCTGTTGCGGCCCGTGCGCCACGGCGGCGGCCCGCTGGTCGTGGCGGTCGGGCCGATGCTGGCGCCGGTGCTCGCCGCCACGGCGGGGCTGGACGTGACGGTGGCGTACACGCACACCGTCCGCCCGTTCGACGTGATCGGCCTGCGGGCGCTGGCCGCCACCGGCGAGGTGGTGCTGGTCGAGCCGTACCTGGCGGGAACCTCGGCGCACGTGGTCGGGCAGGCGCTGGCCGACCGGCCGCACCGGCTGCTCAGCCTCGGCGTCGGCCGCCGCGACCTGCACGCGTACGGCACCCCGGCCGACCACGCCCGCTGGCACGGCCTCGACCCCGCCTCCCTCCGCACCGCCATCACCACCTGGCGGTGACAGCGAACGGCCCCCGCCCGCAGACGCGGGCGGGGGCCGTTTCGCAGCGAACTACCCGCGGGTGTACGCGCCGTGCATCTGGACCACGCCGGAGCCCTCGATGACGTCGCCGACCTGCCAGCACTCGATGCCGCGGCCGGTGAGCAGCGCCATCGCGCGGTCGGCGTCCTCGGGCGAGACGACCGCGAACATGCCGACGCCCATGTTGAACGTCGACTCCATGTCGTGGCCGTCGATCCGGCCCTTGCGCTGGATCAGGTCGAAGATCGGCTGCGGGGCCCAGGAGGCCCGGTCGACCGTCGCGTCCATGTTCTTCGGCAGCACCCGGTTGAGGTTGCCGGGGATGCCGCCGCCGGTGACGTGGGCCAGGGCGCGCACGTCGCACTCGGCGATCAGGTTCAGGCAGTCCTTGGCGTAGATCTTGGTGGGGGTGAGCAGCTCCTCGCCGAGGGTGCGCTGGTCGCCCAGGTCCTCGATGACGCTGTCGAGCTTGAGCCGGGCCTGGCCGAGCAGCACGTGGCGGACCAGCGAGTACCCGTTGGAGTGCAGGCCGGAGGAGCGCATCGCGATCACCACGTCGCCGAGCTGGACCCGGTCGGGGCCGAGGATCTGGTCCTCCTCGACGACGCCGACGCCGTTGGCCGACAGGTCGTACTCGTCCGGGCGCATCAGGCCGGGGTGCTCGGCGGTCTCGCCGCCCAGCAGCGCGCAGCCCGCGTAGCGGCAGCCGTCGGCGATACCGGCGCCGATCTCCGCGATCCGGTCCGGCACGACCTCGCCGCAGGCGATGTAGTCGAGCAGGAACAGCGGCTCCGCACCGCACGCGACCAGGTCGTCGACGACCATCGCGACCAGGTCGATGCCGACCGTGTCGTGGATGTTCATCTGCTGCGCGATCGCGAGCTTGGTGCCGACGCCGTCGGTCGAGGAGGCGAGCACCGGGTTGCGGTACTTCGAGGTGTCCAGCTTGAACAGGCCGGAGAAGCCGCCGAGACCGCCGAGCACCTCGGGCCGGTGGGTGCGCTGCACCTTGTCCTTGAGCAGCTCCACCGCCCGGTCACCGGCGTCGATCGATACGCCTGCGTCGGCGTACGACGAGCCCGTGCGTCGGCGGTTGCTGCTGCTGGCTGCCGTCCACAGCTGACGGTCCCCGTCGGAGCCCGGCCCGGAGACGGGGCGCTCGGTCACGTGCGTCACGGTCTTCTCTCCCCTTTGTTGCCCGCGGCACCGCGCGCGTCAGCGCGCGCGGCAGCCGTGTCGATCGGCCGGTCCGCCCCGGCCGGGTGTCACTGGGACCGGCTGAGTTCCGTCGACGGCGTCGCCGCCGGAACCTGGGCCTGGTCCACGCGCTCGTCGGTGCCGACGCGGCGGCCGACCCCTTCGAGCACATGCTTGCCGATCAGGTTGCTCGCGGGCAGCGCGATCGGGTACTCGCCGTCGAAGCAGGCCCGGCACAACCGGTTCTTCGGCTGCTCGGACGCTGCGATGAGGCTCTCAAGCGACACGTAGCCCAGCGAGTCGGCACCGATGGAGCGGCGGATGCCCTCCATGTCCATGCCGTTCGCGAGCAGTTCGGCGCCGGTGGCGAAGTCGATGCCGTAGAAGCACGGCCACTTGACCGGCGGGGAGGAGATGCGTACGTGGACCTCCAGCGCCCCGGCCTCACGCAGCATGCGCACGATGGCGCGCTGCGTGTTGCCGCGCACGATGGAGTCGTCGACGACGACGAGGCGCTTGCCCCGCACGTTGTCGCGCAGCGGGTTCAGCTTGAGCCGGATGCCCAGCTGCCGGATCGTCTGCGACGGCTGGATGAAGGTCCGGCCGACGTAGGCGTTCTTCATGAGGCCCTGGCCGTACGGGATGCCGGAGGCCTCGGCGTAGCCGATCGCGGCCGGGGTGCCCGACTCGGGCACCGGGATGACCAGGTCGGCCTCGACCGGGTGCTCGGCGGCGAGGCGGCGGCCGATCTCGACCCGGGTCGAGTAGACGTTGCGGCCGGAGATGGTCGCGTCCGGGCGGGCCAGGTACACGTACTCGAACAGGCAGCCCTTGGGGTCGGGCGCGGCGAAGCGCGAGGAGCGCAGCCCGTACTCGTCGATGGCGATGAGCTCGCCCGGCTCGACCTCCCGGACCACCGAGGCGCCGCAGATGTCCAGCGCGGCCTGCTCGCTCGCGATGACCCAGCCGCGCTCCAGGCGGCCGAGCATCAGGGGGCGCACGCCGTGCGGGTCGCGGGCCGCGTACAGCGTGTTCTCGTCCATGAAGACGAAGCTGAACGCGCCCTCGACGGTCGGCAGCACCTCCAGCGCGGCGGCCTCGACCGACAGGTCGGGGCGCCCGGCCAGGAGCATGGTCACCAGGCCGGTGTCGTTGGTCGAACCGCGGCTGTCCATGCCGAGCTCGGCGGCGCGGCGGGCCAGGTCGGCGGTGTTGACCAGGTTGCCGTTGTGCGCGAGCGCGATCGTGGTGCCCGCGGTGGTCGACTGGAGCGTCGGCTGGGAGTTCTCCCAGGTCGAGTCGCCGGTGGTCGAGTAGCGGGCGTGTCCGATCGCCAGGTGGCCGCGCAGGCTGGCCAGGGTCGGCTCGTCGAAGACCTGGGCGACCAGGCCGATGTCCTTGTAGACCACCACGCCGGATCCGTCGCTGACCGCGATGCCCGCCGCCTCCTGGCCGCGGTGCTGCAGTGCGTACAGGCCGAAGTAGGTGAGCTTGGCAACCTCTTCACCGGGGGCCCAGACACCGAAGACGCCGCAGGCGTCTTGCGGGCCTGGCCGGTGGGGGTCGAGTTCGTGGCTCAACCGGCCGTCGCCTCGGGGCACCGTGCTGCTCCTTGCGCTTGTCGCTTCAGTAGCTGTCACGCCCGGCAGAATGAGCCGGCGTTCGATGGAGTGAGTCGGCGTCGGGCGGCGTTCACCGCCGCAGCTCAGTGTACGTGACTCGGCCGGGTCGCCGGATCGGCGGCCAGTCCGTGGACAGCATGACTGAATAACAGGTGTTGCCCGAGTGACAGGATCACCGGATGGGGAACAGCGGGGAGATGTCGGACCGGATGCCGCTGGCCCGGATCCGCCCGTCGGCGACCGCGGTGTCCCATTCCACACGCCCGGCCGCGAGTTGCAGGAATGTGACCGGATCGGTCTCGACCAGGTTCGGCGGCGTGCCGCGGGTGTGCCTCGGCCCGTCGACGCACTGAATCGCGCCGTATGGAGGAACCCGCACCTCCACCGAACGGCCAGGAGCCGACGTCGCAAGTTGGGCCAGGAGTGCCCTGACCGCATCGCGAAGCGTCAAACGGTCCGGCACTACGCCGTTGGCCAGGCTCTCCAGGGCCTCGGCCACGGCCGAGGACTTTTCCGACGAGGGGGACATAAACGGACGATACAACGTGACGTCAGTTCGCTTTGTGGCGGCCCTGGGTCGCGCAACCCTTACTTCGCAAGGCATAGTTGCGAGCGGTGTATTCCCGCAGCCCCCCAACCCCCACTGCTGCGGACATTGAGGAGCCTGGAAGGCGGTGGCCGTGACTACCCAGCGACGGTCCTGGTTGGCGCGCGTCGGAGTGGTAGCGCTGGTGTCGCTCGGCACTCTCGTGGGCGTCGCCGCCCCGGCAAGTGCCGCACCACAGTTGGACAGTGCGAGCCTCAGTGACGGCACGATCGACGTCGGCGCGACGACGACGCTGACTTTCAAGATCAAGAACCCGGACGCCTCCGATGTGACGTTGACCATCGGCATCACCACCAGCGGCGGCGCGGCGACGTGCCAGACCGGGTGTGCGGTCACCAAGACGATCACCGCTGGTGGCGACACCGGCAACATGACCGCGAAGATCAAGGGCTCCCAGGCGGGCAACGTCAACGTCCTGATCAAGGTCATGACCGGCGGCGCCGAGACGCAGCTCGGGACCTACCCGCTGACGGTCGAGCAGGGCCAGCCGCAGGCCGAGACGGTCGCGAAGGTGTCCGGCAAGGTCGTCGACATCCTGACCGGTAAGGCGATCGGTAACGCGATCGTCATCCTGTCCGACGGCAACGGCAAGGACCTGCCGTCGAAGACCACCGGCAGCGCGGGCACGTTCACCTTCACCGGCTCGGCGACCAGCCCGATCGCGCCCGGCCTGCTCGTGATCGCGGTGCAGAAGGACCCGTACGACACGTTCTCGCAGTCGTACCAGGTCGGCGCCAACCAGTCGAAGACCGACATCCAGATCTCGATGACCAATCCGGCCGCAGTGGCCAGCGCCTCGGCCGCGGCCAACCTGCCGTCGCCGACGGACGCGGCCTCGCCGACCGACGGCGCCACGGACGATCCGGGCGGCGAGCAGACCGCGCCGACCAACAGTGACGAGGGCGGCGGCCTCGACAGCATGACCTGGGTCATGATCATCGTTGGCGGCCTGCTGGTGGCGCTCGGCATCGGCGCGATCGTGCTGCTGGTCGTGCGCCGCAACAACGACGACGACGATGATGACGACGAGGACGACGACGACGACGACGACCCGCAGCCGCGGGGCCGTCCGGGCGCGCGCGGCGGCGCCGGTCAGCCGGCCCGTGCCGGTGCCGGTGCGTACGCGGGTGCCGGTGCCGGTGGCGGCGCCTACGGTCGTCCCGCCGACCCGACGATGGTGGCGCGGCCCGGTGCCGACGCGGCCACGATGATGCACCGCCCCGGCGACTACGGCACGCCGGCCCAGCGCGGCCAGCAGCAGTACGGCCAGCAGGGGCAGCAGCAGGGCCAGCAGCCCCCGTGGGGCCAGCAGCAGCAGCCGGGGTACGGGCAGCAGCAGCAGGGCTATGGCCAGCAGGGCGGCGCGTACGGCAGCCCGGCGGGCGGTGCCTACGGCGGCTCCCCGGTCGCGCCGACCAGCGGTTACGGCGGCGGTTCGCCCGTCGCGCCGACCAGCGGTTACGGCGGCCAGCAGGGCTACGGCGACGCCGGCTACGGCCAGCAGGGCTACGGCCAGCAGGCCGGCGCTGGATACGGCCAGCAGCAGGGCGCCGGTTACGGCCAGCAGGGCTACGGCCAGGGCCAGGGCCAGTACGACGAGCCCACCCACTACGCGGGCCCGACCTCGGGCGCGGGCGGCGGCTACGGCGCCCAGCAGCAGCAGGGCTACGGCCAGCAGCAGCAGCCCGGGTACGGCCAGCAGCAGGGCGCCGGTTACGGCCAGCAGGACCAGTACGGCCAGCAGGGCTACGGCCAGCAGCAGCAGGGCTACGGCCAGCAGGACCCGTACGGCAGCGGCCAGCAGCAGCAGGGCGGCGGCTACGACCCGTACGGCCAGCAGCAGCAGCCCGGGTACGGCCAGCAGCAGGGTTACGGCCAGCAGGACCCGTACGGCAGCCAGCAGAACGACGGCTACGACGACCGGCGCGGCCGCGACGGGCGCCGCCTCGACTGGCTCGACGACTGATTCCAACCACTGAGAAGGCGCCGACCCGGCCGCAGCCGCGACAGGGTCGGCGCCTTCTTTCACGTACGCGCTGGAGACAAACTCCATCGGGTTTGCTGCAATGGTCGCGTGCCCCCCGTCAACGGCATGCGAGGCGTCTCGCGGGTGCCCTCATACGTGGTGATGCAGCCGACCACGCTGTGCAATCTCGACTGCGTCTACTGCTACCTGCCGCTGCGCGCGGCGGACCGGCGGATGGGCGTGGCCGTGGCCCGCGCGGTGGCCGCCGACGCCAATGAATGGGCACGGCAGGACCGCTTCTCGGTGGTGTGGCACGGGGGCGAGCCGACGGCGGCCGGGCGCGAGCACCTGGCGGCGCTGATGGCCCCGTTCTCGGCCGCGGTGGAGCAGCACGTCCAGACCAATGCCACGCTGATCGACGACGCCTGGTGCGAGTTCTTCACCGCGCGCCGGATGCGGGTGAGCGTGAGCGTGGACGGGCCGCCGGACTGCAACGGCGACCGGGTCGACCGGGCCGGGCGGGCCGCGTACGCCCGGATCGAGCGCGGCGTGGCGGCGCTGCGCCGCCACGGCCTGCCGTTCGCGGCCCTGTGCGTGGTCACCGACCCCCGTCCGGGCCTGGCCGCCCGCCTGTACGACTACTTCCTCGACCTGGGCTGCGACACCCTCGGCATCAACGTGGAGGAGCGGGAGGGCGTCAACAGCCGCGACAACCGGCACGACGCGGCCGCGGTGCGGGGGTTCTGGGCCGAGCTGACCGCCGCGTGGCGTGCCCGCCCCCGCCTGCACCTGCGCGAGCTGGAGTGGAGCCTGCGCTACCTGGACGCGGTGCTGGCGGGCACCGATGACGACCTGCTGCCGCGCGAGCTGGACCCGATCCCGACCGTGGGCTGGGACGGTGCCGTGGTGCTGCTGTCACCGGAGCTGGCCGGGTTCACCGACCCCGGGTACGGCGACTTCACCAGCGGCAACGTGCTCACGCACGGTCTGTCGGCGCTGCTGGCGCAGCCCACGGGAACCCGGTGGGTCGGTGAGTTCGTCCAGGGGGTGGAGGCGTGCCGGGCGAGCTGCCCGTACTTCGGCTTCTGCGGCGGCGGGCACGCGGCCAACCGCTACTTCGAGCACGGGCGGTTCGACGGGACACAGACCGAGCACTGCCGCAACAGCAAGATCAACTTACTGGAGGGAGTGCTCGATCATGTCCGATCCACTAGACCTGGTGACAGCCCAGATCCGCGATGTACGTGACGATCTCGTTCCCCTGCTGGAGGAGGCCCGAGCGGCACGACTGGAGCGCTCCGAAGCGCCAGGCGCCGACAGCAGTGCTGTCTGCGCCTGGAACCACTTCGAGAACATCCCGACCTTCTTCAACTGGAACAACCGCCCGCGCTAGCGGGCGGTGCGGCCAGGAAGATCAGCGGCGGGAGGTCCAGTCCTTGCCGTCATCGTCATCGTCGTCATCATCATCGACGGCGTAGGCATCGTACGGGTCGTACGGATCCGGCTCGTCGTCGTGATCATCGGCTTTGCCGCTGCCGCTGTCGCTGGTGAGATCGCTTCCCGCGAGCTCACGCTGCAAGGCGGCGAGGTCGGTGTTCGGGGAGTGGTACTTCAACTCCCGGGCCACCTTAGTCTGCTTGGCCTTAGCTCGGCCGCGCCCCATGGCCGACCCCCTCGCACATGAATGACGGGGCTACCCGAAGGCGGGCCCCGATGACGTCAGACATCTCTCGTGGCTCATACGGTACATGGGAGGAGGCCACTTCGGCATCTCGGGTTGCCGGGTGTCTGCCAAGCCACCGGAACCTGTCCGTTTTATGACTTGTAAGGAGTATATCGCGCCAGGTCCATGACGGTGCGGCCCGCCTTGCCAAGATCGAGAAAGGTGCCCGGCAATCGTGCGAAAGGACGCGCGACATACCCACGACTGCCGGGCAACTTGGGTGATCTTCGAGGGGGTGCCGGCCGGGCTGGAGGGCCGGGCCGGGCGGCTGTCAGAGGCGGATGGCGCGGAGGCGGCCGACGTCGGCCATACGCTGCTCGGCGAGGCGGTCCGCGGCGGTGGCCGGGGAGATGCTCTCGCTGTCGGCCAGCTCCAGCAGGCGCTTGGTGGTGTCGAAGATCTTCGTGGCGCGCAGCTTGGCCCGCTCGAAGTTGAAGCCGTCGATCTCGTCGGCGACCTGGATCACGCCGCCCGCGTTGACCAGGTAGTCGGGCGCGTACAGGATGCCGCGGTCCATCAGCAGCTTCTCCACGCCGGGGTGGGCCAGCTGGTTGTTGGCGGCACCGGCCACGATCTGGGCGCGCAGCGCGGGGACGGTGTCGTCGTCCAGGGCGCCGCCGAGGGCGCAGGGGGCGTACACGTCGATGTCGCTGGTGATCAGCGCGGTCGCGTCGGCGACCAGGCTCACCTGCGGGTGGGTCTCCTTGGCCCAGGCCAGCGCCTTCGGGCTGACGTCGGTCGCCACGACCTCGGCGCCGTCCTCCAGCAGGTGGGCGGTCAGGTACTTGCCGACCTTGCCCAGGCCTGCGATGCCGACGCGGCGGCCGCGCAGCGAGCTGCTGCCCCAGCGGTGCTCGGCCGCGGCGCGCATGCCCTGGAAGACGCCCCAGGCGGTGAGGATGGAGGAGTCGCCGGCGCCGCCGTACTCGACGCTGCGGCCGGTGACGAAGCTGGTCTCGCGCGCCACCACGTCCATGTCCTGCACGTAGGTGCCGACGTCGCAGGCGGTGTAGTAGCGGCCGTTCAGGGACTGCACGAACCGGCCGTACGCCCGCAGCAGGCTCTCGGACTTGAGCTGGTCGGGGTCCCCCCAGATGACGGCCTTGCCGCCGCCGAGGTCCAGCCCGGCCAGGGCGTTCTTGTACGCCATGCCGCGGGACAGCTCCAGCACGTCGTGCAGGGCCTGCTCCTCCGAGGCGTACGGGTAGAAGCGCGTGCCGCCCAGGGCGGGCCCGAGCGCGGTCGAGTAGATGCCGATGATGGCCTTGAGACCGCTGGCGCGGTCTTGGCAGAACACGACCTGTTCGTGACTGCCGTCGGTGAATACACCCACTGCTGGCTCCAAGGAGACGTCGCTGGCCCTTGTGAGGCCACGGCCGCCGGTCTTTCCGGAGGCTGGGAGACGCCCCGGTAGTGGCGCTCCCGCTGACAGCCTAATCGTGGGAGGATCGCGAGGTGCCGTCACAGTTCGCCGCGTATCTGAGGGTGTACGAGCCGCTCACCGCGTTCGGCCCTGAACGGGAGCGGTTCTGGCGTCGATACGTGGACGAGGGACGGGCCGTGGGCGTGGCCGACGGGCCCGGCCGCCAGCGCGCCACGGTGCTGGAGGCACTCGGCGCGGGCTGGTCCCGGTTGCCCGACCTGCCCGACGAGGCATACGTGATGCAGAGCCTCACCGGCCAGAACGACGTGCCGCTGGTGTGCCCGTGGAACCTGCGGGTCCGGGTGGCCGAGGCGGCGCTCCAGGCGCGTGACGGGGTGCCGCAGGTGCTGGCCGACGCGTTCGTGCCCCCGGCGCTGGTGGGCCTGGCGCAGACCGTCATAGAACAGGTGCGGGCCGAGGACCGGATGCACGAGCAGGTCGCCACCTGGGGTGTGCCGCTGCGCTGGTTCGTGCTGGTCTCGCCGGCTGAGCGCGACCTGGTGCTGGAGCCCGCCCGCCGGGTGCTGCGCTACCGCACCGAGATAGGAAAGGCGCGCCAGCGGGCCCACAAGGGGCTGCGGGTGCTGCGCAAGACCCTGGGCGACGTGCCGATCACCGAGTCGCTGCGCGAGACCGCGCGCTGGCTGGAGTCGTTCCACCCCGGCTCGGTGGTGGAGCTGGACTACGGCGGCCTGACCGCCCTGCTGCCCGACGACGCGCTGCGCGACGACGACTCGGTCGAGCTCGTCGCGACCGGGCTCGCCGGACTGGAACGCGAGGACGGCGACGCGGCCACGGCGGCATATGAGCAGCTCGTGCAGCGGTGGCGGGCGATCCAGCTCCTGGAGCGGAGCAACTGACTGTACGCAGTGGTAGCGCCACTTACAGTAATTCAAAGCTATGAAATTACTGTCTTCATGCCCTTAATGCGGACATGTCGTTCATTCATCATCCGTCCATCCACGGACCTTCACCCGTTCGGCCCATGTCGGACATCGCGGACTAGCCGGACTATGGGTAGCGCGTTGGCCGGCGGGACCCCGGCCTACGTCTATAGGTACTTGTGGAGGAGTGACCGCATGGCGTCGCGTACGCACGAACCAGAGCCCCTGCTCACCCCGGCAGAGGTTGCGTCGATGTTCCGCGTCGACCCGAAGACCGTGACCCGGTGGGCCAAGGCGGGAAAGCTCAGCGCCATTCGGACGCTGGGCGGCCACCGCCGCTACCGTGAGTCGGAGGTGCGTGCTCTGCTCCAGGGCCAGATCCCGCACCAGCGTCAGGGCGACTGACACAACTGAACAGCTAGGACCCCTTGATCGAGGCGCCCTCCACACCGTCCCCCAACGGTGCGGAGGGCGCCTCGGTCTTTACCCACCGCACCCACGGTCAAGATCGCTCACAAGTTGCCGGGCAATCGGGCGTATGAGTGGTCAAGATACGCACGATTGCCCGGCAACTTGGCTGATCTAGAAGGTCAGACCGTGGCGGGGACCAGGGCGCCGTCGCGGAGGGTGACGATGCGGTCGGCCATGTCCATCAGGGCGGGGTCGTGGGTGGCGACCAGGGCGGTCATGCCGCGGGCGCGCACCAGGGCGCGGAGCAGGTCCATGATCTGGCGGCCGGTCTCCGAGTCGAGCTGACCCGTCGGCTCGTCGGCGATCAGCAGCCGCGGGTCGTTGGCCAGCGAGCGGGCCACGGCGACGCGCTGCTGCTGGCCGCCGGACAGCTCGTACGGCCGCTGGTTGGCGTGCGCGCCCACCCCGACCAGCTCCAGCAGCACCGCCACGCGCTGCTCCCGCTCGGCGGCGGGCACCTTGGCCAGCCGCAGCGGCACGCCCACGTTCTCGGCCGCCGACAGGATCGGCACCAGGCCGAACGACTGGAACACGAACCCGATCACGTTGCGGCGCAGCGCCACGAGCTGGTTCTCCGACGCGGAGGTCAGCTCCTGCCCGGCCACGAACACCTTGCCCGAGGTCGGCCGGTCCAGGCCGCCGACGATGTTGAGCAGCGTCGTCTTGCCCGCGCCGGAGCGGCCGCGTACGGCCACCAGCTCGCCCTGCTCGGCCGTGAACGACACGTCGCGGACCGCGTGCACCACCCGGTCGCCCTTGCCGAAGTCGCGGCACACCGACTCCACCCGCACCAGCTCAGCCACGGCGCACCTCCACGTGCTCGGTCTCCAGGTTCAGCTTCACGCGGTCCTTGAGCTCCAGCGCCTCCACGAAGGCGCCCGGCAGCTGCATCCGGCCGGCCCGATCGAGCACCGCGTACTCCTCGGTCACCAGCTCGGTCTCGCCGTCCTCGGTCTGGCGGGAGGTGCGGCGCACCTCCGAGGCCAGCCGCCCGTCCCGGATCGCGACGGTGCGGCGCACCTGGCCGGCCACGTTGTGGTCGTGGGTCACCACGACCACGGTGACGCCCAGCTCGGCGTTGATCGTCTGGAGCGCCCCGAACACGTCGGCGGCGGTCGACTCGTCCAGCTCGCCGGTCGGCTCGTCGGCGAACAGCACCTCGGGGTCGTTGGCCACGGCGAGGGCCACCGCGACCCGCTGCTGCTCGCCGCCGGACATCTGGCCCGGCCGCCGCTGCGCGCAGTAGCCGACGCCGACCATGTCCAGCAGCTCCATCGCCCGCCGCTTGGCGGCCCGGCCCGACCGGGTCCCGGCCAGCTGCATCGGGGTCACCACGTTCTCCAGCGCGGTCAGGTACGGCAGCAGGTTGCGGCCGGTCTGCTGCCAGACGAAGCCGACCATGCGCCGCCGGTACGACAGCCGCTTGCGCGCCGACATGGTGAGCAGGTCGTACTCGCCGACCCGGGCGATGCCCGCGGTGGGCACGTCCAGGCCGGACAGGATGTTCAGCAGCGTCGACTTGCCCGAGCCGGAGGCGCCCACGATGGCGAGCAGCTCGCCCCGGTCGACGACCAGGTCGAGTCCCTGGAGCGCGACGACCTCGACGCCCTCGGTCTTGTAGATGCGGACCAGCCCGTCGCAGACCAGGTGCCCGCGCAGCCGGTCGGTGCCGCCCGCCCGGTCGGCGGCCCGCTGCGCGGCCCGTGCCTGCAACGTGGCCAGGTCGGGTACGTCGCGTCCGGGTGCTCCCGCCGGGTCGGCGAGCCCGATTCCGGTGTCCGTAGTCATCAGCTCTCTCCCGCCTCGAATGAACCCAGCCGCAGCACCTCGCCGAGACGCAGCCGCCGGTTGAACAGGGTCTCCACCAGCAGCGCCGTCAGCAGCCCGGCGAGCACCAGCCCGACCGCACCGCCGACCACGGCCGGGTCCAGCCGCACGCCGGCGTCGTAGCCGCCGGTGTACGTCGTCAGCCCCAGCGCCGGGCCGAGCAGCGGCGGCAGCGCCAGGCCCACCAGCGCGCCGGTGAGCACCGCCACCGTCACCAGCGGCGCCAGCTCCACCAGCAGCAGGCTGCGGCCCTGGCCGCGGCTCAGGCCCATGGTGCGCAGGCGCGACAGCACCTGGCCGCGGGCCCGCGCCCCGGCCAGCACCGCGAACGCCACCGCCAGCAGCGCCAGCGCCAGCCCGCCGAGCGCGCCCACGCCGTACGCGAAGGTCAGCACGCCGTTGACGCCGGTGCGCTCCAGCTCGGCCCGGCGCTGCGCCCAGGTGGTGACCGTGGTGGTCAGGTCGGCGCCGCCGACCGGGGTGCCGATCGAGGTGACCCAGCGCAGCTGGGCGTCGTCGCCGGCCTTGGCCAGCGCGGCCGCGTCGGGGGCGCCCGCGATCAGCAGCCGGTTCGGGGCGATCGGCTTGTCCGCGCGTACGCCCAGGGCCTGCCAGGGGATGACCATGAACTGGGCGTCGTCGGGCAGGCCCGGGAACCGGTCGGCGGTCCCGCCGACGGTGAAGTCGTACACCCGGCCCTGAAGGTCGGCGGCGGCCGTGGTGCGGCCCTTGAACTTGGCCGCGACCTCGGGCGACAGCAGCACCGGCGCGGGCTGGCCCGGCTGGGCGTCCACGAACCACTGCGGCAGCGCCAGATCGCGCCCGGCGTCCCGGATCACCTGGGCCATCCGGGGGCCGTCCACGACGACCACGTAGAACTTGCCGATCTGCTCGGCGCCGGGCTGCCGGGAGAGGTTGACCGTGGTGGACGGCTGCGCCAGCATCGGCGCGGCCGACCGTACGCCCGGGACCGCCAGCAGCGCGTCGGCGCTGTCGTGGGCGAAGAAGAATCCGCTCACCGTGGCGTCACCGGGGACTGCCTGGTCGGCGGCCTGGTCGCGGCCCGCGTCGACCGTGCCGGACACCCCGAGGCTGAAGACCGTGGTGCAGATGGCCACCACCAGCACCGCGATCGGGCCGACCGCGGCGGGCGCGGTGCGGCCGGAGCGGGCCAGGCCGAGGAAGCCGATCGCGCCGCGGGTCCGTGCCGCCAGGCGGCTGACCAGGCCCAGCGGCGCCGGGATGGCCCGTAGCGTGAGCACGGCCGCGCCTGCGGCCAGCAGCACCGGCACCGCCGCGAGGAACACGTCGACGTCGGCGGTGGCGTTGAGCCCGCGGCGGCGGACCAGCCACACGCCCAGTGCGCCGAGCACCAGCAGGCTCACCTCGGCGGTGCGCCGCCTGGCGCCCACCCGTGACCCGGCCAGGTCCTCCCGCTCGCCCGAGAACGACAGCCGCCGCAGCGTCAGCATCGCCGTCACCGGCATCGCCAGCACCGCCATCAGCGCGAACAGCACCAGCACGGTCGAGGTGTCGGCGGCGCGGCCGGGCATCGCGAGCCCGGCCAGCCAGCCGACGACCGCGGCGGGCAGCACCACCGGCAGCACCTCGGCCAGGGTCCGGCCGCCGATGGTCAGCACGGCGCCGCCCCGGGCCCGCAGCAGCGCGAACTCGCCCCGCCGCCGGCTCACCGCGAGCCGGGCCGCGAGCAGCACCAGCCCGGCCAGGGTCGCCAGCGTGCCCGCCTGGACCACGGCCAGCAGCGACTGCCCGGCGTGGGCGGCCTCGGCGAACCGGGTCAGCGCGGTGTCGAGGCTGCCCTCCATCCGGGTGTCCAGGCCCTGCGAGTGCGCCGCGTACACCGCGGACACCACCTTGGGCAGCACCGCCATGTCCAGCTGCTGGGCCGCGAGCCGGTAGCGCAGCTCGAACGTCGTCGGCACCCCGGCGTAGTGGGCCCGGTCCACCCCCGAGAAGTCGGTGAACATGACCGCCAGGAACGTCTCGCCGTCGTCGCGCGGCTGGTACGGCTTGAGCGCCAGCGGCGCGGTGTCCCAGAAGCCCGCCGCCGGGTCCACCGGCTCGGCGATGCCGACGACCTGCACGCCGCCCGCACCGGTCACGTTGAACCGGCTGCCGACCTTCAGGTGCAGCACGGTCGCCTCGGCCGGGGTGATCACGACCTCGACCGGGAAGCCGGGCTCGTCCAGCGTGGCCGGCCAGCGGCCGTCGACCAGGCGGGTCGCCTGCTCCAGGCCGCTGGCGGCGCGCAGGCTGAACCGGGCCTTCGAGGGCAGCCCGGTGTCGGTGGCCCAGGACTCCTCCAGCTCGGTGTAGACCGTCCACCAGGACTCGCCGATGCGCCCGCGCAGGTCCGGGTAGAACACCGCGGTCTGCGCGTCCAGGCGGTTGGGCATGGTCCGGGTCGAGCGGTTGACCGGGAAGCCGCCCCGGTAGTTCAGGTCCTTCACCTGGTACGGCAGCGACGTCACGTGGTCGCGCAGCGCCTCGTCGGTGATCCCGTTCGCGATGCGCGGGGTGCCGATGACCAGCACCCCGGCGACCGCCGTGAGCAGGCCGAGCAGGACGAGCTGCCCGAGCGAAGCCCGCATCCGCCTTCTCATCGGTCAGCTCCGATCCGCAGCTGGGCGGCGGACAGCCGCTGCCGCATGGTGGTCGCGATCAGTCCGGCCATGCCCATCGACAGCACCAGCAGCAGCGCGCTGGTGCCGAGCACCGGTAGCCAGTCGAGGCTGAGCAGCGGTTCGGGCACCGGGCGGGCGGCGCTGGGCGTGAGGATGACCAGCGGCGCCATGGTCGCGGCGACGCCGACGCCGACGACCAGCCCGACGGTCACGCCCAGCCCGGCCAGGAACGCCTGCTCGACGATGAGCGCTCCGGCCAGCAGCCGGGGCGTGGCGCCGAGGGTGTGCAGCACCGCGAGCTCGCCGATCCGGCGGCGGGCGGTGGCGCGCACGTCGACCGCGACGCCGACCAGCGCCAGCGCGATGGCGCCGAGCGCGGCGATGAACAGGGCCAGCCGCGCGCCGACGCCGTACGGGTCGTGCCCGGCGTTGTCGGCCAGCGCGAGCCGGTCGGTGACCCGTACGTTGGTCAGCTGCGCCGCCGCGGCCGCCGTGGCGGCGTGCTGCGCCGGGTCGGTGCCCAGCCACCACTCCTGCACGCCCTGGGTGCTGCCGTACCAGTCGAGGTAGCCGGCGCTCAGCGAGGGCAGGTCCAGCAGCAGCGCGGACGTGTCGGACACGCCGGGCAGCGCCGGGATGCTGCCGACGATCTTCACCCGCACCTGCACGCCGTGGAACCGGATCGTGGTGGCCTCGCCGACCTTGACGTGCATCGTGTCCAGCGCGGTGGTGGTCGCCAGCGCCGGGATGTCGGCGGTCGGCAGGGTGCGGGTGACCGTGGTGTGGAACGAGGGCGGGTATCCGCCGCCCTGGTTCTCGGTCCGGTCGTAGCGCACGACCAGCTCGTCGGTGGTGACGTCCGTGGCGGCCAGTTCGTGCGCGCCGTTCGGCGGGTTCTGGTACTGCCACGGCGCGCTGTCCACGCGCAGCGACACGGGTGCGGCGGTGCCGTCGGCGGTCACCGCGGCCAGGCCCTTGAGGTGCCATTCGACGGGGGTGTCGTAGTCCCCGAACCCGTCGATCATGAAACCGGCCAGCCGGGTCGCGCCTGCGGGCACCGCGACCTCGAACGGGGTCGCGGTGCCGTTGAGCGGCAGCATGCTCAGCGGCACCCGGAAGGTCTGGCCGTGCGCGCCGTACAGCACGACGTCGGTGCCGCCCCTGCCCTGGGTGCCTTCCGGCAGCCGCGCCGTCAGCCGCAGCGTGCCGCGCAGCTTCGCGGTGCCCGCGGGCAGGTCGACGGCGGGGGCGGTGAGCTGCCGCTCGGCCAGCTGGTGCAGCAGGGCGGGCAGGTCGCCGAGGTCTTCGCGCAACCGGAGCACCCCGGTCGCGGCGGCGGCGTCCAGGGCGACCAGCGTCGACGGGGTCGACTTCTCGCCCAGAGGGATCGAGGTGCGCCAGGCGGGCAGCACGGCGCGTACGCCGGGCAGGCCCGTCACGGCGGCCGTACGCCCGGCCGGCTCGAAACCCGACGTCTCGGTCAGCCGCAGGTCGGCGCCGGTGACGTGGTCGGCCTGGTCGTGGTTGGAGCGCTCGCTGGTGGCGGCCAGGGTCCAGGCCAGGGTGCTGACCGCGACGGCCAGCGCCAGCAGCAGCACCGGCCCGGCGTGCGGGCGTCGACCGGCCTGCCACATGCCCAGCTGGGTCGCGAACCACGGCCGCCGGTCGAGCAGCCGCTCGACGAGCCGCGTCAGCGGGGGCAGCAGCCGCAGCGCGAGCACCGCGCCGGCCAGCACGCCGATCGGGGCGGCCGCGGCCAGCAGCGGGTCGATGCCGAGCTTGCCGCCGAGACCGGACAGCGGGGAGTCGTACTGCCGCAGCTGGAACCAGGCCAGCACGGCGAAACCGATCAGTGCGAGGTCGGCGCCCGCCCGCTGGACGGCGGCGCCCCGGGAGGGGCGGGACCGGGCGGCCAGGTCGGCGACGTACGTGCCGCCGTTCTTGAGGGCGGGCAGCATCATCGCCAGCACGCAGCCCGCACCCGCGGCGAGCGCGACGAGCCAGACGCCCGCCGTCAGCGAGCCGTCGGGGCGCAGCCCCACCGCGCGGAACGCGCTCAACCCCGAACTGCGGCCGAGCAGCAGCGAGGCCAGCAGCGGCGCCAGCACCACGGCGGGCAGCGCGACCAGCACCGCCTCGCGGGCGGCCAGCCCGGCGAGCTGGCCGCGGGCGGCGCCGCGGGCGCGCAGCAGCGCGGTCTCGGGCCGCCGCTGCTCAGTCAGCAGCGCGGCCAGCAGCATCAGGGCGTATCCGCCGAGCACGATGGTCAGCAGCATCGGGGTGAGCAGGGCGGAGCGGCCGACCAGGTCGGCGGCCTTGAGCCGCTCCACCAGCCGGTCCAGGGCGGTGATCGTCTGCCCGGAGTTGCCGAAGCCGACCGCCCTGGGCAGGTCGCTCAGGCTGCGCAGGGCGTTGCTGACCTTGACCAGCCCGGCCAGGTCGGACCCGGCCAGGCGCGGCTGCGCAATCCAGCCGGCGCTGCCGTTGGCCGCCCAGCCGCCGCCGAAGAAGTCGGCCCGGTCCAGCACCAGCGGCCCGTACGTCGAGCCGCCCGCGAGCGAGCCCTCGGACAGCTCCGGCGTGAGCAGCCAGTACGGGTCGTCGCCGTGCTTGGCGGCGAAGACGCCGGTGACGACGACCTCGGTGACCTTGCCGGAGCGCCGATCGGTGACCGGCACCCGCGCGCCGGGCTGCACGCCCATCACCCGGGCGGCCGCCTCGCCGAGCACCGCCTGCGCGGGGACGGCGCCGGGCACGGCCCACGTCCCCGATCGCAGGTCGGCGTGCTCGGGCAGCGCGTCCAGGAACATGACCTGCGCGAACACCAGGCCGCCGGAGTCGGGCACCGCGTTGCCCGTGGCGCCGCTGAACTGGCGCCCGTTCGAGTAACCGGCGCCCACCAGGTCGACCTGCGCGCCGCCCAGGCCGCCCGCGAACCAGCCGCGGACCTTGCCGTCGGCGGTGGTCCAGGTCTCGGCGCTGTCGGCGGGCCCGCGTACCACGATCGAGCGCTCCGCGGGCGGCGCTGCCGCGACCGCGGCCTGCCCACCCGCCTGTACGACGGCGCTGTTGTAACTGACCAGCCCGGCGAGCAGCACCGTCGCGATCAGGGCAGCGGCGGCCGCCGCGGCGAGAAGGCTCCTCGCGCTGTTGGCGCGACGCCAGACCAGCATCTCCACTCCCACGTTCGTCGGCTGTTGGCCGCTGTAGAGAGCAAGGACGATGCCGGAAAGGTTCGCATCCGACCAACGGTCGTTACTCGAATGTGACAGCGCTCTCAGGGCTGATCGGTCAACCCCGCCGTCAACTGGTCGAAAGCGGCGCGTCGGGTCCCGGCCAGATCGGGGCTGAGCCCGGCGGCCCAGGACCACAGCGCGGTGTCCCAGGCGCCCTGCGCCGCCGCGGCGACCAGCAGGGGGTACGGATGGGCCGGCGGCACGCCGCACCGCTCACCCACGAACCAGGCCACCTGCTGCCGCAGCTCCTCGCTGATCAGCAGGTACGTCTGGAGCAGCGTCGGCTGCGCCTCGACCAGCCGCAGCCGCGCCCGGATCTGGGCCAGCTCGTCCGCGCCGGTCAGGTCGCCGGCCTCCAGCACGGCGCGCACCGACGCCAGCGGCGACTCGCCCGGTGGCCGGGCCGCGAGGGCGGTGCGCAGGTCGGCCAGGCGCCGGTGCGCGACGTCGCCGAACAGCACATGCTGCTTGGAGGAGAAGTACCGGAAGAAGGTGCGTACGGAGACGCCCGCCGCCGCGGCGATCTCCTCGACCGTGGTGTCGTCGAACCCGCGCTGCGCGAACAGCTCCAGCGCGGCCTCCTCCAGCGCCGCGCGCGTGTGCTCCTTGCGCTGCTCCCGCCGGTTGATCACCTTGCCGGTCATTCACTCATCCTGCGCGTCCGGGCCGGAGCCGTCAAAAACCCCGGCCAAGCCCGCGCATCGGTCGATATAGCAGCATTCAAGTTCAATGCCCGGTTAACGTCTGATCATGGTGGCGCACCGACTGCTGCGGAACCTGGCCGGCGGCACCGCAGTGCTGGCTGCCCTGCTCGTGGTCGTCTTCGGCCTGCCCGCACTCAACCGGATCGTGCCCAACGACCGGTCGCTGGCCGGGCGGGAGCGCTACGGCGTCGGGGCGGGCGTCAGCGTGCAGCCGCCACCCGGTGCCCGGATAGACGCCAGCAAGACCCGGCCCGGTGCCGACCGGGCCACCGTGCTGTTCCTGATCGGGGCGGTCCGCTACGCCATCGTGGTGACCCCGTTCAGCGGCGGCATCGAGGACGCGGCCGGCCGCCTCCGTACGAAGATCAAAGCGACCCAGGGGTACCAGGTGACCGGTGACGAGGACGGGGTGCGCACCGACAGCGGCATCGCCGGGCTGGCCGGCGGCTACACCGCCCCCGGCCGGTGCGGCCGGTACGCGGTGTTCCTGGCCGGCGGCGTCTCCATCGAGGTGACCGTGAGCGGCGCCGAGTTCGAGCTCGACCAGGTCATGGACGGCATCGACCACAGCATCGACTCCATCGCGTACGGCGGTGCGCGGTGACCGCCGCGGGGGAGACCGGCGGCAGACGCTGGCGGTTCTCCGTACGCCCGACGCCGCGTCCGGCGCGGGCCCTCAAGTCGCTCCAGTTGCCCGCGTTCTGGCTGCTCGGGCTGATCCTGCTGGCCGGGCTGACGCGGCTGGGCGGCATCCTGCGCGCCGACCTGGCCCGATACCCGGTGGCCACCACCACGGCGATCATCCTGTTCGCCCTGTACGCCGTCCCGTTCTGGCTGTTCATCGCCTCGATGGACTTCCTGGAGCGGGAACCGCCGCTGCTCATGGCCACGGCGTTCGCCTGGGGCGGGGCGGTCGCCACCACCGCCGCCATCCCGGGCAACCAGTCCGTGCACGACCTGCTGGCCAAGCTGATCTCGCCCGCGTTCGCCGCCACCTGGGGCCCGGCCATCGCCGGGCCCACCATCGAGGAGCTGCTCAAAGCCCTAGGCGTGGTCATGATCGTGCTGGTGGCGCGCAAGCAGATCAACAGCGTCCTGGACGGCATGGTCTACGGCGCGCTGGTCGGCCTCGGCTTCCAGGTCGTCGAGGACATCGTGTACGCGGTGAACGCCGTCTCCGTCACCGGCCGCGGCGACGGCGTCGGGCCGGTCATCGCCACGTTCTTCCTGCGCGGCTTCCTGGCCGGGCTGTGGAGCCACACCCTGTTCACGGCCCTGGCGGGCGCGGGCATCGCCTGGTTCCTGGTCCGCACCGACAAGCCGACCTGGTGGCGCGCGGGCGGGCTCGCCGTCGGCCTCGGGCTGGCCTGGCTGACCCACTTCATCTGGAACTCGCCCCTGTTCGCCGACGGGCTCGGCTCCGGTGGCGCCGGGGTGCTGCTCGGGATGCTCGGCAAGGGCCTGCCCGCACTGGTCATGGTGCTGGCCCTGGTCTGGGTGGCCCGCCACCGCGAGGCCCACTTCTACGTGGCGCAGCTCGCGGCGCTGCACGATCCGGCGATCGCCACGCCGGGCGAGCTGCAGATCATGGGCCACGGGCACCTGCGCGCCGACGCCCGGCGGTACGGCAAGGCCCGCTGCGGGCGGGCCGGGGAACGCGCCGTACGCGGGTTGCAGACCGCGCAGGCGCGGCTGGCGGTCGAGCTGAGCCGGGTCAGCCATCTCGATCCGGCCGACGCGCTGCTGATCTACTGCCGGGACGAGGTGCTGGCCCAGCGGCAGCGGCTGGTGGCGCTGGGGCACCCGGAGGCGATCGTGTCACCGTCCCGGCCCGCGGTGCCGCGCATCGTGGTGCTAGGCGCGCTCGGGGCCGTCCTGCTGGTCCTGCTCATCTGGCAGGCCATCCGCTCCATGAACGCCGCCTGACCACCTCCCCGCCCGCCGCACATCTGGCTTGAGATAAACGTTGGCCTATCTCATCGATTTTATGTAGATCATCTTCGATGAGATAGGCCAACGTTTATGTAATTAGGGTCGGGGCGGCGGACCGCCCGGACTGCCCGGACCGGTCAGGCCGGGGCGTGGCCGCCGTCGCCGTCCACGGTCGCGTCCGGGGTGCCGTCCTGGTCGAGGTCGACCAGGGTGATGTCGACGTTGCCGTCGCCGTCGGTGTCGAACTGGAACAGGTCGGCCTTGCCGTCGCCGTCGGTGTCCGACACCCACACGTCGGTCTTGCCGTCCTGGTTGGTGTCGCCGGTGATCAGGTCACGGCGGTCGTCGCCGCGGGTCTCTACGGTCTCGCTCACGAGGTTCTCCTTCTCAGGGGGTCGATCCGGTCAAACGTTAGTGGCGGATGAGAACGCTCGCATCCACCAGCTTCGCGATCGCCTGGGCCGAGTCCTCGTAGAAGCCGACGATCAGCACTCCGTCCAGCTGCGCGGACTTGATCTCCTGGGCGATACGCACCAGTTCGTTCTCATCCTTGACGTTGCCGTCGTCGGTGAGCTGGTACGTGAACGATCGGATCTCCGACTCCGAGACACCGGCGTTGATCAGTTCCTTCTTGGTGTCGTTCGCGAGCTTCGTGCCGTAGTCGTCGTTGCGGGCGATGATCGCGTATCGGCGGCCGCCGTCGCGGACCATCACGTCGGCCAGCGCCCGCGCCTGCAGGATGTCCGACGGCGCCGTACGGAAGTAGAGGCCCTTGTCGTCCGCGGTGCTCAGGGTCGACGAGGTGTTCGACGGCGAGAACATGATCAGGCCGTTCCGGACCGCATCGGGCAGCGTGGCCACCGCGACCCCCGAACCGGCCGGGCCGATCAGCACCGACACCCCGGCGGCCTTGTGCGAGTTGATCGTGGCGCGGGCGACCTTAGGGTCGGTGCCGTCGTCGCCGTCGATCCACTTCACCGGCTTGCCGAGCACTCCGCCCGCGGCGTTGATCTCGGTGATCGCCAGCTTGGCCGCGGCGGCCATCGGCGGCAGGGCCGGGGCGAGCCCGCCGTGCTGGGGCAGCAGCCCGCCGATCGTCAGCGGGGTGGAGGACTTGCCGTCCTTGACCGGCTTCGGGGCCTTGGTCGAGGACACGTCCGACTCGTTGCCGGTGCCCAGGAACTCGGTCTTGCCGCTGTCGACCTGGTTGCTCGCGTCGAAGTGCATGGTGGCGTACATCGTGGTCGCGGGCTCGCCGGCGTCGGTGAAGCCGTATCGCACGGTGATGCCGCGGTAGGCGATGTCGTCGCCCTTGCGCGCCATCGACAGGCACTGGGCCGGGGTCTTGCAGGCCAGGCCGTCGGTGGTCACGCCGTTGATGTACTTGGCGATGTCCGCCGGGTCGGTCGAGCCGGCCTGCTGCGCGGCCAGCGCCGCCACCACCACCGCGTCATAGGTCTCCCCCGCGTAGGTGAAGTCCTTCAGCCCGGGGGTGATCGCCCTGAGTTTGGCGACGAAGGCGCCGTCGAGCGGCGTCATGGGCAGCGTGCCCTTCATGCCGTTCAGAGCGCCCGGCTTCTCCTTGAGGAAGTCGGCGATCGAGTTGCTCATGTTGCCGTCGGTGCCGTAGAGATACGCCCCCGGGTACTCGGCGGCCCGCGGATCGTCTGCCTTGTTCGAGCAGGCCGCGAGGGTGAGCAGGGAAACGCAGGCAGCGGCTGCGACAGCGCGCGGGATACGCATGAGGGTGCCTCCATGGCCATGGTCCAACGGGCACCTTAGCGTTGTTCCCGGGATTGGGGGAGGGGCCTTTACGACGTTTGGGTGCCGAGTGGTCCGGTACGGTTGCCACCGCCCGATAGGCTCCGACCGTGACCGTCGATCCTGACCACGCGTTCGAAGACGCCGCTCTCATCCTCGACCAGGCACTGGCCGGCAACGGGAAGGCGGTGGCAGGCACCTTCGACGCGGTAGTGAAGCGGGAAGGCGCGTTCGGTGCGTACAACGTCGCCTGGTGCCTGGCCGGCGAGCTGGCCGGCGACGGCCTGCGGGCAGGCCCGTGGACCCTGGACTACCCCGAGATAGACGAGGCGCACTACGACGCCCGCTGGGTGGCCAGATTCGTCAGCGCGTACGTCAACGAGGATCAGCCGACCGGAGAAGCCCTGGTCGGAGCTGCCATCGCCGACGGCAGGCTGCCCGAGTGCCTGCTCACCCTGGCCGGCTCGACGGTCGCCACCCTCCGCCGCCGCTCCCCCGGCGCTCCCTGACTGCCCCACGTACGGGCGAGTTGCCAGGCAATCGGTCGCGAGACCTCGCGCTGAACACACGACTGCCGGGCAACTTGAACGATCTCGGTGTGGCGCGGTGCGGGCCCGATGGTCAGGGCTACAGGTAGTACCAGGTGCCCTCAGAGCAGGTGCCCTGGCTGTCCCTGCAGTCGAGCGCGGGCTTCTGCGCGTGGGCGGGAGCCGCCGCGACCGCCGAGTCCAGCAGGGCCAGGCTGGCCATGAGAGCGATTCGAGCAATGATTCGCATGCCGACCTTCGGGAACGAAGTGCGTAGATGATCTAGTATATTGACGCTCGTAGATCACCTGGAACCGCCGTTCGGACGAACTCGTCCCGGGCCGCCCCTGGTCCTGCCGAAGTCCGAGGTGTGGGTCGTGCAGTTTCGGGGAAACTGCGGTTATCCGGCCCAAGATTTCAGCACTTTCCCCGAAACTGCACGCCTGCCTCAAGCATCGGCGAAAGCCGGTTCGGCGCGGTCGACCACGGTCACTCGCCGGTGAGGTCGGCATCGGCATACGAAAATGCCCCGACCCGCAGCCCGAGATGTCTCAGGCGCAGTTCGGGGCGACAAAGCCCGGCGAAGAGCTTTGGTGGCCAGGGGCGGGGTCGAACCGCCGACCTTCCGATTTTCAGTCGGACGCTCGTACCAACTGAGCTACCTGGCCGAAACCACCGAGGTGGCCGTACAAAAAGCGGTCCTGACGGGACTTGAACCCGCGACCTCCGCCTTGACAGGGCGGCGAGCACTCCGACTGCTCCACAGGACCTTGCTTGTCTTGCTGGTCTTACCGGTCTTGCTTCCGGGAGAACCTTACCAGGTCTCCCGGTCGTGCCCCCAACGGGATTCGAACCCGTGCTACCGCCTTGAAAGGGCGGCGTCCTGGGCCGCTAGACGATGAGGGCGGCCGCACCATCATTGCACAGTGCCGCGGGAAACCCGCAGTACTTATGCTCTGACGGTTTGTTGCTCCCATCCGGCCCCGCCGGAGGCTCGGAAAGCATATGTGACCAGCGGGCGTAACACCAAATCGGGGGTGGGGTCCGCTGCGGCGGGTCGGATCAGAGGGCGTCCGGCAGGCGCACGAGCTTGTACTTGGCACGCAGCGTGCTGATGATGCGGGGCAGCGCGGCGAGGGTCTGGCTGCGGTCGCCGCCGCCGTCGTGCATGAGCACGACCGAGCCGGAGCGGGTGGCCCGGATGACGCGGTTGGCGATGGTGCCGGCGCCGGGGCGCCGCCAGTCCTGCGGGTCGACGGCCCAGTGCAGCGGGCTCATGCCCAGGCTGCGGGCGACCTTCACCGCGGCGAGTGTCCAGTTTCCGCCCGGGTGCCGGAAGTACTTGATCGGCGCCCCGGGGACCGCGGCGTGGATGGCGTCGTTGGTCCGCTGCATGTTCGACCGGATCTTGGCGGTGGACCAGGTGCCCAGCTTGAACTCGTGGTTCCAGCTGTGGTTGCACAGGGTGTGCCCCTCGGCCACGATCCGGCGGATCAGGTCGGGGTGGGCGGCGGCCTGCGAACCGATCACGCAGAAGGTGGCCTTGACCCCGCGCGCCTTGAGCGCGTCCAGGACCTTCGGGGTCCACGCGGAAGGGCCGTCGTCGAAGGTCAGCGCGACCCCGCCGAAGCCCGTGGTGCGCTGGAGGTTCATCTTCTCCGGCACCGGTTTGACCGTGGGGCCGACCGAAGGGCTCGCCGAGGGGGTGGGCGAGGGGATGACCGGCACGACGCTGGGCGACTCGCTGGCGGCCGCCGCCGCGTCGTCGTCGCGTGCGCCGGTGCACGCCGACATGGCCAGGGTGAGGCTGATCGCCAGCAGGGCGATCAGGCCGTGGCTGCGCCGTTGCGCCATGGCCGCTCCCGGGGGTGGAGGGGGTCAAGGGGGACCCCAGCCTGACACAGCGGCGCAGGCTGTGCCAGGGGACGGCCGGTGAAGTCTGTCGAACGCCTCTACGCGCAGTCGCCCAGTGCGACGTCGGTCACGCCGGCCAGCCAGGGGGCGAAGTCGTCGGGGCTGCGGCCGAGCCAGTCGCGCAGGTCGGCCGGTGAGATCCAGCGCAGCGCGGCGACCTCGGCCGGGTCCGGGCGGGGCGGCTCGGCGTCGGCGCCGAGGATGCCGAGCAGTACGTGGTCGTACTCGTCCTCGACCCGGCCGGTGGAAGGGTCGACGGCGCGGTAGCCGTACACCCCGATCTCGGTGAGTTCGACGGCGCGGACACCGACCTCCTCGGCCAGGCGGCGCGCGGCGGCGACCGTCACCGGCTCGCCCGGCGCCGGATGGCCGCAGGTCGCATTGGCCCAGCGCAGCGCGAACCGGGTCTTGACCGCGGCACGCTGTTGCAGCAGCAGCCGCCCGGAGGCGTCCAGCAGGTGCACCGAGAAGGCGCGATGCCGCACGCCCGGCGCGCTGTGCGCCTGGGCGACCGTGGCCTTGCCGCAGGCGTTGCCGTCGGCGTCGACCAGTTCGACCAGATCTTCTTCCCGTGACCTCATGAGCGCGCTCCGATCACCCGACGCGCGGCCGCTCTACCCGAGATCAGCACCATCGGTACACCGACGCCGGGACGCGTGCCGGACCCCGTGAACACCACATTTGTCAGGGTCGGATGCAGGTTACCCGGCCGCAGTGGTCCGGTCTGCCGCAAGGTGTGCGCACTCGCGAACGGTGTGCCGAATGTCATACCCTGCCGGGCCCAGTCGTCGGGGGTGACCACATAGGACAAAGCCAGGTCAGCGCCCAGATCCAGGTAGCCGCGGGCCTCCAGGGTGGCCATCAGCTCGCCGGCGTACCGGCGGCCGACCGGGCCGTCCCAGCGGACCGGCGCGGTCTTCAGGTTCGGCACCGGCACGGTCACCTGGTATGTCTGCCGCCCCGTCGGGGCCGCCCCCGGGTCGGTCCGGCTCGGGTTGGTGACCAGCACCGACGGGTCGCTCATCAGCTCGCCGCGGTTGACCACCTCGTCGAAGGTCTGCCGCCACGAGCGCCCGAAGTGCAGGTTGTGGTGCGCGATCCGCTGGTAGCCGCCCCGGTCGTCGCGGGTGCCCAGGTGCAGCACCACGCAGGAGGGCGCCGGGCGCAGCCGCCGGATCCGGGTCGGGGCGCCGCCGGGCAGCAGGCCGTACGCGGCGGGCAGGTCGGGGTTGAGCACCACCGCGTCGGCGGTCAGGCGCTCGCCGTCGGCCGTGTGCACCGCCACGGCCCGGTCGCCCCGGGTCTCGACCGCCGTCACCTCGGTATGGAACCGGAAGCTGACGCCGTGCTTCTCCGCGGCGGCGGCCAGCGCCCGGGGCACGGCGTTCATGCCGCCGCGGGGATACCAGACCTCGGTGACGGTGTCGAGGTACGACGCCACGCGAGGGTCACGCCCGGTGAGCAGGTTCCGAAACGCGAACAGCCGCTGCGTACGAGGGTCGGCGAAGAAGTCGGTCAGCCGCCGCCGCGCCCCCTCGCTCGCCAGCGTGCGCCAGTGCCCGGCCGGGTCGCGCCGCTCGAACGACTGGAGCCGCCGCGCCCAGCGCAGGAAGCGCAGGTAGCCCGCCGCCTCCTTGCCGCCGCAGAGCCGGGCGATCGCCGCGACCATCCGCTCCGGGTCGGCGTGCACGTCCAGCGTGGTGCCGTCCGGGAAGTGCGCCCGGTACGCCGGATCGAGCCGGATCAGCTCGATCCAGTCCTGGAGGTGCTCGCCGACCGCGTGCAGCGGCTCGGCGAGCAGCTCCGGTGAGGTCACCATGGTGGGCCCGGTGTCGAACCGGTGCCCGTCGAGTTCGAGCACCCCGACCTGCCCGCCGGGGTGCCCGTTCCGTTCCAGCACGGTGACCTCGCGCCCTGCACCTGCCAGGTGCAGCGCGCAGGCGAGCCCGCCCAGGCCGGCCCCCACCACGACGACATGATTTGTCGGACCTAGTACGGTTCGCACCGATTCATGGTGGCACGTTCGGCCACTCCGACACGCCATTCAGCCACCTCCCAGCCACCGCTTGGCCGATATCTGACATTTCGGACAGGGTCCTCCCCGCAGTTTCGGGGAAAGTGCAGGAATCGCGGCCGGCATTCGAGCACTTTCCCCGAAACTGCCCGAACCCCTGCCCGCCCTGCCCCGCCCGTCCCCCGCGTCGACGCTCCCCGGAACGGGCGACCGCCCCCGCCGGCGGGCGGCGGGGGCGGTCGTGGGGTGGTGCGTCAGAGGGCGGTGCAGGTGATGGGCGACGGGACGGGGTTGGACGTGGTGTAGTTCGCGTTGAAGCCCGGGTTCGCCGTGGCGCCGGGCGCCAGCGCGCCGTTCCAGGCCTCGTTGGTGATCTGGACAGCCGCCCCGGTCTGGGTCTTGACGCCACCCCAGAGCTGGCTGATCACCTGGCCGGCGGTGTAGTTGAAGTTGACCCGCCAGCCCGTGGTCGCCGAGGTGCCGGTGTTGGTCACCACGATCTCGCCCTGGAAGCCGCCCGGCCACGAGTTGAGGATCTTGTACGTGGCACTGCACGACCTGCCCGGCTGCGGCGAGGCCGACGGGCTGGGCGAGGCGGAGGCCGACGGCGACGGCGAGGCGCTGCGCGACGGGCTGGGCGAGACGGACGGCGAAGCCGAGGCGGACGGCGAGGCCGAGCCCGAGGCGCTGGGCGAGGCCGACGGGATCACGCCCGTGTCGCCGTACACGATGCCGCGGCCGTTGGTGCCCATGTAGACGCGGCCGTACGTGCGCGGGTCGCCGGTGATCGAGTCGCCGGCGTTGCCCCACTGGTGCTGGGCGTCGTTGATGCGGACCCAGCTCGCGCCCGCGTCGTTGGAGCGGTACACGCCGCGCACGCCGTCGATGGTGGCCATCGTGTAGACCGCCATGTTGGTGCGGCCCGGCGCCGCCTTGCCGAAGCCGACGCCGACCGCGCTGGCCGACGCGCTGAACTTGGTGAAGCTGGTGCCGGAGTTGGTCGAGCGGTAGAGGCCGGTGTCGCTGGCCAGCCACAGCTCGCCTTCCACGCCCGGCACCGCCTTGAACCCGGCGATGACGCCCAGGCCGGAGGCGGCCGCGGTGAAGCTCTGCCCGCCGTTGGTGCTGACGTAGACCGTGCCGTTGTAGGCGGCGTAGAACTTGTTCGCGTTGACCCGGTCCGACTCCACCTTGGCCGTGGCCGGGGCGCCGCTGGACTGGGTGAAGGAGCCGCCGAAGCTGGTGGCGTAGAAGACGCCCATGGAGTCGGTGCTCCACACCGCGCGGGTGCCGTTGGCGTTCAGGGCCACCGTGCCGCCCTGGGCGCCGCTGGGCGAGCTGCCCGACCACCAGTTGGCGCCGCCGTCACTGGAGACGCCGATGTTGGTCTGGCCGTTGGCGGTGCGCGCGCCCTTGCCGACCCGGATCACGTAGCTCGGGTTCAGCTCGGCGTAGTCGAGGCTGTTCGTGCTGCCGAAGTACGGCATGTCGAACATGTCGGGGACCACGGTCAGGTCGGTGTGCCGGAAGCCGCCGATGTCGCCGACGCCGGAGATCAGCGGGGCCGCGCCGGTCGGCGGGCTGATCAGGTCCAGCACCGCGGTCTCCTCCAGCCCCTTGACCATCGGGGCCAGGTTGACCGTGGCGCCGGTGTCCAGCGCGGTGAGGTTGGTGGTGCCGTAGATCGTGGCGCCGGTGCCGAACATCATCCGGTTCGAGTTGAACGGGTCGATCTCCAGCGCCTCGGTCATCCAGCCCAGCTTCGGCGACTGCTCCGGGGCCGACTTCTGCTCGTTGAAGTCGAGCCACGGCACGCCGCTGATGTTCAGGCTGTACTTGTTGGTGCGGTTCGGCCAGGCGTAGTCGTAGAACTGCTTCCAGGTCGCGCCGCCGTCGGTGCTGCGCCAGATGAAGGTGTCCGGGTACCAGGAGCTGTAGCCGGTGACCATCAGCGTGTTCGGGTTCTGCTTGTCCACGGACAGGCCGGAGTAGCCGAACCAGTTGTTGTTGGTGTCGGTCGACGGCACCGGGCTGATCTGGGTCCAGGTGCCGGTGGACAGCTGCATCTTCCACACGTCGCCGTGGCCGCCGTCGTACGGGCCGCCCTTGTCGCTGGTGGTGATGTAGAGGTATCCACCCGCGATCTCACCCTGGTGGGCCAGGAAGCCGGTCGGCTGCCCCGCCACCCGCTCCCACGAGGTGCCGCCGTTGAGGCTGCGGTACACCGTGTTCTGGAGGTCGGCGACGCCGACGTAGATCGCCTGGGTGGTGTTGCCGGCGGTGCCGGTGGACTTGTCGAACGCGACCCACACCACGCCCTGGTTGAACGTCAGGTACTGGTTGGTGTCGGCCGGGTCCTGCACGTAGTTGCCGACGTTGGGGAAGTTGGTCACCTTCGCCCAGGTCACGCCGGAGTCGGTGCTGCGCCACAGGCCGTTGCCCGCCTCGGCGCCGAAGTAGAGGGTGCTGTTCTTGTTCGGGTCGATCGCCAGGCGCTCGCCCATGCCCCGGCCGGGCATGTTGCCGCCGACCTTGAACGGCAGCGTGGTGGCCGCCCAGGTGGCGCCCTTGTCCGAGGAGCGCAGGATGGCGCCGTTGTTTGGGTCCCAGCTGTTGAGGTACATGCCGACGGCGGCGTACACCTTGCTGGTCTGCACCGGGTCGGTGGCGAGGCTGATCACGCCGTTGTAGTTCCAGTTGTCCCAGCCCGCCCAGTCCAGCAGCGGGGTCCAGCTGCTGGTCGACTGGTTCCAGCGGTAGGCGCCGCCGATGTCGGTGCGGGCGTAGATCAGGTTCTGCTCGGTCTGGTTGAAGATGATGCCGGGGACGAAACCGCCACCGTCGATCCGGACGTTCTTCCAGGTGTACGGCTCAGACGTGGCGGCCAGGGCCGGTGTTCCCCCGGCGAGCTGGGTCACCACGGCCAGCACGCCTGCGGCGAGGCTGGCGGCGACCGCACCGGCGAGGGTGCGGGTTCTTCGGGCACGCGTAGGCATTGCGGCATTCCTCTCAGGGTCGTGAGAAGGGAGGTGCCGCCGCGTACGGGGGAGAGCGTGAAGCGGGCCCGGGCAGTGTCGACCGCCGCACTCACCCGTCGGACGGCGACAGAGTTCGTGCGTGAGTTGCTGCGGGACTGCCCTCGGCGCACACGGCACCGGCCCCGTGGAGAGGTTCACACGGGGCGCCGAGCCATGTCAATAGTTGGGGGTACAAACGAAATAGGAACCGGTCTGAGCTGCTGTGCACTGGCGCGCTATGGACGCCGCCGGAACGGTGGCGGCCGACAGCGGATCGAAGGGCGCTACTCGATGCGGTCGACCGCCGGGTCCGGGCGCTCGCCCAGGAACTCGATCCAGCGCTGCTTGGCGCACGGGTAGTGCACCGCCGACTCGACCAGGGTCAGGAAGTCGGTCAGCATCGTGGCGAACCGGCGGGCCAGTTCGGCGTCGCCGACGCAGCCCCGCTCGTCCATCGCCTGATGCGCCTGGGCCAGCGAGAACATCTCCGGGTACACCCGGGCGCCCAGATGCTCCAGCGGGATGCGCAGCGCCCACAGGCCGCGGTTGCCGCCCACCATGGACGGTGACGCCGACATCAGCAGCACGTGCCGCGCCGCGAACGGCTGCGGGCGCAGGCGGGAGCCCCAGTCGATCAGGTTCTTCAGCGTGCCCGGGATCGAGGCGTTGTACTCGGGCGAGGCGATGACCAGGGCGTCGGCCTCGGTGAGCGCGGCGCCGAACGCGCCGACCGGCTCGGGCAGGCCGGTGGCGGCCTCCTCGTCGCCGTCGTACGGGGGCAGCGGCCAGTCCCGCAGGTCCGCCAGCCGCACCTGCGCGCCCAGGCGGCCCGCCTCGGCGGCGGCACACGCGGCGAGCCTGCGGTTGAGCGACTCGCGCCGCAGCGACCCGCCGAACACGAGCAGCCGCACCGGGCGGTCGGGCGAGTGGTCCATGTCGACACTCAACCACTCGCGGCCCTGGCGCGCAGGGGGATCGCCGAACGCGGCCGCCAAGATTGTCAAGTTCCGTGCGCGCACTGGGCTGGGATGCCGGAGTAGGGCACTATGACGGCGGCGAGGTAACGTGCGCCAGCTATACCCCTCAACCCCTCCGGAGCTCGATCATGAGTGAATACACCCCTCAGGTGAACCTGGTCAGCCGCACCGGTGCCGGTGTGGTCGGCGGCGTCGCCGGTGGGCTGTTCCTGGCCCTGGCGTTGCAGATCATGGGGCACATCAAGCCGTACGCGCAGCTCGTGGGCGAGACCGACGCCTCGACCGCGTGGGTCATGACGCTCGTCGTGGCCGGTGCCGGCGGCGGCCTCTTCGGCGCGTTCCTGGGCAAGTTCATCCGCGGGCAGATCATTCCGGCAGTCGGTGTCGGCCTGGTCTACGGCATGATCACCTGGGTGCTGCTGGCCCTGGTCGTGCTGCCGATCCGCGGTGACGGCGCGTTCCTGGGTATCGCCGACGCGGGCGGCATCTTCGTCCTCGGCGTCTACGTCATCTTCGGCGTGGCCACCTCGATCGTGTACGCCATCTTCGGGCCCCGCCGCCGCCACTACTACCGCCGCCGCCGCGAGTACGGCTTCGTCATGGCGATGCCGAGCGTCTCGCGCCGCCGCCGCAAGTCCCGCCGCAGCCACCACGACGACGACGTCGACATCGACGTCGACGTGGAGATCGACAACGACTGACCGCGCCGACGTCCGACGGCCCGGGACGCGCCCGCCCCGCAGCGGTGCGCGCCCGGGCCGTCGCGCGTCAGCGGCCGGCCGCGGCCAGCTCGGCCAGCACGTCCGCGGGCACCTCGACCACCGTCTCGTGCGCCGGGACGTCCAGCTGGGACAGCGCCTCCGGGTCGGTCACCCGCCAGCCCTGCACCAGGTAGGTGCCCCGGTCGGTGCGGTACAGCGACGGGCAGTTGGTGTCGCCGGACAGCGCCGTCTTGCGGATGAAGGTGAGCTGCACTGGTCCCCCTGGCCTCGACGTCGGAACACCCTTATCGGGCATACCGGTAGCTTAGCCACGCCTACCCGGCCCTCAGCCGCGCCGCACCGCCCACAGCGCCGCCTCCGTACGCGAGGAAGAACCGGTCTTGCGCAGCAGATTGGACACGTGCACCGCCACCGTCCGGATGGAGATGTCCAGCGTGCGGGCCATCTGCTTGTTCGACATCCCGGCGGTCAGGCACTCCAGCACCTCCAGCTCGCGGGCGGTCAGCTCGGCCCGCTCGCCCGGCGCGGCCGGCGCGGGGCGCTGACCCGGCAGCGGGGCGCTCAGCAGGGCCTGCGGCGGCTGCCCGGCCGCGACAGCCAGCAGCTCCGTCAACCGGTACGCGTTGCCGCCGGTGCGCTCCCACACCGCGTCGGCCAGCCCCTCGGGCACCGGCCCGTGCACCTGCGCGATCAGCGCGGCCACCTCGGCCCGGCCCAGCGGGCCCAGATGCTGGCGCACCGCCCCGGCGGCACCCGAAAGCCGGGCGAGCGCGGTCGCGGCCAGCTCCGGGGAGACCGCCGCCTCGGCCGGGCGGCTGGTGACCACCAGCAGCACGGGCAGGCCGGCGGCGGCCGCCAGCTCGGCGACGAGGTTGAGGCTGGCCGGGTCCAGCGCGTGCAGGTCCTCCACGATCAGGGCGGCGGGACCGCGGCCGACCAGTGCGCGCACGGTGCGCACCGCCAGCCGCAGCAGCGCGCCGGGCGCGTACCGCTCCGCCGGGGCGGTCGGGTCCTGCCCCAGCCAGGCCAGGCCGTCGGCGGGAATCGGCAGGTCGCGGGTGTCGTGCCGGCTCAGGATCGCGGCCAGCCAGTCGTACGGCGCGGGCGAGTGCACCCGGGCCGTGCCCCACAGCACCACCGCCGGGCGCGGCGCGAACGCCGCCAGCGCCTCGCTCACCAGCCGGGACTTGCCGGTCCCGGCCGCGCCGGTGACCACCACCACCCGCGTCCCGGTGCCGTCGCCGCGCCGTACGCAGGTCCACTGCCGCGCGAGCTCGTCGAGCTCGTCGGCGCGCCCGACCATCGACAACGGCGTCATCGCCACACAATACGAGGAGGGCGCAGTGCGGCCGCCGGGCGTGTCGCGTGCCGAGCGAGGCAAGATACGTACATCTGCTTAAAGACAAGTCCCCTCGCGATAGGCAGGCTAGACACCATGAGCTTGATCCTGCGCGCCGTGACCGTCACCGATCCTGGCCTGGTTCGGGAGAACAACGAGGACTCGGCGTACGCGGGCCGTCGGCTGATCGCCGTCGCCGACGGCATCGGCGGCTCACCCTCGGGCGAGGTCGCCAGCCACATCGTCATCAACGAGCTCGCCCCGCTCGACGGCGAGCCCGCCGAGGGCGACCCGGCCGAGGCGCTGCTGGCCCGGCTGGCCCAGGCCAACTCGCGCATCCGCGAGGTCACCGACGCCGACCCGGCCAGTGAGGGCATGGGCACGACGCTGACGGTCGTGCTCTTCGACGACGGCCGGGCGACGCTGCTCCAGGTCGGCGACTCCCGGGCATACCTGCTGCACGAGGACGAGCTGAGCCAGCTGACGGTCGACGACACCCTGGTCCAGGCCATGATCGAACGCGGGCTGCTGACCCCGGCCGAGGCGCGGGTGCACCCGCACCGCTCGATCATCACCCAGGCGGTGCAGGGCCGGGAGTTCACGCCCACGATCCTCACCCTCCAGCTGCGGCCGGGCGACCGGCTCATGCTGTGCAGCGACGGCCTGTCCGACGTGGTCGACGACGAGGCCATCGCCGAGGTCATGTCCCGCGTCATCGACGTGCGGCCCTGCGCCGACCGGCTCGTCTCGCTCGCGCTGGCGGGGGGCGCCCCCGACAACGTGACCGTCGTCGTCGCCGACGTGGTCACCGGCTAAGCGGAGTCGCGCAGCACCAGCTCGGTGGGCAGCACCGTGGGCCCGTCGCCGACCGGCTCGCCGCGCACCGCCGCGAGCAGCCAGCGGGCGGCGACCGTGCCGATCTGCTCCACCGGCTGGTGCACCGTAGTCAGCGCGGGCCGGATCTGCTCGGCCAGGGCGTGGTCGTCGAAGCCGACCACGGCGACGTCCTCCGGGATGCGGCGGCCGGCCTTGCGCAGGTAGCGCACGGCACCCGCCGCCATCACGTCCGAGGCGGCGAAGACGGCGTCCAGGTGTGGCCGCTGGTCGAGCAGCCGCTGCATGGCGTGCGCGGCCGAGGCCTGGCTCCAGTCCCCGTACGCGACGGGGGCGTCGGTGGCGCCGATGGCCCGCATCGCGTCCCGGTAGCCGGCCAGCCGGTCCGCGCCCACGCCCGTGTCGGGCGGCGCGGCCAGGTGCGCGATCGAGCGGCGGCCCTTCGAGATCAGGTACTCGACCGCGGCGCGGGCCCCGCCCCGGTTGTCGGCGTCGACGTACGGCACCGGCTGCGGCCGCAGCGGGCGCCCGATCACGGTCACCGGCGTGCCCAGCGTGGCCAGCGTCGCCGACAGCGGCAGCGGCCCGTGGTCGGAGACGATCATGATGCCGGAGACGTGCCCGCCCTGGAGGTATCGCCCGACGGTCTCGACCAGGCCGCCGCTGACCGTGGTGACCAGCAGCGGGATGCCGTGCGCGGCCAGCTCCAGCTCGGCCGCGCCGATCAGCCGCGCGAAGAACGGCTCGGTGAACAGCAGCCGGTGCCCGGCGTGGATGACGGCGGCGAACGCGTTCACCTTCCGCTGCGCCTGACCCCACGCCGCCCGGTGCCGCCGGTAGCCGAGCTGGCTGGCCGCGTCGCATACCCGCTGGTACGCCTCCGCGCTGACCCGGCTGGAGTTGTTGAGCACCCGCGACGCGGTCGCGATGGAGACCCCGGCCGCGCGGGCGACCTCGGCGAGGGTCGGCGGCGTGGAAGTGAGCGATCCAGGCTCGCTGTGAGCAGTGGAAGCGCTCCCGTCGGTCATTGGTGCACCCTAACGCGCATGAGTCGGGGGCGGTAGGCCCGCGCAGCGCGGCATGATCGCGGTCTGCGGCCAATTCGCGGCGACTGGGCGCGGGTGGGGACCGCAGGCGCCGGTCATGCGCGACGTGCGCACCTATATAAAGGCCGAAGCCCCCTCCCGTGTGCCGAGGGGGCTTCGTGACCTGCGGTGCTGGTGGGCCGCCAGGGACTCGAACCCTGAACCTACGGATTAAAAGTCCGCATCACATGAGGCCATCCATCCGCGTGAACCGATTAAATATGGTGTCTGAACTGGGCAAATGCGCGATTCGAATGTCTCGGGAGGTCCGCTTCGGACTTGCGCGCATCCATTTCCAATCTTGTGCTGGCCCGGCTAAACCGTTGGTCGCCTGCCTGCGCTTGTCGCCCGTCAGCTTGCCCGACCCAGGATGATCACCAGGCTGGGAATACCGCCAAGTTGCGTCCGGGATGCCCGAAACGCTAGGCCGTCAACGCTGGGCATCTGCCCGCCCGGTGCCCGCCTACGGCTGCCTGTGGCACGCCGATCTGGCACGCCACTGCACGCAACTCGATCACTAAGCCGGTCGACGTGATACCGGCTGAGGTGCAAGCATCGGAGCATGCAGCTGTTCGGAGACCGGATCGTCGCCCCGAGAGAACTCATGATTAGAGAGATCATCGCTAACGAGGGCTGCTTGACCGTCACTCTCGATCAAGCGCTGTTTGTGCGTCAGGGTGAGACGCTGTGGTTGGACAAGTCGGAGTTGGTTGTTGAGCGGCTTGACGGCACCACGGTGCGCCCAGGTTCCGCGTCGGCGATGGTCCGGCGGAGTTTCCGGCTTCTCTGACAAGCAGCCAGATGCAGACTGTAGTGATGCCGATGATCCGCACAACGCCTCTGGACCCACGGACTTGATGCGGCCGCTTCTGCCACCGATGAGGTCGGGAAGCCCGCAACCAGAACCGAGCCCGGCCAGGCCATGGTTGTGCCCGGCGAACTGATGGACTCTGAGGATAGCCCGATGGACTTTGCGGGACTGCGACTGAACTTCCGCTTGGCTAGGATCAGGGCATGCCTTCGTACCGCGATTTCCGGCCCACGCTAAGGTTTCAGCCGATCCTGGCGCTGTCTGCCGACTGTTCGCAGATCGCCTATGCCGATGACGCATCCGGCCAGTTCAACCTCACCGTGCGTCCGGTCGTCGGGGGTCCGGAACGGCGAGTCACTGACTTTTCGACGCACACGGTTCGCAAGGCGTCGTGGCACCCGGACGGCAGAACTCTGATCTTCCAGGCCGACCAGAACGGCGATGAGAGAACACAGCTGTATGCCATCGCCGCCGAGGGCGGCGAGCCGACGCCGCTCACCGATGTGACGGGTGCGCAGTTCACGCTCGGGTATGGCGCCCCGGTTTCACCAGATGGCAAGTACTTGACGTACGTGGGCAACGACCGTTCCCGGGCCGATCAGGACATCCTGGTCCGGGATCTGACCACCGGCGAGGTGAACCGGATCTACGAGGGAGACGGTCGTCTCGCCTTGGGCCACTGGTCACCCGACGGCTCTCGCCTCAGCATGGCCCTGTGGCGGGAAGGCTATGACCACGTGGTGCACATCCTGCCCGCCTCGGGTGGCCCTACCAAGAGGCTGACCTCTGACGAAGCCGTAGCGGCCTACTGGCTCGGGCCGTGGCTGCCCGACGGTTCGGGGTTCATCGTCCGCAGCAACGCCGGCCGTGAGTTCACCGGCCTCGCCGTCATCGACGCCGACTCGGGCGAGCTGACCTGGATCGACACTCCCGACTGGGATGTGGAGGCGGTGGCGCTGTCCGCCGATGGACGCACCCTGGTCTGGGTGGTCAACGTCGGCGGTGCTTCCCAGCTGAGGGGACGTGATCTCCGCACCGGAACGGACCTGCCCATGCCGGAGCTTCCACTGGGCCAGGCTGACGCAATCTCGGTATCGGCCGACGGAGCGTTCGCCGTCGTACTGCTGTCCACGCCGACCAGACCGTGGAACGCCGCCGCGATCGACCTCGTCACCGGGCAGGTGCGGTGGCTCACCGACTCCGTTCCCGGCGTCGCCGATCCGGCGACGTTCGTCGATCCCATCCTTGTTCACTATCCCACGCATGACGGTCGCCAGGTTCCTGCCTATCTCTACCTCCCGGCCGGGGCCACCTCCGATCTGGGTGTGCTGCTCTCGATCCACGGCGGCCCGGTCTACCAGGAACGTCCTGCCTACGTCTACGACGGCTTCTACCAGTATCTGGTCAGTCACGGTGTCGCGGTCCTGGCGCCGAACGCCCGTGGGTCGTCCGGATACGGAAAGACCTACGAGAAGCTGGTCTTCCGGGACTGGGGCGGCGGCGACCTGGGCGACTTCGCCGCCTCGGCGCAGTGGCTACGCGAGCAGGACTGGGTCGATCCCGCGCGGCTGGGGCTGTTCGGGGCTTCCTACGGCGCATTCGGCGTGCTGTCGTGCCTGGCCCGGTTGCCGGAGATGGACTGGGCGGCCGGGGTCGACCTGTTCGGCCCGAGCAACCTGGTGACCCTGGCGGAGGCTACGCCACCCGCCTTCCGGGCGCTGGTGGCTGACGTCATCGGCGATCCAGACACCGACGCGGAGATGCTCCTGTCCCGCTCGCCGATCACCTACGTCGACCAGATTCGGGCTCCGCTGTTCGTGCTCCAGGGCGCGAACGACCCTCGCGTCCCCCGTGGTGAGAGCGATCAGCTCGTCGAGCGGCTCCGAGCGCGCGGGGTCGAGGTCCGCTATGACGTCTATCCCGACGAGGGCCACGGTTTCGTCAAGAGCGAGAACCAGATCAAGGCTCGTTCCGACGCGGCGGACTTCCTCATCGAGCGTCTGAACCCTGAGGCGGCGAGGACAGCCGCAGCAGGGGCATGATCGACGGGTGGGCGCGGCCGGATACTGCCTCGCCCACCCGTCGGTGGCGCGCCGTCAGCTACCCGCCACCGCCACCTGCCGTGCCGCGGTGTCCCGCAGGCGGCAGGCCAGCGCGCGGGCGACGGCGTCCTTGCCCTCGATGACCAGCCTGCGCAACGGAGCCGGGTGCCCGTCACGCGCGAGCCACCTCTCGGCGTAGGCGATCGCCTCTTCGCTGATGTCGAATCGCGGGTAGGCGAAGGTCATGAACTCCTGCGCCGACTCGCTGTCGCGCTCAGCCCAGATCCGCGCCGCCACGTCGAAGTACCTCTTCGTATACGGAGCCAGCAGCTCCCGCTGCGACGGGTGCTGGAAGCCGATCAGCATCGCCCGGGCCTTCCAGTTTGGCGGCTGCTGCGATGCCGTGAGCGCCTCCCACACAGCTGCCTTCGCAGCGCCGTCGGGCAGCATCGCCAGGGCGAGTTCCGCCTGACGGTCGCCCGTGGCCGTATGGTCTGCCGCGTGCTCAGCCGCCACCTCGGCGGCGCCGACCCGCCCGGCCGCGGCCAGCATCTGGATGATGTGCCAGCGGAGGTCGCCGGCGACGGTGAGTCCGGTCGGGACGCCGGATCCGGTGAGCCAGCCTTTCAGAACGGCGAGGTCCTGCTCGCCGCGGGCGGCGAAGGCGAAACTGCGTGCCCAGGCCAGTTGGAAGCCGCTTGCCGGGGCCGCCTCCAGCATGGCCGTTCTGGAGACGGTGGCGAGCAGTTCCCAGCCCGGCGCATGCCACTCGGGGTCGGCATACTGCCCGATCGCGGTCCGTGCCTGCATCAGCGTGGCGGTGATCAGGTTGATGTCGGTCTCCTGCGGCAGCCCGGACGCGACCAGCGCCAGATAGTCTCGGCTGGCCATCTCGCCGTCGCGCACCATGTCCCAGGCGGCGGCCCAGCACAACCCGCGGGCCAGGGAGGAGCCGAAGCCGGCGATGTGGTCCACCACGGTCGCCAGCGACCGGGAGTCGAGCCTGATCTTGGCGTATGAGTGGTCGTCGTCGTTGAGTAGCAGCACGTCCGCGGTGCGCAAGCCGATCAGCTCGGGCAATTCGGTGACCGGACCGTCGATGTCGACGTGGACGATCTGACGGCGTACCAGTTCGGCACCGACGAGGTCGTAGAGCCCGACTCCGATGCGGTGACGGCGCAGCGTCGGGTGGTCCATCGGTGCGGTCTGCCGGATCGCCACCCGGCGGTAGGCGCCCGCATCCGATTCGATTTCGGGGTGCAGGGTGTTGACCTGCGCTGTCGTCAGCCACTGCGCAGCGAACGGCGTGACGTCCCGGCCCGAGGTCTGGGCGAGTTCGGTCAACAGGTCACTCAGCGTCGTATTGCCCCAGGCGTGCTTGGCGAAGTACTGCCGCAGTGCCGCCACGAATGGGTCGATGCCCACGTACGCCACGATCTGCTTGAGGACGCTGGCGCCCTTGGCGTAGGTGATGCCGTCGAAATTGACCTCTACCGCTGCCACGTCATCCATCCGACTGTATACGGGATGGGTGGTGGAGAGCTGGTCCTGGCGGTAGGCCCAGCTCTTGTGCAGGGACAGGAACGTGGTCCAGGCGTCGGTGAAGCGGGTCGCCTCGGTGTTGCACCAGTGCGAGGCCCACTCGGCGAACGACTCGCTGAGCCACAGGTCGTCCCACCAGCGCATGGTGACGAGGTTGCCGAACCACATGTGCGCCATCTCGTGCAGCAGGGTGTTGGCGCGCTGCTCGTACTCGAAGTCGGTCACGGGCGAGCGGAAGATGAACGTCTGCTCGGCGTTGACCACGCAGCCGAAGTTCTCCATCGCGCCCTTGTTGAACTCCGGCAGGAACAACTGGTCGTACTTCGGCAGCGGATAACGCACGCCGAACTGGGCGTGGTAGAAGTCGAAGCCCTGTCTGGTGGTGGCGAAGAGGTCGTCCGGCTCCAGGTACTGCCCCATACTTCTACGGGCGAGCAGGCCCAGGTCGATGCCGTCGTGCATCTCGCGCACCTCGTAGAAGGGTCCGGCGCATAGGGCGGTGATGTATGTGCTCATCCGCACCGACTCGGCGAAGTGCACCACCTGGGCGGTCTGGTCGCGTTCGACACGCTCGACGACCGCGTTGGAGACCACCCTCCAGTGGGCGGGAGCCGTCACGTGCCAGGTGAACACGGCTTTGAGGTCGGGCTGGTCGAAGCACGCGTACACCCGTTGGGCGTCCTGGGCCTGAAACTGGCTGTACAGGTAGACCTCGGCGTCGACCGGGTCGACCAGCCGGTGCAGTCCCTGGCCGGTGCTGGAGAACTCGTAGTCGGCGTCGACGATCAGCGTGTTCACCGCCGCGAGATCCGACAGTGCCAGTCCCTTGTCCGCAGACCAGCCGGAGAGGTCCAGGGAACGGCCGTTCAGCGAAGCCGCGCGCACAGCACGCGCCGCCACCTGGGCGAACGTCTCCGCGCCAGGTTCGGTGCAGGTGAAGGCCACCTCCGTGATCGTGCGGAAGGTGTCGTCGGCGGGTGCGCCGCGACCATCGGTGAGGTCGACCGTGATGTCGTAGGCCGCCACGGTGATCAGGCGGGCTCGGTCGATCGCCTCGACATGGGAGAGGTTACGCACAAGAGCCATCAGTGAACTCCTTCGTGGTTGGGTTAGCCCGGAACTCGGGCAAGGTGCACCGCAGCCGCCTGATCGACGACGATCCCGCCGTCGGCGTGCATACGTACGAACTCCGCCAGTGCCAGACGTTCCAGTTCTGCGGCGTCGGCTGCGGAAAGTGCCTCGACCAGGCGGGCGAATCCGTGCGACAGGCCGAACTGCCAGCAGGTCTGCGGGTCGGGTATCTGTAGCCGAACCTTGATTGACAGCCGGCGCAGGTCGGTGAAGCCCGTCTGCCGGAGCGCGGCCGCCACATCCAGACGGGTGTCGGGCGGCCGCAGACCACCGGCCCGTGCCGCGAAGGTCGCCATCAGCCGACGGCAGCCCGCCCAGCGGCCCGTCGGATCGGGGCTGGGATCGGGCAGCGTCAGGGCGACGGCACCTCCCGGCCGAAGCACCCGGCGCAGCTCGGCGAGGACCCGAGCCGGGTCGGCCACCAGATGGATCATGAATCCGGCGCAGGCCAGGTCGAAGCTGCCAGCGGGAAGATCGAGCGCCATCGCGTCCATCACCCGCGCCGACAGCCCTGGATGGCGGGCCGCGAGCAGTTCGATCATGCGAGCGGACCCGTCGATCGCGGTGACCTCGCAGCCTCTGCTCGCGGCGGCGATCGCGATCGCCCCACGACCGGTGCCGATGTCGAGCACCCGCGATCCCGGCGTCGGGTCGACGATGTCAACCAGCTGCCGGGCACAGGTGGCGAAGTACGGGACGGCCTGGTCGTACCGGTCGGCAAGGCGATCGAACAGGGCCCAGGTCTCGGTCACGAGGGCACCCGATCCACGCGGGTCGGTGTCCCGTTGTCGGCCTTCATCGATCCTCCCGGAGAAGCGCTATCGGCGGGCTACCCGGCGACAGGGTGACGCCGAAGACCACCCGCTCGCCTTCGGCAGGGCGGAGCTCCAGCTCACGGTCCAGTCGGGCGCGCCACCGCACGGACTCCACCCGCACGCCGCGTCGGGTCGGCACGAGCTCGACGGCCCAGCGCCCTGCTCCGCACACCCCGGCAGCGCAGTCGGCGACCAGTGCCACCATCGCCACGGCGTCCGGCGCGAACTCATCGAGCAACCGCCGCCGCTGCGGCACGCTCCGCCGTAGCTGCACCAGCGTGCGCGAGTCGGGGTGCCAGCGGAAGTAACCGGCCGGCAGGCCGCCGACGGGGGCGAAGAGGGCGAAGAACAGCTCGTGCTGTGGCGGCAGCGCAACCTCGACCGCCTCGCCCAGACACGCGGCTATCTGCTCGAACGGAGTCCCGCGGGCGGACTCGGCCAGGGCGGCCCTGGGAAATCTGGGCGAGGTGGCGTTGCGGGTGTCGCGATCCCGGGGCCATCCGCCGGGTGCTTCCCCGCGGGTACGAGTGTTGCCGCTGCTCAAATCCACGTGCCGCCCTTCGGCTGGCCAGGCCAAGTCGGGGTGGTCGGCCAGCTCGCCGAGCCAGTCGGCGAGGATCGCGTACGCGGTCGCTACCAGCTCGGGCCGCATCTGTTCGGCCGGCACCGGATCGGGTGGCGACGCCGGACGTGCTGTGCCGCCCCGGTCCACGAGCTCGATCTTCAGCACGGTGCCCGCTTGTACGAACCGCACCAGCGTGACCTGCGCGCCGCCCGACGACGTTGCCAGCAGGTCGCCCGGCGGGGTTTCGGCACCGTCGACGACCACCAGCCCACACGAGGCCGCCGGCAGAGCCGAAAGGTCCGCGAGCCGGCTGTCCCTGAACGGCAGCCGGATCGCTTCCCGGCCCGCCGCGCACAGGTCCGCGACGCATTGATCGGCTCGCCGATCGTCGCTCACGAGCAGGATGAGACGTCCCGGCCGCGCGGGTGGACCGGTGCCCGCGAACGCGTCCGCATAGGCCGCCGCAGGCGACACCGGTTCCGAGGTGGTCGCGAGCACTCCCAGTCCGGCCAGCCGTCCGATCAGCCCCCGGGCCTCTTCGGGGACGGATCGGCGGTCGACCGGCCCTGACATCAGCCCCCGACCCAGCGCCGCTGCCGCCGAGCCGACCTCGAGCCGCATCCGGCGTGTTCCGTGGACGATCACCCAGGTCGACGGACCTAGCCAGCCCGCCACCACCCCGGTCCGCAGCCGGTACGGCTCGCCCTCAGTCATGGCAGCGCCCGCAGCCGTGGACGGCCTCGACCAGTCCCCGACCGAACCGATCCGGCTCGCGAAGGTCCTTGCGCAGGAACGTGTACTCGCCGCGAGCCGCGGTCGAGGCGAAGGCGGCGATCTGCGCGGCGGCGAAGGTCACGTGGTGCGGCAGGAACAGCTCGGGGCCCGCCATCTCGCCGTCGTCCCAGGCGCTCTCGATCATCGCGTCCAGCGGTGCGGCGCGCTCATGCTGGCGGCGACGGCTCTCGTAGCAGAGAAGGCAGGGCCCGGCTCGGGGAACCACGAGCGGTCCCACTCTGATGTCCCGGTGGTCGTTGACCACGGGCAGCCATGTCCACCCGTGTCGGAAAGCGAGCTGGTCGACCTGGTCGAACCGGCGTCGACCGGGACGGCTCTGCAGTACGACGACCAGGCGGCCACCTGCGGCGAGCTCCCTGAGCTGTGCTCCGTCCCCCTCGGCGAGGTCCAGGCCGTGGCGATCGAGGGCCTCGCGGACGGCGACGGCGAAGGTGCCCTCGACGGTGGTGACCAAGGGCCGGCGCGAGTCAGGGGTTACGGGAATGGTTGCGGCCAGGGATTGAGGTCCCATTCCTGCCTACTCTCGTATCCCATCGCGGCCGGTCCCCGGTATAGGCGCGGATGCGCCTTGAACTGCGCATACGGATTCAGGCTCAGCGGTTGCAACTCGGGCACCACCACGGCCACCGCCGACGTGCCGCACGCCCGCAGCTCTCGCGTGGTGATGTTCACGATGACGGCCTGGTCGCAGACCTCGGCCAGCCGCGCCACCAGCTCCGCCAACGCGGCCTCCGGCTCTGGTGGCAGCGGGGCCACCACGCGCCTGGCGGCGAGCGGTGCGGCGGGCGTCGCGAGGAAGTCGAACGCGTGGCGCCTTTCAACCTGGCCCATGTATCTGGCCCCGTCCAGAACGCCGGTGATCTCCTCGACTGAGCGGGGCACCGCCGCCGGGGTTCCCGGATGGCTGCGGAAGCTGATCAGTTCCAGCACCGCCTTCTCCGCGGCGACGGCCAGACTCCGCCCGGTCGCGGCGCCGACGAGCTGCCCGTACCAGGGGTCATGGTCGGCGAACTGCAGCGCGTACACGGTGGGCACGCCGACGTCGGAGGTCGCGTCGAACAGCCGGGTCGAGATGAAGTGGTCCTCCGACCATTCGAGCAGGTAGGCGAGTCGCTCGGTGGTCTGTTCCCGCAGCGGCGGCAGGCTGAGCCGCTGCAGCCAGGTCAGCGCCGCGACATCACGTTCGGCGGCCTCGCTCAGTGCGCCGATGCAGGCTTCGCGGTAGTCCGTGTGGACCGCGAAGCCGGTGGAACCTCCGGCGGCGAACCTCTCCGCGTCGGTCGGGTCGGGCAGTCCCCGGTTCACCATGCAGGCGGGCACCCAGGTCTCGCAACGCTGGATCACATCGAAGCCGCGCACCCAGCGGATCTCGCGGTCCGGGTCGTACGGCACGACGGCCCGGGCAGAAGCGCCCAGCTCCGAGTCCGAGCACCGGGGCAGGTTCTTGGTCTCGATGACCGCACCCGGCAGGTGCCGTTCCAGCGCCCAGATGTGATCATGGTGGTTGCGTCCGAACGCCCGGCTGGCGTACCGCTCCAGCCCTTCGGCGACGGCGACGGTCCGTGCCAGCAGGTCGTCGTCCAGAGCCTGTCCACGCGCGCCCAGACTGCGCGGTCCGACGGGTGTTCCCGGCTGGCCGCTGCCCGCGAACACGTTCCACACTGACAGACGGTCCAGCCCTCGTGGCGGCGGCGTGCGCATCGCACCGGACACGGCTCCGAGAGTGCCGCCACGCAGATGCAGCGACCCACGGTCCTGTCCGCTCATCGTCGGACGTAGGCGTCGGTCGCGGACTCCAACGCGCGCAGGAAGTCCTGGGCCGCCGGGTCTTCCAGGCTGCTGAGGTACTTCACGTGCTGCAGCAGCCGCTCCAGCGAGAACCGGCTGCCCACCATGTCGTCGTTCAGGACGTTGAGCGCCGCCAGCGAGCTGCAGCACTGCCGGGAAAGCTCCTGCAGCAGTTCGAGGGTCTGCATGGAGTCGACGATCGGGGTGGTCGGGTCGAGGACCTCGACCACCCCGAAGACGACTCCATCGGTCTCCAGCGGCGTGGCGAGGATGCAGCGCGGAAGGTATCCGGTCTTCTCCGCCACGTCTCGGGAGAACTGCGGAGCGGTGTCCAGCTCATCCGCGATGATCGACTCTCCGGTCTGGAACACCCATCCGGCGATACCCTGGCTGGAGGGCATCTCGATGCCGAGGATGCTGTCCGCGTACTGCTCCGAGGTCGCCTCCAGCACCAGGGTCTCGGAGTCCGGACGATGCAGGAAGACCGACGCCGAGTGGGCGGAGAACAGCACCCGGGCAAATCTGACTGTGGAACGCAACAACTCGGCTCGCTGCCGGCCCGCCATGGACGGGTCTTGGGCAGGACGAGCGCGGCTGCTCCGGCTGGCCGGCGTCACTCGCGTTCTCCTTCGACTAGGTTGCTGGCCACCGCGGAGAGCACATGCCTGATCTCGGGCACAGCCAGCTGCGGATATTTCGACCGGATCCGTGCGATGAGACCCGCCAGGTGCGGAGCCGCGAAGCTGTTGCCGGAGACCCGGACCACGCGGCCGTTCTGCGGCACGGCCACTCGGACGCCGGCCGCGAAGTACTGGACGGGCGGCCTTGGATTCAGCTCGATGTGCTCCGGGTCCTCGACCGAGTGCGATCCCGCGGAGAACACGGCCGAGAAACGCCAGGGATAACTCTCCACAGGAGCGTTGTGGGCCGCGGCCACGATCGCCACGTCCTGGAAGAACGCCTGGTCGACGAGGTCGTGAATCTCCTGCTTGTAAACCGGGTTCCGCGTCGACAGGCTCAGGTTGATGACGCCGAATCCTTCTGCGATCGCCCAGCGCAGCGCCGCGATGAGAATGTCCCCGGCGCCGCCAAGAGTCGGGCCTAGCACCCTTATGGAGGTTATTTCGCACGCCGGGGCAAGGCGATTGATGATCGCGGCACAGGCGGTTCCATGACCGGCCGCATCGCCTTGGGAGTCGGTCACCACATCGTATCGTAAGGTGCCATCGACGGCACTCTTTGAAACGGTGAAAGAGCCACCGCGACGGCCGATGTCCAACGTCGGATCGAGGCCGCTGTCGATGACGCACACACGGACGCCCTCGCCCGTGCCACCGCCCCATGCCCACTGCCGCGATATTGAACCTGGCCTGGCCAGACGATCGGTGCTCACCGTCTCGCCTGGGCTCATATGAGCGAATTGAATCACCGAGCGAGCGGTCTGCCCCGTCATTGGCCGTGACTCCTTCGAGCATCCCATCGCACCGTACAGTGCAGTTTCTGCGCATCTCGCGAGCACTTTATCCGACGACTCCAGAGGGCGCCTGTCCTCTTTTTCTGTGACACCGGAACCGCTTCACATCCGGCGTGGATTGCCTACTGTCATGCCCACCGCCGGAAATCGGTCCGGCGGCATGAGCACAGGGAGCCGAAGTGTCCGACAAGAACACGACCAAGCCCGAGATCGAGGCCGACGAGACCGACCTCGAGGGTCACTCCATCGAGGTTGAGGAGGGCGACGCCGACGCCGCCAACTTCAACGTGGCCTGCTGCTGCTGAGCAGCGATACTCCGCCGCCCCGGCATCCCGCGAGGGTGCCGGGGCGGCCGGCAGACACAGAACCCGACCACCGTGGAGTCACGATGCCCCCCAGCGTGAGTACCGTCCATCAACACACCCTCGTAAACGGGCTTCGAGTAGTGATCGCCCCGGTGGCGGCCAGTCCGCTCGTCGGCCTCAACCTCCGCCTGGAGGTTGGCTCCCGGCACGAGCAGGTCGGCCAGCACGGGTATGCGCACCTGTTCGAGCACCTGATGTTCTCCGGAACCCGCTCGGTTCCCAACGGTGCGCACATGGCCGCCATCCAGACTGTCGGCGGAAACGTGAACGCGTCGACGTCCACCGACTCCACGAACTTCAACCACGTGGTCGGGCATGAGGACTACACGGCCGTGCTGGCATTGGAGGCCGAACGGCTGAAGCACCTCGCTGACGCGCTCGACGACGCCGGTGTAGGCAGGGAGATCGAGGTCGTCAGCAACGAGCGGTTCGAGCAGGAGGGGCGGCCCTTCGGCGACGTCAACGAACTGGTCGCGAGCCTGCTGTATCCCGCTCCCCATCCATACGCCCATCTGCCGCTGGCCCCGCTCGGCGATGTGCGGGCCGCTTCCCGGGACTCGGTGGTCGCGTTCTTCACGACCCACTACGTTCCTTCCCGCGCCGCGATCGCCATCGTCGGCAGCGTCGACCCCGAGGCTGCCCTGGGTGCGGTGGACCACTATCTGAGCGGCTTCTCGCCCGGACCCGACCCGTGCGGGCAGGAGCACGTCGAGGAGACTCCGTCGCCCGGCGGCGACACGCCCGTCCGGGCCGAACGCAGCGGCGTGTGGGGACCGCGACTGTTCATCGGGCTGTCCATCCCGCCGGCCGGCACCCTGGGCCACGAACGGACCAAACTGCTTGCGCAACTGCTCGCCGGCGGTCATGACGGACTGCTGATCGGGGCGCTGGGACGGGACCGGAAGCTGGTCTCCGACGTCAACATCCGCTTCATGTCCCAGGCCCGCCACGCCGCACTCTGCGTCGTGGAGCTGGTCGCATTGCCTGGTGCCGATCTGGCTGACCTGGAGTCCGCCTATGCCGAAGCCGTGGCGTCGATCGACCTCACCCGGCTGCGGCCGCAGGCGCTGGAGCGCTTGCTCGGCCTGTACCGCTCGGCTTGGTTGTGCAATCGGGATCGGGTGGGCGGGCATGCGAACGACCTGTCGTTCGCGGTTCTCTTCCAGGACGGACCGTGGGCACCCGACACCATGTACGACGCGATGTTGCGGACCACCCTGGCCGACCTGACCGAGGCGCTCGGGTGCTTCCGCCTCGGCGGGGACTGCGCGGTGGTGAGGTATCGCCATGCCGACCGCTGAGGCGACGACGAAGTACAGGTCCGTGGCAGAGGTGATGCGGTCGATCGGGGCATACCGCGCCGAGGCGGTTTACCCGGCCTGGCAGGAGTCCGTGACGACGGGCGGTCTCGAAATGAGTCTGCTCCACCTTCCCGGCAAGCACACCGCTGCGGTCCGGCTGCTCTTCGCCGGTGGGTACGCCGACAACGACCCAGCCGACCGCCCCGGGCTCACGGAGATGATGCTGCGCACGGCGATCACCGCCTCGCGGCGCCTCACCTCGGGAGCGATGGCCGCCGAACTCGACCGCCTGTCCGCCATGGTGGCCGCGGACTGCGGCTGTGACAGCACCAGCGTGTCCTTCCTGACCCCGGTGGAGTTGCTGACGCAGACGGCTACGACCGTCGTGGAGGCGCTAACCGCACCACGGTTCGATGCCGACGATTCGGCGATCTTCGGGGCCCGGCTGAGGGCGATGCACTCCGCCGCCCGCAGAACACTGCGGCACATCGCGGTCGCCACCGTCGAACAGCAGATCCACGCGCTGGCATCCCGCTACGCGACGCCGGAGCTGCCCGGCGACGATCGCGACGGCGTATACGGCGCCGAATCGCTCGCCGCGCAGCATGCGGCGTACTTCAGCAGCAGGAACCTTCGTATGATCGTCGCAGGCGACCTGGACCGGACAGATGCACCCGCCATTCTGGCCCGCGCCTTCGAAGGCTGGCAGACCGCAGGTCACACCGCAGGCCCGGTCCTCGGGCTCAGCTCGCCGCAGTGGTCGAACCGCCCGTTCCCCGGCGCCAGGCAGGCGGCCATCGCGCTGGGACGGCTCGTGCCAGTCACCGACCTGCGGCGGGCGGTGGCGGCGGAGGTCGTCGCGACGATGCTCGGGGGCTGGTCGGGTTCTCGGCTGCACACCAGCCTGCGCAACGAGGCCGGACTCACCTACTCCATAGATCTGAACTTCGCGCCCCGGCTGAGCACTGCGGGCAGCTCGGTGCAGTTCACGCTGAGTTCCCAGGTCGAGGCCGCGCGGGCGCGGGACGCCTGGCAGTTGATCCGCCACCAGCTCGACGCCGTCTGCGCGCGGGGCATGAGCCCGGACGAGGTCCGGGCCACCACCAACTGGATGCTTCGCTCGCAGCTGCTCTGCCTGGACACTCCGAACCAGGTCACCGCACAGCACGGACGCTGGGCCCGGGGCGGCTTCCCCATCACGGCCGGGCGGCAGCGCGCGCGGATTCTGAGCGAGCTGACCGCCGAGGAGGTCTCGACGGCCGCCAACGATCTGCTCCTACCGGAACTGCTCTGCGCGGCTGCGGTCGGTCCGGCGGCGGGGCAGCTGCCGGGATTCGTGGAGGCGGGCTGAGCGATGGCGTCGATGATCCCGCCCCGAACGATGCCCGCGATGATGACCACCTCACGCTGGCTCGGCTACCTCTCCGACGAGTCACGCGTCACCGCCACGGTGCCGCGACTGTGCGACAAGGTCGAACGACGGCTGAGTGAGATCACTTGCACGGCGCAGGTGTTCGAAGCCGCGAACCTGTTCGCGCTGATGCTGTTCCGCGCCGGCATGACCGACGACGCCCGTACGGTGTGCCACGCCGAACTCGCGTTCGCGCTGCGGCGCCGGGGACGGTCGGATTGGCCCGAAACGGTGGCCTTCGCCGTACAACCTCAGATCAACCTCCTGCGCCTCGACGGCTACGCGGGTGATCATCACCGCGGGCTGCGCGGGCTGCAAGAGCTGGCCGAGATCTCCCGCACCCGGGGCGGAGCGTTGCCAGACGCGGACATCAGCTCGCCCGACTGGGCGGTGGTGCCCGACTGGAACCTGCTGCGCAACACCATCAGGGACGTCGTCATCGCCGACACCTGCAAGGTGACGCATCGCAGATCGACTGCCGCGGCCCTGCTTGAGGCGGCTGCTGTCCTGCGTGCCCATTGGCCGCTGTCGTCGCACAGCGGAGCCCAGCACGCCTACGAGGCGCCATACCTCGTCGATGCTGTGCGGGCCGAACGCGACGGCGTCGCCGCCGTCGGCGGGATAGGCCGACGCAGCGGGCTGACCCGCGCCATCCAACTCTGCCATCTCGCATCCCAGCTGGCGCAGGCCGGTGAGCGCGGCCCAGCCGAGGCACACGCCCAGACCGCACAGCGCTTCGTGGCCCAGGCAGGAAGCCTAACGTTGCAGTCCAGGCTGACCCGGCTGCGCATCCGCTGCGCGATCGCCGACACGCTGCATGCGACCGGCCATGTCAGCCGGGCCCGAGCCGAGTTCGAGCAGGTCGTTCTCGAACTGGACGGCGAAGACCCAGCGCTGGCCTGCGACATCGTCCGCCGTCTGGGCGGACCGGACTCGGCGACCGCAGGGCAGGCCCCGACCACCGTCGGTCCCGAGCGGGTACGAATCCTGCTGGACCGCGTCATGACCACCCTCACCGACGGGAGACACTGATGCCGAACGGCACCGGTACCACCGCGACCGGCCCGACCGGGCACGGAGACAGCGCAGGCGAGACCGCAGCGATCGACTCCGTGGCCAGCAGGTACCTGCTGATCGGCGACACGGCCTATCGCCGCTCGGACGGTTCGACCGTCACACCCGTTTACGCGACCAGAACGGCGAAGCTGCTGTTCGTCGACCCGTCGGTCGCGCGGCGGCTGCGGACCGGGCAGATCTCGGAGATCGATTCAGCCGACCTGTCCGAGCTGGTGGACGCGAAGGCGGTCGTACCTGCGGACGAGGATGAACGGGGCGCCGTGGTGTCCCGGTTCAAGCGGTTCTCCGACAATCGGGCCTACCGCCGGTTCACCCTGATGCCCACGTCGAACTGCAACATGGGATGCAGTTACTGCGGGCAGGAGCACTACAAGCCCGTGCCGAAGGAATCACGCCTCGGCCTGGTGGCCGAACGGGTGCTGGCTGCGATCGCCGAGCCGGAGGTCAGGTCGGTCTTCGTCACCTGGTTCGGCGGGGAACCGTTGCTCGCGCTGCGCACCATCCGCGAGCTGAGCACCAAGTTCATCGCCTCGGCACGTGAGCACGGCACCGCGTACCGGGCCAACATGGCCACCAACGGCAGCCTGCTCACCATGCGCACCATGCACCGGCTGTACGACGACTGCCTGCTCCGTTCCATGGACGTCACGATCGACGGCCCGCAGGAGCAGCATGATGCCCGGAGGTTCCTCAAGAACGGCGGCCGCAGCTTCCGCCGGATCCTGACGGTGCTCGGGGAGGCCGCAGAGTCAGGCGCGTTCCCCGATCTCACCGTGAACATCCGCGTCAACATCGACAACGCCAACCAGGACCATGTCAGCGAGCTCCTGGACGAGCTCGCCGCTGCCGGATTCACAGACCGGCTCTTCCGCGTCCAGCTGTTCCCGGTCCACTCCTGGGGCAACGACGTGTCGGCGGTGGAGTTGGGCAAACGCGCGTACGCCGACCGTGAAGCCGAGTGGCTCGCCCAGGCCACGCGTTCCGGACTGCACACCGAGCTGTTGCCACAGCAGCCTCGACACGGGACGTGTCTGGCCACCACTCGCAACGCCGAGCTGATCGATGCCGAAGGGCGCATGTACGGCTGTTCGGAGCATCCGCTGGTGCCCGGCGAGAGCAGCACGAAGGTAATCGCGCGGCTGGACAGCCTCTCGCCGGGGGCGATCCGACCCCGCGCGGAATTCGACCATTGGTACCAGTCCGTCGATGAAGGCGGACCGCAGTGTTCGAGCTGTCCGGTACTGCCGGTGTGCGGTGGTGCCTGCCCCAAGCTGTGGCAGGAGGGCCACGTTCCCTGCCCCAGTATCAAGTCGAATTGGCGGCAGCGGCTGGACCTGGCCGCCATTGCGCACGGCCTGGTTCCCGAAGGTGCGCTTAGGTAGCGTGATCGCAGCTGAGACGATCCTCAGAGCTCCAATCCCGACCTTCTCGATCCCAAGGACGTGAGCGGCAATGAAGTTCAGAAGCGAACTGCTGCAGAATGCGGACTATCGACGCCTGTTGGCAGGCCAGACGATCAGCTCTGTCGGCTCGGCGATGAGCACCTTCGTCTTCACCCTTCTGGCTCTGGCCATCACGCATTCGACGGTACAGGCGGGTCTCGTCGGAGCGGCGCATGCCCTCGGTTCGAGTGTGACCATGCTGCCTGCTGGCGCCCTGGTGGACCGGTGGAGCCGACGCACGGTCCTGCTCGTCTGCTCTGCCGGCGGCGGTGTCATGTACGCCTCCGTCGCCATCGCGACCTATCTCGACCGGCTCTCGATCGTGCACCTGATCGTCGTGTCGGCACTGAGTGGGGTCACCCGAGCGTTCTTCCTGCCCGCGCAGGTCGTCGCGCTCCGGCAGATCGTGCGCCCGCAGGACCTCGGCCAGGCAATGGCCGCCAACGAGGGCCGACAGCATCTGGCGACCCTCACCGGTGGTCCGCTGGGCGGTGCGCTCTACGCGGTGTTCGCCTGGCTGCCCATCGCCGTCGACGCGATCTCGTACTTCGTCCTCACCGTCCTGTTGAAGACGATGAAGAACAAGCTCCCCGCGCCCGCCCGCTCAGGGCGCGAGAGCGTGCTGACGTCAATCAAAGAGGGCGGTCGGTGGCTGGTCCGGCAGCGCGCAATCCGGCTCATCGCCGTGGTCGCCACGCTGCTGAACTTCGCCGCCAGCGGCATTCTGCTGGTCCTGATCATGAATCTGCAGCGGCACGGGGTGCGCCCGTCGGTCATCGGTCTGCTGGAGACCGGTGTTGGCGTCGGCGGCATCCTCGGCGCCATGGCATCACCGCTGATCCTGAAGCGCTTCACCACCGGCCGCATCGCGATCGGCGCCGCGTGGCTGATCGCGGCCAGCTTCGCCGCGACGGCTTCGACCGCTAACCCGTTCGTGCTCATCCCCATGGTGGCACTCGCGGTCTTCGCGGTTCCCGCCTTGAACTCCAGCCTGTTCGGCTACCAGGTGCTGGTCACGCCCGACGGCCTGCAGGGGCGCGCCCAGAGTGCCATCACCTTCCTCGCCACGAGCATGAGCCCGCTCGCCCCGGTGCTTGCCGGTCTGATGCTCGCGCACGTCGGGGCGGTCTGGTCGGTGCTGTTGTTCGTGGGCGTGCTGCTGCTGAGTGCGGTGCTGCTGACCGCCAGTTCCGCCATCCGCGACATTCCGCTGCTGGCCGAGGTGCCGCGGGCAGAGACCGCGCCAGCCGACGGCGGGCCGGAGGCCTCCGCCAAGGCGGAGCCGACCGCCACCCCGGCCGAACTCGAGCCGTCCACCCAGAAGTGACCGGTCCGGGCCTGTGCGTCGAGGCCCGGATCGGGATGAACGCCAGACCGAGCAGAAGGGAGTCGTTCCGGTGAGGATCACGCTGTTCGGTGATGCCCTGTTGACGTCGGGCCTCGCCGACGCGGTGGCTGCGGGTGATCTCGCGGCCGAGGAACTGAACATCGGCACCGGCGACGTGACCGTCTGCAATCTGGAGACGCTGTTCCACGACTACGGGATGCCCGCCGGCGCGGCCAAGGGCGGGATGTACCTACGCTGCCCGACCGCTGCGGCGGCAGACCTCAAAGCAGTCGGTTTCGACATGGTGGCCAGGGCCAACAACCATGCTCTGGACTACGGCGTCCCGGGAATGCTGACCACGACCGCCTCGCTGGAGGCGGTCGGCATAGCCTCGGCCGGTGTCGGGCTCACCTACGAGCAGGCATTCGCACCGGCTATGGCGACTTGCGGGGCGGGCTCGGTCAGCCTGATCAGCGCGTGCAGCACGCTTCCCTTCGGGTTCGCGGCCACCAGGACCCGAGGTCCGATCCCCGGTCGGCCCGGGGTCGCTCCGCTGCGGTTCGTCCGCCGCCGCACCCTCGAGCCGCAGATCTTCGCCGGTGCTCGGATCGCGGCGAGCCTGATGTACGACACCGAGATCCCGGCGGAGGCACAGCGGATCCGGCTCTCCGAGAACCTGCTCGTCACCGTCGGCAGCGGTCCCGACCCGGACAGTCTGATCGACGCCGAGGACATCGGTATGCTGACCGGGGCGGTTGCCGCCGCAGCCGAACACGGAGATGTGATCGTCAGCCTGCACAGCCACGAGTCAGGGCCGCGCAGCTGCGATCCGGCCGACTTCTTCGTCGAGACGAGCCGCCTGCTGGTCGACGCAGGCGCACGCATCGTGTTCGGACACGGACCCCATGTCGTACGCGGTATGGAGTTCTACCGGGGAGCGCCGATCTTCTACAGCCTCGGCAACTTCATCTTCCAGTACCACGCCGTGTCCGCCTTACCCGACGATGCCCGGCGGGAGGCGCGGCTGCCGGTCACCGCCACCGACAGCCAGATCGCCGAACGGGGTCTGGACTTCTCCGGAGACCCTATGTTCTGGGAGGGCATCAGCGCTCAGGTCGACCTGGCGGCCGGTCGCGTGCGCAGCATCGAACTCGTGCCCTTCCGGCTCCGGACGGATGCGGATCCCGCGACCCGCGGTCTGCCGGTACGAGCCCGCGGCGCGGCGGCGGCAGACCTCCTGCGCCGTTTCGAGTCCCTGTCTACGGGAGTAGAGCTGCGCATCCACGGCGACGTGGGCCGGATCGAACTGGTATAGCGCGACGAAATCCGGATGTGTGCGCAGGTGCGCACGCATCTGACAGCCATGCGCCCAGAACGTGGATGAACCATACGAGCAGCAGGAGGCAGTGGAATGGCTGAGGAGCGGCGGCTTGTCGCGGTGATGTTCGCCGACGTGGTGGGCTCGACCGCTCTCGCGGAACGGCTCGACCCGGAGGACGTCCGAGCGCTGATGGGACGATATTTCGCGCATGCCCAGACCGTCATCGACGATTTCGGCGGAAAACTGGAGAAGTTCGTCGGCGATGCCGTGATGGCCGTGTTCGGCATACCGAAGGCAAGAGCCGACGACATCGAACGAGCGCTGCTCGCGGCGATCGCGATGCGCGACGCCGTCGAGGCCGACCGCGCCCTGCCCGCGGAGTTCCGTATCCGCGTCGGCGTGCACCTAGGCGACGTGGTGACAACCGAGGGCGTCGGTGACATGTTCATCGCCTCTGGTGACGCCATGAACACCGCCGCCCGGCTGCAGCAGCACGCGGCACCCGACGAGATCGTGGTCAGCGAACGCGCGATGGCTGCGGCCATGTCGCGGTTCTGCTTCAGCGAGCAGCGTGTCGTGGCGGCGAAGGGCAAACAGGACGGGCTGCGCGTCTATTCGCTGAAGGGAGCCCAGGCGGCCAGGCCCGGCCAACCGGCGTGCTTCGTGGGGCGGATTTCCGAGTTGGCCCATTTCGGAAGTCTGGTAACCGCGGCTCGGACCGGCGTGAACCAGCAGACTCCGCTGCTGGTGGGGGCTGCCGGGATCGGCAAGTCGAGCCTGTTGGAGCAGGTGTGCCGGTTGCCGGAGGTGGTCGCGTCAGGTGAGGTCACCACCGTCTGCTTCATGCCGTACGGTCGGACGGCGACGGCCGTGCTGGCGGACGTGCTCGAGCAGACGCTGGCCGACACGCCCACCGTCGACTCGATCGCGGTCCTGCTCGAAGCACACGGTCACCCCACGGCCCACGCGCGGTTGCTGGCCTCGATCATCATGACGAGCACGGGCCGACTGGAACATCCCGCCCCGATAGAGCCGTTCGCGCTGGCCCAAGCGTGGCTCGCACTTCTGGATGCCTCTGCCGCCGCCGTCCTCGACTGCTCATCGTCGACGATCTGCAGTGGGCGTCCGACAGCCTGCTGCAACTCTTCCTCATGCTCGCCGACCGCGCTGAGGCCTCTACGCGGCTGACGCTCGTGCTCATCGGCCGAAGCGAACTTCTCGACCGGCTGGGCGCCGACGGGCTCAAGTCCACCCCCGTAGCCGTCTACCGGCTCGGCCCGCTGTCCGCGTCCGAGTGTCACGAGATCGTCACCGAGCGGGGGCCGATCGACGCCGAGCTCGCCACCGACATAGTGCGCCAGTGCGGCGGAAACCCGTTCTTCCTGCTGGAGATGCTGAAGCGGGCGCGGCTCGGCACGACGGGTGCCGAGGCAGTGCCTGACACGGTCCACTCGGTGCTGCTGGAGAAGTTCGACCTGCTGCCCGCGCCCCAGCGAGAACTACTGCGGATCATGGCGGTCCTCGGCCGGTGGGCCGCCCCGCAGGTGCTCGCCTCGGCGCTGCCCGCGATGGCCGAAGACGAGTTGCTCCGCTGCGCGGCGGCACTGGTCGACGACGGCGTGCTCCGGCCTGTGGCCGAGGGCGCCCCGGCCTTCGCCCACTCCCTGGTGCAGACAGTCGTGTACAGCGCGATGGCGCGGACCGAACGGACGCAACGGCACGTGCGCATCGCCGAGAGTCTGTGGCAGCACAATCCCGCTGACGTGATCTTCGACGAGGTGGCCGCGCACCTGTCCGAGGCGATTGTGCTCACCAACCAGATGCTGGTACCCCGACCGTTGCAAGTATCAGCGGACATGGTCATGTCGTCGTTCATGCTGGCGACCCGCCGCGCCTGGCATCAGGGGCGCCTGTCGGACGCGGCGGACCTGGTGCGTACCGTGCTCAGCCTCGAGCCCGACCTGGGGCGTCGCGCCACGCTGTTGGAGCTGCTCGGCGACGTGCTGGGCTGGTCGCCCGGGGCCGTCAACGCCTACCGGCAGCTGCTCGTACTCGTCGCGGGCGACACGGTAGCCGCGGCACCGGCCGGCACCGAGCTGCGCGCACTGCGCAAGCTCATCGCGGTGCTGACCCGTGGCGGGCAGCTCGGCAGGTTGGCCTTCCCCGCGAGCGAGCTGGCCGTGTTGATGGACCGGGCGTTCGAGCTGGCCACGACCACGACCGACGAGGCGGAACGTCACCACGTCAACGTGTTGCGCTGCTTCCAACTGCCAGAACCCTCGGCCGACGATCGGCATGGGTCACCGGCCGAGCTGTCGCAGATCCTCGAACTGGCGTCGAGGGCAGCGGACCACTTCGCGGCCGACGGCGACACCGAGCATCTGAACGCGTCGCTCGACGGCTGCCAGGTCGTCGCGGCACGCCTCGGACGGTTCGGCGATGCGCTGGAGATTGCACAGCGGCGGCTGCGGCTGGCCGGGCTCGGCCCGACCGAGCGTGCCGACGTCATCTCGATGGCGGTGACCGCACACTGGGCGGCCCGCCAGCCGAGCCAGGCCATCACTCTGATCGAGCAGGAGATCGCCACCAGACCGCCGACGCAGCCGATCGGCACCCTGGGGCTGGCAATCGCGGCCGGCCTCTCGGTCGCGTACCAGGCCGGTCTTTGGCAGCGCGCGCTCGCGCTCCGGCCGTGGCTGGACGCGGCTTTGCAGAACATCACCAGCCTGCGGCAGGACCCCTCGTACTGCATCGACGGCTACTTCAGCCTGCTGTGGATCGCCGTGGCAGGTGGTGACGACGCGCAGATCCTAACGCTGGCCGATGTGATCCGATCCTGTATGACGGACGTGGGCCACGTGACCGAGGAACTCGAGGAGATCCTGGCGCTAGGCACGGCCGCACCCGATCCGGCGGGCCGGCCGCTGCCCGCGGCTCCGCTCAGCGCGCCGCTGCTGGCGCTGCGCAACGAGCGTGGTCTGCGTTCTCCACTGCCGATGATCGAGAAGGTGGCTCAGGGCGGATCGGCCCGGCCGGACCGTCCCGTCGACGTCGCGCTGGCGATCGCCCGCTCCGACACCCGGGCTCTGGCGGCGCTCGCCGACGAGTTCCAGGACCGCGGGATGGTCACCCTGGCGCTTCGGCTACGGCTGGCAGTGACGTCGATGGCCGATGATCCGCGCGGGTTCGCCGAGGCCGCGGCCGCACTCGCCGAGATCGGAGACGTACGCACCGCGAGGTGGTTCGCGGCTGCGGCCGATCCCTCTGCCGAGGGCGTGATGGCCCGAGGCTGACCCGGCGGTGCCGGAAGATTCGGTCTCACCTTGCCTGCGCTGGGAGGGGAAGCGTTTGGGAAGGATTTGGTGACCGCCGCCCACCATGCTGTGTCCCGGAAGCTCCGGTGGACAGCACCACGACGCCGGAGTCTCGCGCCGGTTGCTCCGTGACGGGATCGACCGATCGGGACCGTCGGCGTGGTATCGACAACTCGGGGGAGTGAAAGTGATGGCAGAGCAGGCACGCGGGATGATCCGCGTCGGCATCGTCGACGAGCAACCGGTCACCCTGCAGGGCATCCGGTTCGCACTGGAACAGGCTGAGGACATCACGGTCATCGTGGCCGCGACCACACTTCAGCAGCTTGACGCGAGCACGCTCGATGTGCTGCTGGTCGATGCCGACCTGGTCGGCGGTTTGCCCTTCACTGCATTGGTCGATCTCATGTCGTCGTATGCCCGGGCGGTCGTGACCTCCTCGGCCGGCTTCGGCCCGCAGATCCAGACATGCCTGGCTGCCGGTGCTGTCGGCCACCTGGACAAGGCGAGCGAGCTGGGACGGTTTGCGGAGGCGGTCCGAACGGTCATGGCCCGAGGCAGGCTTGAGGCCTCGCAGCCGCCGAGCCCCACTCTGGGGCTGTCGACGAGGGAGCACGCGGTGCTTTCGGCCATCGCCGACGGGCTGACGCACGGCCAGATAGCCCGGCGACTCGGCATCAGCCAGAGCACCGTCGACACCTATGTCAAGCGTGCTCGGGCCAAGCTGAACGTGGCCAACAAGGCGGAGTTGACCCGCGCCATGGTGGCCGGTCCGCGCGGCCGCCGCGCCTGATCGACGGTTCGGCGCTTCCACCGGGCCCGCGTGCCCGGATCGGGGAAGCGAGCCGCGACGACATCGCGGCCCCGCCCCGCACCGCAGGCCACCGTCGTCCTGCAGCCATTTCCCCCACCCTGAATGGAGTACCTGTGAAACTGCGGAACATCGCGGCCTCCACCGTCGCCGCCGCCCTGCTCACGGTGCTGACCGCGCCGATGCCCGCTGCCGCAGGCGACATCGGGCCGCTGTGCGTGGACGAGGTCAGCGCAAATGCCCAGGTGACTCAGCAAACCCTGCCACTGCCTGAGTGGGCCAAGAACACCATCACCGTGACCTACAACGGGTGCCACCGGGCGGTGCGCGCGTATATCCACTGCAACAACTTCCCGTTGGGTACGTATTGGGACTTCGGTACGAGCACGTACAACGTCGGCTCGACCAGTGCAGCCATGTGCGACACGCCCGCGTGGATGAGCTACGGCTACGAGTACAAGGATGCTGCCGGAACCTGGATCCGGGTCCGCAAGGGCTGATATCACTGCGGTGTCAATAGGGCCGGTGCGGTGCCGTACGCCGATATACCGCGATACTCCGAAAAGGCTGCTTCGCAACAATCGCAGCAGCAGAGAAATACGTTCCCGAATTTGCGCGGCTGGGGTATAGTCCACAGCCGATCGATCTGCCAGCTCTCTACGTCATGGAGGCTTTATGTTTAAGCGTCGCCTGATCGCGCTGCTCACGGCAAGCGTTCTTGCCGTCAGCGGAATTGCTGGCCTGGTTGTTTCGACCAGTGCTTCCGCGAGCCAGTCCGCCGTCGCCGACGGCGGCCCCAACAACAGTGACTACAACTGGTGCGGCTGCTGATTCACGCTGCTGTAAAAGGTCACGCCGGCTGCCGAATGGGCAGTCGGCGTGACCTTGCGTCACAATTCAGCGAGAGTGCGGCGAATGAACCCCTCCAGTAGAGTGGGCCGTGGTTGGCGGACCAGCCGCAGCGCCTCCGACAGGGTCGCGCGGGCCCGCTCGATGTCCCCCCGCTGCTGATGGCAGATTCCCAGGCCCCTCAAGCTCTGTGCCTCACCCGGCCGGTCTCCGAGTGCCCGGCAGGTGGCCAGTGCCTGCTGGAAGCCCGCCTCCGCCTCCTCGATGCGGCTCTGCCGCAGCCGCAGCATGCTCTGCCAGAACAGCACCTGGGCGTAACCCTGCCGCGAACCCGTGTTCTGGTAGATGACGAGCGCCTGCTGGAAGCACTCCTCCGCCGCGTCGTCCGACCCTAGGTCGAGATGGGTCTGGCCGATGTTACGCAGGACCCAGGCCACACCGCCGTGGTCCCCGGCCTCACGCAGCACCGGCAGCGCCTGACCGTAGCGGTCCAGCGCAGTCGCCCGGTCCCCGCGGAAGCGGTCGATCATGGCTACCAGCGCCGTCGCGTTGGCCAGGCCGTAGCGGTCGGCGATCTGTTCGAACATGTCCGCCGCCTGCCGGTAGAGCTGCCACGCGCGGTCGTGTTCGCCACGGTCGGTGCAGACCCCACCCAGACGGTGCAGGATCGCGGCCTGCCCGCGCACATCGCCTGCGGCCTGCGCCGCGGCCAGCGCGACGTCGAGCACGCTCTGCCACTCGTCGAAGTAGCGCAGCATCTGGAACAGCAGCGATGTCGTGCACGCCAACTCCCAGCACGCCGCGCCTTCGCCGTCGCGGGCCGCGCGCCGCATCGCGGCCACCACGACGTGTCGTTCGTGCTCGAACCAGGCCAGCGGTTGCGCGGCGACGGCGTTCAGGATCTCGTCGTCGACGTCCCAGCGAGAAGTGGTGCCCCAGATATTCTGATATGCGCCACCATAGATGGCCCGATATGCGGTGTCCGCGAGCAGGAGGCAGGCACCGAACAGCCGCGCCCGAGCGGCCACAAGCTCCGCGTCGGACTCCGCAGCGCCGACGTTGCCCTTCGCGAACAGCCGGACCAGGTCATGCAGGCGGTAGCGTGGAAAGCCCGCGATGTCGTACTGCCGCGCCTCGATCAGCTGAGCATCGAATAGCTCCTCCAGCACGTCCTCGGCCGCGTTGACGGACAGCCCCATGAGCGCGGCGCAGGCCCAGACCGTGACGTCGGGCAGGTCGAAGTCACCGAGTCGGCGCATCAGCTGTCGCGCGTGTGCCGATAGCCCGGTGAAGCTCAGTGCGATACTGGCTCGGACGTCGAGGTGGCCGTGCGCGAAGTGGTCGAGCCTGCCCCGTTCGTCCGACATCAGGCGGACCAGCTTCTCGATGTTCCAGTGCGGCTTGGCGGCGAGCTTAGCCCCGACCACGCGCAGGGCGAGCGGCAGGTAGCCGCAGTGCCGCGCGAGATCCCCCGCCGCCTCCGGCTCCGCCTGCACCCGTGGCTGCCCCGCGATGCGCTCCAGCAAGCTGGTCGCCTGGTCCACCTCGAGCACCTCCAGGCTCAGCATCCGGGCCCCGAGGGTCGCTCCCAGCCGGGCACGGCCGTTGACCAGGACACCGCAGGACGGGGTGCCCGGGATCAGCGGCAAGACCTGGTCGTCGCTGCGCGCGTTGTCCAGAACCACCAGCACCCGGCGGTCGGCCAGCAGGTCCCGGTACAGTTTCGCCCGCTCTTCCAGGGTGGTCGGGACGGACAGCCCGTCCACCCCCAGCGCCCGCAGGAACCTGCCGATTACGTCGGAGGTCCCCAGCGCCTGGGTTTCGTCGACACCGTGCAGATCGGCGTACAACTGCCCGTCGGGGAACTCCTCCCGTAGGCTCTGGGCGGCGCGAACGGACAGTGCCGTCTTACCCACCCCACCCGGGCCGGAGACGGCCACCACCGCCACGTTGCCGGTCGTCCCGGCGGTAAGAACCTCGCGAATGACCGCGATCTCGTAAGCCCGCCCGACGAAGTCCCCGATGGTCGGCGGCAGCAGGCGTGGCACGCCGACGGTGAAGTCGGCGGAGGTCGCAGCCGCCGCCTCCTGGATCGTGGGCCGGCTGACCTGGACCGCAGGCGTTTCGGATGGCACATGGTCAAGCGCCTGGGTGCCATGCAGGATGGCGACGTGCAACTCCTGCAGGTCGTTGCCCGGATCCGCGCCCAGTTCGTCGCTGAGCCAGCGGCGGCAGGTGTCATAGATGCGCAACGCGTCTGCACTGCGGCTGGCTCGGTGCAGCGCCAGCATTGCCAGGCCGACCAGCCGCTCGCGCGCCAGGTTCGCCGAGGCCGCCTCCATAAGTTCGTCCACGACCTGGTAATGCCGCCCAAGCTGCAGTTCGATCTTAAAGAGATCCTCGGTCGCGGTCAGTCGTGCAGACTCCAGGCCGCGGCAGAGCGCGTTGTAGGAGTCCCCGGCCAACCATCCGCCCAGCGCAGGTCCGCGCCAAAGATCGAGGGCTCCCCGCAGTGCGAGCCGGGCGTCCTCCGTTGATCCACCGCGGCGCCAATCGGTCGCCATCGCTCGGAATTGGTGGGCGTCGACCGACTGGGGAGATATGCGAAGGATGTAGCCGCTGCCATGAGTTGCCAGCTCGCAGCCGACATCCCCGCGCCGAGTCAGGGAAAGGATGTTTCTCAGTTCCGATATGCGGCTCTGCACCACCGCGCGGGCGTTTGAGGGCGGCGAGTCGTCCCACAGCAGATCGATCAAGCGGTCACTGAGGATGAGGTGGTTCGCCTCCAGCGCGAGAATGCCCAGCAGCAATCGTTGCTGCCGCCTCGCGAACGAGATCGGCAGGCCATCCTGCCATGCCTCGACTGGTCCAAGAACTCGGATTTCCACCGCGTGTCCCCCTGCCGCGCGCTTGCGGCATAACGTATCACCGTGGCGGTAGCCACGTGCAAGAAGCATTGGCGGACTTAAGCATCCGATCGCGATGGTCCGACCTGGACCTCCAGTCGGCACACGAACATCATAATTAAGCCGGCGGACCACTCGCCTCTTGCGCGCGGACCGTAGTACGCCCTCGTGGCCGCCAAGCGGGAAGATCGGGCCGTGATGGTCTTCGAGGGAGGCTCAGGTGCGTGAGATGGAGCCCCCGCATCGGGCTCGGGCTGGCGGGCGGGCCCGAGGAGTTGGTGCGCATAGATCCCGCCGAAGGCGAGCACTGCCATGTATAAGCGTTGGAAAGCGAACGCCCGACGGTTGATCTCGGCCTCCGACAACGCCATGTGCGTCATGGCTGCTCGACGAAGTCCTCAAGAACACCCCGACCGTGACCAGAGCGTGGGTGGACTCTGGAGTGCGCCACGAGGCGCTGCATGACCGTGTGGAGGTGAAAGGACTCCACCGCCCGGCTGTCGTGGCAACCGGGTGAACGCTGGGGGCAGCCTGATCCGGGAGACGCCGGGGAGGGCGGCAAGCAGCCCCGACAAAGCCGGGACGTGCTGGTACTGCCAGACGGTACGGGTCCGGCAAGCGGAGACGGAAAGGCGTACGTGAGAAACCGGTGTGTAAAGCCTCTTCAACGACCCACCAGCTCGAACCTGGCGGATGTGGGCTGGGATGCGGTGCGCACCGTCCGGCGTGGCCGGTCGGGAACTCCTCATCGGGATTACCGGTTCCTGGGTGGGAGGCCACGGTGAAGGCCCACGGCGTAATCGTGGCGATGCCGCAGGGGCAAAGCTGGACGCCGACCCCGTCGATCGGCATGTGGTGAACGTGGGAACCGCTCGGTGTCGCCGTCGTCCCGCGCGGCCAGCGCGGGAACGGGCAGGCGCGTCGTCTGCTGATGGCGCCGGGTGGGACGGAGGCCCCGTAGTAGTCGCGGGCGTGACGACCCGCCGTGGAGGTCGGGAGAGCCGGCCGCAAGACGAAGGGGGCCAGCAAGTCGGCAGTGCGGGGGTTGGAATGTCAGGAGTGCGCCGGTGAACACCGACGAACTGGAGTCGGCCCTGATGCGGCCGAGATCTGGGTACTGAAGATCCAGACCAAGCTGCACCAGTGGGCCCGTGATGATCCTCATCGCAGGTTCGACGATCTGTTCAATCTCGTCGCCGATCCCGCGTTCCTTCTGGTGGCGTGGGACCGGGTGCGGAGTAACAAGGGTGCCCGCACGGCCGGGGTGGACGCGGCGGGCCGTCCGCTGAACCTGGTGTCGGCCTTTGGGTGCTGTCCGGTAGCCTGGGTGGGCGCGGGCTGCTAGCTCAATGGCAGAGCTGTGGACTTTTAATCCATAGGTTCGGGGTTCGAGTCCCCGGCGGCCCACCACTTTACCTGCGGAAACGCGTTTTATTCATAGCTTGGCGTGAATAAAACGGCCCTTGCTACTCCGATGCTGCTCCAACTGCTCCTCCAGCGATTCGGGCTATTCCGAAGAAGTCTGGCAATTTGCCAGCCGCACCTCGACGCCACAAGATCGGTGGCGTCGAGGTGCGAACGGTCCTTCGGAAGCATCCAGCCACCGCCACCTGGCCAAACGAACATATGTTCCACAGATTATCCACAGGGTGTGGACGAAGGAGTCGTCGTGCCGACGGTTCGGCGGCGGGATCCGAACGGTCGGCACGCCTGGGTGATGGCTACACGTTCTGCTTAACGCGGCGTCTGCGCTTGAGGACGTTGGCGGTGTTCTCGGCGGTAGCCCGCTCGAGTTCGCGGAGCAGCGAGGTGTAGATGTCGGCGGTGATGGCGATGGTGGAGTGGCCAAGCTGCTCCTTGATGTCCTCCATCTTCGCACCCCCGGCCTTGGCGTAGGTAGCGGCGCCGTGTCGGCCGTCGTGGATGCCCACGGGTGGTAGGTCCGCCTTGCGGACGTTGCGTTCGAAGCGTTCGGAGACGGTGTCGGGGTGCCAGGCGCTGCCGTCGGGCTGGCGGAAGTAGAGGTCCACGTAGATGGTCTTGTAGCCGCCGCCGTCGACGGGGGTGGTGACCGGGACCGTGCGCGGCCAGGCCGGCCCTGCGGTCTCTTCCCAGTGGGCGCGCAGGATGTTGTACGTCTGGAAGTCGTCGATAGTGTCGGAGTCGAGGGCGAGTACGCGGTCACCGGTGCGAGTTTTGACCGGTTTGTAGATCGGCCTGTACTTGTGCGTGGCGATCTGGTGGGTGATGGTCGCGCTGGCTTCGTCGAGGTCGATCTGCGGTCTGCTGATGCCGACGGCCTCGCCCCGGCGTGGGCCGCGTCGTAGGACGAACGCGTAGAGCGGGTAGAGCTCGGGGTCGTGTTCCTCGGTGTAGTCGAGGTAGGCGGCGGCCTGGTCGGGGGTCCAGACCATGACGGGGTAGGGGACGATGCCGGTCTTGCGCCATTCGCGGACGCGGGCGTCGGTCCAGAGGCGGGCTTTGGCTTGTTCGGCGGTGGGTAGCTCGACGTGGCGGGCGGGGTTGAACTCGATGTAGCGGTACTTGCGGATCGCGTCGTTGAGGGCCTTGCGCAGGGTGGCGCGGATGCGGGTCATGGTGGCCGCGCCGATCGGCTTCTTGCCTTTGACGCTCGCCCGGACCAGCCGGTCGGGGCTGGTGCGGGCGGCGTCGATCTCGACGTTGCGGGCGACGATCTTCGCGTACATCTCGTCGAGGTGGGTGACGTTGAGTCGGTCGAGGCGGATCTTGCCGAGGTGGGGGATCAGGTAGTTGCGGATGTGGCCGTCGTAGCCGCTGCGGGTGTTGTCGTCCATGACCCGCTCGGTGATCCAGCGGGTGAGGTAGTCGGCGACGGTGATGCTGACGTTGGCTGGTATGCCCGCGCGGACCCTGCGGGCGACGGTGTCGCGGTCGGGCAGCGGGGTGCCACTGGGCACGGCCTGCAGCATGGTGGCGATCTCGTCGGCGAGCAGTGTGTCGTCGCCGGCCAGCATGAGCAGGTTCTTGGCGTGGTCGCGTTCGGCGACTGCGGCGTCGCGGCTGTTGCTCGCGGCGGGGCTTCGGCGCAGCTGGCGGCGCTTGTTGTCGCGGGTCCGTGGGAGTTCGAGCTGGTAGATCCAGGTGCCGTGGGTGGTGTGCCATTTGCCGTCGGAGCGGCGCAGTCCGGGGCACCGGGCATTGAGTCGTTTGCCGTTGGTGTCCTTGCAGGTGCACCACTTGTTGATGGTTCCTTCAGCGGTCATGACTGTTGCGCTTTCTGTCGGGCGGGCTGCGGATTTCGGATCCGCGGGCGGTGTTGATCAGGGCTCGACTCAGCGGATTGATCAAGTCGCGGTGGTGGCGTCGCCGGTGGGCAGGTGGGCGGCGGCGAGGATCGCGGCGACGGGAACGCGCCAGCCGCCGCCGACTTTGATCGCCGCGACAGGGAACTCGTTGTCGCGGGCGAGGCGGTAGGCGGTGGCCTGGGAGATGCCGAAGATTCGGGCGGCGGTTTGCAGGGTGGTGAAGGTCCCGAGGGCGCGGATCGCGTCTTCGGTCCACTGGTCAGGTGAGGGCATGGGTGTGCTCCGGTGGGGGTGATGGGGTGAGTTCAGCGAGCCAGCGCAGCAGGGGTGGCAGGTGCGGTCGGGCCCCGTAGGCCAGCAGAGTGCCGTCGGCGGAGTGGCAGCCGATCGAAGCGGCGCGGCTACGACGCCACGGCGATGCGTGAGATCGCCGAGCAACTGGGCATCACCAAGGCTGCGCTGTACTACCACTTCGAGAGCAAGGACGCGATCGTCACCAGTCTGTTTGACGGACTCCTGCGCGCCCTCGACGAGCTTCTCGACGCCGCCGCCGGGCAGCCGCCGTCGGCGCAGCGCTCGTCCGACCTGCTGGGCGGATGGCTCGCGCTAACCGCAGGGCAGGCGCTGCCCGTCATCAGGTTCGCGGCGGCGAACCAGACCGTGCTGCGTACCGCGCTGTCGACCGGCCGTGAAGGTGCGACGCAGCGGTTCGAACGGGCGACGCAGCTTATGCTCCGCCCGGATGCGTCGCTGTCCGACCGACTGCGTGTACGGACTGCCTTGCTCGCTGGGCACGTCACCGTGCTGGCGGCGCGGGGCACGGACGCCGAAGACGCCGATATCCTTACTTCCGCCCTAAGCGCGGCAGCGTCGCTGACTGCTGGCCTGTTTCCTGCCCCGATGTTGCCGGATGTTACCGGGCACACGTGATCAGAGTGGTCAAGATGGACGTGGAAGTCGCCGGGTTGGCGGCCCTGTTGCCAGTACTCAGCTGCGGGAATACCGGGCCAGTTCAAGTTGTCAGCAACCGCTATGTCCATCCAGGGCATGTCATCCGTGCCTTGAGTTCCATGGTGATCTCCACAGCGTGAATATGCTTCTCGCCTCTACGGCTACTTTCAGGGTATTCCGGATGAACAGGATCAAAGCACTTCAAACTTGCAGAAATAGACTGGTCCGGCACGTGCGGGTGACCCGCAACTCGGCCGGATTCTGCCGCAAATTGGCGGCTGTTCCTGCGTAGGCGGATGACTTGGGCCTGCTGACGTCGGTGTCCGGCCAGGTCCTGCTCTCGCATACGCGGGGTGACCCGAGTGTCATAGTGGCCGCCCCGGCCCCGGATCCGGTTCGCGGTGGCCTTGACTGTGAGCAGCGCGCGTTAGCGGCGACCACGGTGCCGCTCAGGGATCTGCTGTCGAGGTGGGCGCCGGGGTTCAGGCCACCAAGGCGTGTGACGACGTGGCGGAACGGTGGGAGCAGAAGAGCAGGTGACATGGGAGGCAGCCCGCCTGGGGAGGACCAGGCGGGCCACCGCGTTTCTCATCACGCATCCGGGCTTCGAACGGTCGCGGACCTGGCGCGACGCACGTGGGGAGTGCCGCGCAGCCACGCGGGTGACGGCCAGCTCAGGCATGTCGTCGTAGATGGTGGCAACGCGATGCGGTCGATTGGTTCGCTCGTGCGCGTGCTTGCACGGCTGCCAAAGGTGGAGACAGAGTGAGCTATGGATCGGTGGACCCCACTTAATGAGCGGCAGTTGACGGTCTTGCGGCTGGTTGGCGATGGCAACGATCTCAGCGCCGCTGAGCTCGCCGGGCAGCGTTTGACGGGTCGCGCGTTGGCCAGCCGGCGCCTGGTGACCGTCAGCCGCAAGGGCGGCGGTTGGTCGGCGGTGATCACGGATGCCGGACGGCACTACCTGCAACACGGCGGCTATCCGAACCGGCCAGTAGGCAAGGATCCCGAGTTGAAGGGAAACCCGCTCAAGGAGGCAGGCGATCTAATCCGTCGCCTGCAGGAGGCGCCGGACCGGATCCTGCGTATCGAGGCCCCCGACGCGGCCAGCCGCCGCACTTTTCGCCGGGCCATCCACGCCGCCCAGAGCAACAGTCTCGTGCCCGACGGATACCAGCTGCAGCACACCGGTCGCGACCACGGTGACATCGTCATCCGCCTGGCCGACACAGCCCAGTCCGATGACACCGCTTGGAACCGGATCCGGCTCAACGCCCGCCACCAGATACGTCATCCGGAGCAGATCGCCGCCGCGCTGAGAAGCCAGACCGGCTGGTGCCTGGTAACGGAACCGGCGCGCGAAGACGCCGTCACCTTGGCGCTGTGCCTGGTCGACGAGGCACGCCGGGCCGGCCACGAGGTCGAGTTGAACACCAAGGGCCGCAATCCGCGGCTGATGCTCACCATGCACGGCATCACCCGTCCGCTGCACATCAGCGAGGAGTACGACAAGGTCCCCCATCAGCCCACGGCCGAGGAGATCCGGGACAACAGGCGCAACCCCTCGATCAACAAGATCCCCGAGTTCGACTCGGTGCCCTCAGGGCGCATTCGCATCCTCATGCAGCGCTCGTACGACAAGCGCGAAGAGTGGACTGGGCTGCGGCCCCAGACATTCCGGGCCCGTGTTCGCCAGCTGCTCGACGACATCGAGACCGCTGACGCCGAGGATCGCAAGCGGCGCGAGGAGCAGCGGCGCGAGAACGAGCAGCAGATGGAGAAGTGGCAGCGGCAGGAGGACGACAAGCGCCGCCGCTGGGAGACGGCCATCGTCTCCGCCCGCCGTAAGGCGGTAGCCAAGATCCGGCAGGACACCTTCAGATCAGCGTTCGACGCGTGGACCCGGGCGCAGGAACTCCGGCGGTTCTGCACGGAACTGCAGCAACTCGCCGACAGCGGCACAGGCGCTGGCGACCTTGTGAAGTGGATCGCCTGGGGCAATGCCGAAGCGGAACGTATCGACCCCACTGTCGAACCGTCGTCGTTGGCAGGCGTGCGCTTCGACGTCGACCCGGGTCCTGACGACCTGCGCGCGTTCCTTGAAGGGTGGAGCCCGCACCGCCCGGACAAAGAGTACCGATCCGGCAACCTTCCTAATGATCCGCGAGAGTCGTACCAGAACCCCTGGCATCCCGGCCTCGCCGGCAAGAAGCAGTGGTGGCGGCAGTAGGTATCGCCACCGCGAGAAGAAAGTGAGCGCCGCTCGGCGCGGTATCGTGCGGGCGACGAAACATCTACTGGTGGAGATGGGCTGCCATGCGGGTTGATCCCTCGCAGTACGTCGTCGGAGACGAGTGGGCTTACCGGGCGCGCGACAACGCGCCGTCCGAGCGTGTACGCATAGTTTCGGTAACGCCCGGCAAGCAGAGCGTCCGGGTCGAGGTCGCCTTCTCGGACGACCCGCAGCGCAAGAGCGAAACCGTTCCCGGCAGCCGCTTGCGGGTCCGGTGGGAGGGCGTCGAGGCGTACGACGCGCTGATGGCCAACTGGCAGCGTATCGACGACTGCGTCCTTGACGAGGTCGAGCAGAGCTGCGTCGGTATGGTGTTCGAGCTTCTGGTGCCTGCTGACATCGCGGAACTGGAGTGGTCATCGGTGCGCGACGCCACCGGGATCCGGGACCTCGAAGGCCTCGCCAGCCTCATCGGGCTCAAGACCAAAGAGATTCTGGCCGCTGGGCCGTGGTTCGAACATGACGGCGCGATCATGCTCTCGCGCACCGGAACGCTCGCGATTGCCGAGGCAGCGTGTCGGCACACCCCGATGCCGGTGCTGAACTGGGTCGTCGAGCAGGAGACCGAACTACGCCACAAGTGCAAGCACGGCTCCGAACGCAGGAACTACCTGACCGGCGAGCCTGAGACGACATCGCCCCAGTGGGAGTACCACTGGTACCTGAGCCACCACCGACCGCGGCACGAACTGCTCCGCCAGTGGTGCGGGCACCGGGCGGTGACCTTCCAGGAACGCCTGATCGCCGCCGAAGCCGAGGCCCGCCGACTCGACCTGCTGGTGACCGAACTCATCGCCGCGCTCGAACGCGCCGGGGACAAGACCAGGGCCATACATTTCAGCGACGAGCACGAACAAGACCGGATAACCCCGGAGAAATCCCGACCCGTCGTCGACCGGCCGCTCGACCTGTCCGAAATCCCCGTGCGGGAAGTTCCCCGCCGACGCCGATGGGGTGGCTGATGCGCCGTAGCGGCAGCACTACCGGCTGCCCGAGGCTGCTTCCCTCCGCAACGACGCAACGTATGGCCCGTACCTGAACCGCGGCCGCCAAGATCGTGGTGCGCCAACTGTCGGCCCGTCGGGCTACCGTCGCGTTGACTTCAGGAGCGTCCGCTAGGCCGCCACCTGGGGTCGTAACATCCCTGGCTACCTCCACACGCCCCGAAGGTGAGCACCCCATTGACTTCTGCTGTTGTCATGAGCGCATCCCTCTACGATGACAACCCGGCGTTGGAAGACCTCCTAGGCTTCGACGCAGTCGCAGGGGTCGTAGCCAGAATCGTGTCGTCGGGTGGTCTCGACCCGGTGACGGTAGGAATCCACAGTGCCTGGGGTGGCGGGAAGTCAACCGCCTTGAATCTCATCGACAAGGAGCTTTCAAAACACGGGAACATCCTCGTGGTACGCATCGATCCGTGGGAGTTTCAAAACGCTGAGGACATGCGCGGTACTCTCATCGCGCAGGTGCTCGACTGCCTTCAGACTTATGTGAACGGGCAGAAGTCACTCAAGGACAAGGCCGCGGAACTCGGCGGCAAACTGAACGATCTCCGTAAGCGAATTGCCTGGGGGCGTGTAGCCAAGGCTCTCGTCAGTAGCGCCGTAAGCGTGTCACTTGACCTAAACGGCCTCGTCGATGCCCTGACGCCGAAGGAGAAGACGAGCGACGCCGATGAGGTCATGCAAGGGATGGCGGGCTTCAGGCAACAGTTTGAGCAGCTCATGAAGGCTATCGATGGCCTTACTCGGGTGGTCGTGCTGGTTGATGACCTGGACCGGTGTCTGCCCCCGACGATCATGGCTACCATGGAGTCGATCAAGCTGTTCCTGTCAGTGAAGAAGATGGCTTTCGTGATCGCCGCTGATCAGGACCTGATCAAGGATGGCGTCGAACTGGAGTTGCGCGGGTCGGCACGTGGAGGGTTCGCGAAGCTTTACACCGAGAAGATCGTGCAGATCCCGGTCACGCTGCCGCAGCTGTCCCTTGAGCAGGCCGAGGCATACATCGCACTGCTCCTGTGTAATTCCGGCTCGATAACCGGTAAGCGCTACAAGGAGATCATCGCTGCCTCTGGGGTACGCCGCAGGGCGGGCAAGGCGCCCTACGTTGTTGTCGACGAGTCGAAGAGTGAGCCCACCGTCGAACAACTGTCGCTTGCCCGCAGCATCGCTTCCGGCCTGGCGGCCGACGTGTGGAGCAGCCCGCGCGCGATCAAGCGGTTCTTGAATGCGATGGCGGTGCGCGAGCACCTGGCTACCCTCGCTGGCGCAGAGCTGCGGCTGGATGTCCTGGTGAAGCTGTACCTTCTCGAGCTTCGGTACTCGGAGGCGTTTCAGACTCTTGCTGGCAAGGGTAAGGCTGAGCGCAAGCTGCTCGTCGGCGCATGGGAGGACTGGGCTCAGGGCAAGAAGGGTGCTACCGCGCCAGAGGGTGTCGGGGACACCAAGGCGTGGGCTGCTCACGCTCCCTCGCTGAGGGACCAGGCAGATGCGGTTGATCGCTATCTCAGTGTCGCCTCGACACTCAAGAGCGACGTCCGGTTCGGCGGCGCGGTCAGTGCGGTTCAGCTCGAACTTATCGAGCTGCTGTGCGATCCGTCGGAGTCGACGCGCAAGGCGGCCGTACAGCGAGTTCTGGGCTTGCCGGCCGCAGATCAGGACACTGTTGTTCAGGGACTCTGCGACGCGCTGTCTCGCACCGACGACGCCGGGTTCATCATCAACTCGCTTCAGCTGATTATCGAGGGTGAACAGCGCCACGCTCAAGCTGCCGCGCAGGCACTGACCGCGCCAGCTGTGCTGCGAGCGATTCAGACTCACCACGTTGTGTTCCTGGCGAAGCTCCGCGACGTGCTGACTGCGCTGGCTGAGACACCGGGCATCGATGAGCGCGTAGCGAGAGCGGCCAGCGAGGAACTCCTCGAAGGGCGCTTCTGACGATGGGGACATCAGGGGCTTACGGCGGCAGCGGCGCGAACTCATGGGAGGCGGTGCACGACTCGTACGGTGACATGGTCGACTCTCCGTCACCGCCCAGACCCTCGCAGGTGGAGAAGTTCGTCGACACCTTGCTGAAGGCGCTGTCGGCGGGATCGGCGCAGGGATCACCTGGCCCGATTGGCTCGCTCCTGCCCGGTCGGGCGGGATCCGGCGGCGGAGGTTCCTCCAGCTCTCGGACGGGAGGGGGCGGTGCCCGCAACGTCAGCAGGCAGGTCGGGCGGGGAGCTGCGGCGATTGCCGGCGCTCAGGCGCTGCGAGGCGGTGACGCTGCGACGTTGCAGGAGCTCGGTCTCGACCTTGATCATCTGCGCTCCCTGCCGAGTGCGCGTGCCCAGTGCGCTTACATCGCCGATGCCGTACTCGGAGCACCAAGCCATCCAGATGAGGTGGCGCTTCGCGCGGCCACCATGCGCACGATGGCTGAGGTCCTGAAGGCCAAGGAGGATATAAGCCTTGAAGACCGGGTAGAACTCTTCATCGAGAACCTCGCCTACGAGCAGGTACTTGTGGAGCTGACTTCCCAGCGCCGTGAGAACACCGTCACGCCACAGCGGGCTAAACAGATCGAAGAAGACGCACGGAAGTACCTCCACGCCCACATCGCCGCAGGCCGTGTAACCGAAAAAGCCAAGTTGACGGTTCAGGGCTTCATCGAATTCGCCAGTAAGCTCGCATCCAAGACATTCCGGGTCCTAGGCATCAGGGGCAGCGCATGAACGCTATTGAGCTGGTGCCTGGGGGCGCCTCGGGCGTGGTTGAGTCTGCGACGCTCGTTGAGTGGCCCCTCGCCGCTGGGTCGACCGTGACCATGCAGGCCGACTTCGGGTGGGACATGGCCGAGCTTGGCAACGTCCCTGTCACCGCACGGGATCTGTTGCGGGTGGTCACAGCCGCGTATGTGGCCGACCGAGTCACCCGCAGATCCGGCCAACTGCTCTGCCGGGATCTGAGCATCATCGTGCACCTCGAAGACTCCAGTAAATGGACGCAGCCAGCGCTCGACACCGCCGTTGACCTTCTGCACTGGCTTACTGGGGATACCTGGCGCCTGCAGGTTGTCTCGGCGAAGAAGCTAAAGGACCGGCTGGCCGCACCTGGCACCGCGGTGGAGGCGGTAAGCCTGCTGTCGGGGGGTCTGGATTCACTGTGCGGAGCGCTGCTACAACTGGGCGAGCCCGAGGGAGTGCTCTACCTGGGTCATCGCGACCCGTCGAACGCCGTACGGCGCGCCCAGTCCGCTGTCCGGCAGGCGATCCAGCAGCGCAGGCCCACGGCGGAGTACCAGCGCCTCGCCCTTCGACCACTGCTGAAGATCAAGGAAGCGACCCCGCGGACCCGGTCATTGCTGTTCATGGCACTCGGCGTAGCCGCCGCTACGGGCCGCGAGGCCCAGCGGGTCACTATGCCGGAGAATGGGTTTACCAGCATCAATCCACCGCTTGAGCCTTCCCGCGGCGGGCCGCTCACCACACGGTCGACCCACCCATGGACTTTCCACCAGTTCAAGCAGCTTCTGAGCGAACTCCGCCTCGCTCACATCGCGGTCACAAACCCGTATGGGCACATGACGAAGGGCGAGCTTGTAGCTGCTGCACTGCGGCCACACGACCCAGACGATGCCACCCTCGCCGCCGCGACCCTGTCCTGCGCAAAGCCGAACGCCGGGCGCCTCAAGGGCGGCAACGCCAACCTCAACTGCGGACTCTGCGTCGCCTGCCTGGTAAGACGAGGCGCCTTCGTCGGCGGCGGGCGCGAGGACCAGACGACCTACCTCATGGATGTACTACCCGAGCAGTCACGACAGCGGTTCCTCGACTACCGCCGCCATGACATCGCCGCCTGGTGCTACGCCGTTGAAGCGGGCTTCGACGAGTACCGCGTTCTCGCTTCAGGCATGTGGCCGGTCGGCACCGACTTCGACGCCGTCATCGACATCTGCAACCGCGGCCTGAAGGAGCTTCGCAGTGTCCCACGTCCCTGACCTACCCCGTCTGGACTGCCACGCCCACATAGCACCCGACGTCACGAGGCCCCAGGTCGCCGGACTCGGAGGCGCTTTTATCTTCGCGATGACCCGCAGTCCTGCCGAGGCCCGCGTGGCCGTTCGGCGTGCGGATGAAACCATAGTCTGGGGCTACGGTGCGCATCCCGGCCTAAAGACCTCACCCGCTCTCGTGACCGCAGAGGGAATACGAGCCGCCGTTCAACAGCACGTGCTCATAGGCGAAGTAGGACTCGACCGCTCAGCACCACTCGGACCACAGCAAACCGCTCTCGCAACAATCCTTGAGGCTTGCCGCGGAAAGCCGGTGATGCTTTCGCTGCACAGCACAGGACGTACCGCGGAGCTGGTGGAGCTGTTAGAACAGACTCCGCATCCAGGCGTGATCTTGCACTGGTTCACCGGTGCCCCGTCCGAGGTCGATCGGGCCACGGAGACCGGCTGCTTCTTCTCGGTTAATGCTGCAATGACCGATGATCAGCTCAAGCTTATTCCGGCTAACAGGATGCTGCCCGAGACGGACTTTCCAAGTAGCCGGAGATCCATAAAGGCAAAGATCCCAGGCGACATTGACTATCTGGAGACTCGGTTGATGAGCCTCATCGGGGTTCCGCAAAGCGAGGTCCGGTTAATGTGGTACCGCAACCTAGCGGATCTTGCGCAGCGGTCGAAGGCGCTGGAACGCCTCCCGTCGGCGCTGCAGCGAACGATGGATATCGTGCCCTAAAGCTGGGTGTACCGCATCGTTGGTGGCAACTTGACGGAGCGGCAAGTCCATCCTGTGGCGCGCAGCCGCGAGTTCGGCGACCTCTACGCCGGCAGAGGCGAGGGCGCCCTCAAATGTGGTGCCCTGCGCCTCTCCGGTCCCGCGTCCACGTCAGCGACCGGTATGTGCCAGACCCTTCGGCGGGGCCGCCCAGGAAACCGAGATGCCCCGCTCCATTCCCGGGTGCAAGGATTACTGCTTGTGAGCATGAACATCGGTCTCAAGTTCGACGTCGAGAAAGTTGACCATCAGGTATTGGTCGGCTTCCGCGATCCGCAGCTTCATCCAGGGGCGGCGAGCCATGGGCTGCATCTAACTGCGACCGTCAGGCAGCACGAGCTGACAGGCGGCTTCCTCTTTCTTTCGGGTGAGGCCGTCGTCGTCAGCGGCGGGACGCGTCCGCGCCGGTGGCTCTGCAATTGGACCCACGCGGAGCCTCTGCTGTTGCGCCCGTTGAACATCGACAACACTGGGCACATCGTGCTGCCGATATCAGATAATCAGCTTTGGCAGATCGAGGATATGCGCAGAGGTGACGACTTCACGCTCGAACTGCGCGTCAACGCCACCCTCGTGTACCAGGGCAAGACCTATCCGATGTTCAACCCCCAGCCCTACCCAGCCCGGGTGGACCGGGCGGCATGGCTAAGGCAACTCGCTGGCGTAGAGCGGATGGCGCACTTCACCGTGGCAGTACCCGCCGTAGGCAACGGCCACGGTGGCATGGCGTCCGTGGTCGGGTTCCTGCGGGACGCGGAAGTTGCCTACCGGGATAACCGGGACCAGGACGCCGCAGTGGCACTCCGCCGAGCCGTCGACCGCTTCCGCGAGATCGAATCCATCCCGACGGAGAAGAGCTTCAAGGACGTTCCCGCTCAGCAGCGCGACAAGTCCCAGCGCTGGGCGGCAGCCTTTCACGCTGTCCTCGGCGTGCTCAACGCCGCACCACATGGCGACGAAGTCACAGAAAAGATCGACTTCAACCGCCGCGACGGGCAAGCACTGATCGCGATGGCGTTTGCGCTCCTCGGCCGCGAGTGGGACTGAGAGCCAACTTCTCCTCATCGGCAACCCGGGAGGCTGCGCAAATTCGATCCGTGCTGCTCCGTTGCTGCTCCAAAGCCTGCTTACTCATGCGGAATAGCGATCAACGGTGAGGCATTGGACCAGCTCAGAGGCTCAATGGCGAGTCACGGTCGCGTTGACCTGGTGATGTTATTTGCGCAATTCTGAGCAACGCCTAACGAGGCTGAGCTACTCAAATGGGAGCCCTATGCTGCGCATTAAAAGTCCACAGCTCTGCCATTGAGCTAGCAGCCCTCCCGCGTCAGGGTACCGGAAGTCCCCGTCTCCAGGCTCGCCACCTAGACCGTGCGATCGAGTTGGCGAGACGGCGGCCGTACACCCCCACTTCCGGCAGGCCGGAGACTCACGACGCAGGAATGCGGCAGCGCAGGCGAGCAGTATGCCTGCCGCGGCGACGGACGGGGCGGACAACCCGCCGACGTGGGCAATCGCACCACCGGCTAGAGCACCCAGTGCGGCGGCACCCAAGCCCAAGAGTCGGCTGACCGCGCTGACGCGCCCGAGGAGGTCTGCCGGGGTCAGCATCTGGCGAACGATGCTGCCCACGACGCTTAGCGCGGTCGAAGTAGCACCGAGCACCGAGCACTGCCAGCGCCAGGCCCACGATCATGGGACCCGGCTCAGCAGGACCGTGAGCCAGACAGCTGCCTGCACCGCGAGCGCCATGGCGTACACAAGACGGGTGGGAAGGGTGCACACCTGGTGGCGGCAGATCCTGGCGTTCATCGCTACCCCGATCACCAACCGTCCCGACTTTGCCGAGACGCGGGAGTCATCCTGCCTTTGGGGTTGCGTGACCGTCCTTTCACGACCGCACTCACATAACGATCATGGAATCGTCGATGTTCTGATAGTGTCCACTTTGGCGTCTGCATTGGAATGACGCGGGCTGCGAAGCTCCCGAAGCCTGGTCGAGAGCGAGACGAAACCACGGTGAACACGGCTGCAAACCTCACCGCAGCCCGCCACCTAGACCTCGACCAGTTCCTGGCTGGGCTGCCGCTTGATGACAGTTCTGGTAAGGGGGGCTCGGAATGCGTGTAGGAGTGGTGATCCTGCCGGCCGCGGAATGGCGCACGGCGCGTCGGGACTGGCAACGTGCCGACGAGTGGGGCCTGGATCACGCCTGGACCTATGATCACATCGCCTGGCGTGACCTGATCGACGACCGCTGGTACGCGGCAATGCCGACGTTGGCAGCTGCAGCGGTGTCGACCGAGCGAATCGGGATCGGGACGATGGTATCCACGCCGAACTTCCGGCATCCGGTGCCTTTGGCCAAGGAGGCCCTGGCTCTACGGGATCTTTCCGGTGGGCGGTTCACTCTCGGCATCGGCGCCGGGGCGGGGGGTGCCGACGCTCGAGTGCTGGGGGCCGCCGAGCCATCCCCAGCCGAGCGATCCGCGCGATTCTCGGAGTTCGTCCGGCTTGCCGACGAGTGCTTGAGCCGCCCGGTCGTCAATTTCGCCGGAGAGCACTACCAGGCGGTGGAGGCCCGCATGGACCCCGCCTGTGGACCGGGACGCGCACTGCCGATCGCCGTCGCGGCTGGAGGACCCGCGGGAATGCGCGTGACTGCACGGCACGCCGACATCTGGGTCACCAATGGCTCATCCCCCAGCCCGGGACTCCTAGCGCCGGGTGTTCGGCCAGCAGTGATAGCTGCTCAACTGCGTCAGCTGTGGGCGATCTGTGCTGAAGAAGGACGGGATCCGGGAACCCTGCGCACACTGCTGTTGAACAGCGATCGCGTCAACCCGCCGCTGGCATCGGTGGAGTCCTTCCAGGAGACGGTGGCCTGGTGCCGCGAGCTGGGGATCACCGATCTGGTAGTTCCGTTCCCGCGCACCGATCCACCGTACGCCGGGGACCAGCGGATCCTGGAGCGGATCGCGCGCGAGGTGCTGCCCGGGCTCCGGCAAGACGTGTCCCTCTCGGCGGTCCGCGCCACGATCAGGGACGAGGACCGATGACCGAACATCGACCGCTGGGCGCTGACCCGTGGTTCGGCATACCCGGTCGGCGATCCTGACCTCAGTCGGCTGGCGCCCCACCCTGACAGGTGGCGGCGGGCCGCGGCGGCGAACGCATGCCGGTCATCGGCCAGTACCGCCGGGTCGCCGCCGTCGACCGCCGCGGCCAGGCACGCCAGCCACGACGTGCACTCCAGCGGCTCGGCCGCGCATGACAGCGCCGCTGGCCGGCAGCACGACAGCAGGTCGGCGATCTGCTGCCGACAGGCGGTCAGCTCGGTCACCAGCCGCGAACGGTGCTGCCCGAGCTGGCGCAGCCGGGCCTAATCCGCTCGGCGCGTTCGGGCAGGTAGCAGTCAGCGCCATCAGCGATTGCCACCGATGGTCGGTCGGTTCACAGCCGACCACCACTTCGACTAACCCCACTCGGCGTGCCGCAGGTTCGCGGCGGATCCGAACGCGATGTGGCGGGGAGGGCCGCGGTCCGCGCCCTCCCCGCCGCAGCTCAGAGCGTGGTCTCGCCCGGCACGCCGAAGTAGTCGTGCCACTTCACGCCGCCCGCGAACGAGCTGCCGTTGGACAGCCCCACGTACACGCCGTACGTGCTGCCCCTGGTGAACACGATGATGTCGTCCCTGCCGTCGCCGTTGACGTCGCCGAGGTACGGGAACTCCCCGGCCAGGCAGAAGAAGTCGTTCCACTTCACCGTGGTGCCGGTGAACGCGCTGCCGTTGGACTTCGCGACGTATACGTCGGCGTTGGCGTCGCAGGTGAAGGTGACGATGTCGTCCCTGCCGTCGCCGTCGACGTCGCCGATGCGCGGCTGCTCGGCGCCGACCGCGAACAGGTCGTGCCAGATCGCGGCGGTGCCGAACGAGGTGCCGGTGGACAGGGCCACCCACACGTCGGCGTTGGTCCCCTGGGTGAAGGTGATGATGTCGTCCCGGCCGTCGCCGTCGACGTCGCCCAGGCCCGGGTACTCGCCCGCGACCGAGAAGAACTCGTACCACTTCACCGCGGGCCCGAACGAGGTGCCGGTGGACAGGGCTACCCACACGTCGGCGTCGCCGTCGTGGCTGAACGAGACGAGGTCGGCCCTGCCGTCGCCGTTGACGTCGCCGACGGCGGGCACCTGCGCGCCAGGTGAGAAGGAGTCGTGCCACTTGGCGCCCGCGGCGAAAGCGGTGCCGGTGGAGAGGCCGACGTACACGTCGTCGGTGCCGCCCTTGGCGAAGGTGACGACGTCGTCCCTGCCGTCGCCGTTCACGTCGCCGGTGGACTGCTGCTCGCCGTCGAGGCCGAAGTAGTCGTTCCACTTGACGCTGGTGCCGGTGAACGCGGTGCCGGTCGACGTCGCGGCGTACACGTCGGCGAGCGCGCCCTTGGTGAAGGTGACGACGTCGCTGCGGCCGTCGCCGTTGAAGTCGGTGGCCGAGCCCGCGTGGTATTCGGTCCCGGTGACCGGCGGCGGGGTGCCGGTGCCCGGCGTGGCGATGACCAGGCTCTTCATGTACCGGGCCCCGGCCTGGCTGATCGCGGTGCTGCGGTAGAGGCCGGTCTTGAGGTAGCTGTTCTGGCCGGAGTACAGCGTGCCGGCGCCCTTGGGGTGCTGGCCGGACACGGTCTGCACGCCGTTGTACCAGGCGTCCATCACCGCGGTGCCCGCGTTGGCGGAGAACGTGACCCGCACGGTGATGGTGATGGGCACCCCGGTCACGGCGTTGCCGATGTCGTACGACCAGGCGCCGTTGTTGCCGTCCAGGGCGTACTTGCCGTGCCCGATCTTGATCTCGATCGGCGGCGAACCGGTCGAGTCGTTCTTGAATTGCATGACCACCTGCCAGTCGCCGGTGGCGGTCGGGAAACCGGGGGCGAGGTAGTCGGTGAACCGGACGATGTAGGTCTGGCCCTCGGTGATGTTCTGCGCAGCGGTGGGCTGCGACTCGTTGCGCTGCTGGCCGCCGGCCAGGTAGAACCGCGCGGCCCGGCCCTGCCCGTCCGGCGAGGGCTGCACGGTCGGCCGGGCGACGGCACCCTGGGGCTGGTCGTTCCAGGGGGTGTCGAGCCAGCCGGCCCAGCCGTTGCTGAAGTCGGTCGACCAGATGACGTTCATGCCGGGTTCGGGGGCGCCGACCGCCGGTGCGGCCGGCGCGGCGGCGACCCCGGCGATCGTGATCGCCACGGCGGCCAGCGCGCGGCGCAGGGGGGTGCTCATGCGGACCTTCCATCCTGGGTATGGTGAAAAATTCGCTTGAGTAAATCAGTCATGAAAATAAACTTCAATAGATGCACGCCGATCAGGGCAGGGCGGGCCCGACCGGATCCATCAGGGTGGAGGGTTGGCGCAGCGCGACGTCATCGCGGGGTGACAGCGCGTGCGGAGTCGGTGGATCTGTCGCGAACCGGACGTGTGTCGTGGGCGAGAACACACCTCGGTCGGCGGCCGCCACAGCCCGGCGCGACACCTGGTGGATCTTCACGTGGCGATAGGTGCAGGCTGCGGCGATACCCGTTGAATGTCTGGTGTGGTCGGACGTGCCGCGGTCGGGCTTCCACCGTGAAGGACCGGTTATCAGGTTGTTATAGACCGGTCGGCTATTGCGGAGAAACGAAGAGGCCATTCCCGACCGAGCGGTGACCTGACAGGGTGCTCCGTAGGCTTCCCAGGGGAGCCTGTTTTTACTGGTCTTTTCCTTTTCCAAGATTCCTAGGGGTGTGGGGGTCAACTGTGCGCGCGCGCAAGAGCGTGGCATCTGTCGTAGCAGCGTCCTTAGCCGGAGCGCTACCTGTTCTGGCTGTGGTCGCCTTCAACGTCGCCACCGCCCCGGCCGCCACGGCGGCCCAGCCCAAGCCTGGGCACACGAAGCTGGTGCCGGACCTGCCGCGGACGAACACGCCGCGGATCACGACCGGTGAGATCACGGACATCGAGTACATCGGCAACCGGGTCTTCATCGCCGGCACGTTCACGTCGATCAAGAACGCCACGTCGACGAACACGACGAACTACAACCAGGCCTACCTGGCGTCGTACAACATCGACACCGGCCTGGTCGACGCCAGCTTCAAGCCGGTCTTCGGCGGCGGCGGCGTGACCGAGATCGAGGCCTCGCCCGACGGCACCAAGCTGTTCGTCGCGGGCCGCTTCACCACCATCAACGGTGTGTCGAAGAAGAAGGTCGCCTCGATCAGCCCGACCACGGGCGCCCCGGTGGCCGGCTTCACCGCCAACGCCAACGGCGCGGGCACCGCGCTGGCGGCCACCAACACCACGCTGTACATCGGTGGGCAGTTCACCACCATCAACAACGTGGCGAAGGTCGGCCTGGCCGCGGTCAACGCGTCGACCGGCGCGGTGGTGACCGGTTTCCAGAACGACCTGTCCGGCGGCATCGGCGTCGACGGCGCCCTGACCGTGCAGGCCCTGGTGCTCTCGCACGACGACAGCAAGCTGATGGTCGTGCACACCGGCCGCAAGATCGCCGGGCAGGACCGCTACGGCGTCGGCCTGATCAACACCACGAACAACCAGCTGCTGCCCTGGCGCACCCGGCTGTGGGAGGACAACCTCCAGTTCGTCGGCGGCATCCAGCGGGCGTACGCGGGCGACATCGCCCCCAACGACCAGTACATGGTCGTGACCAGCGGCTCCGGCGGTGACCGGCCCCCGATCAACGACACCGTGGTCGCCCTGCCCATCGCGGGCAACGACAACGTGCAGCCGCTGTGGATCGCGCGCTGCTTCGACTCGGTGTACTCGGTGGCGATCGCGGAGAACGCGGTCTACGTCGGCGGCCACTTCTCGTGGAACGAGTCGCAGCTGGCGCCGGACCCGTGGCCGGGCCTGGACAACGTCGGCTACGGCACCGGCCAGGGCCTCGGCGGCTACGGCCTCGGGGACGCGGTCGTCCGGCGCGACCACATCGGCGCGCTCGACCCGGCCAACGGCAAGGCGCTGGAGTGGAACCCGGGCTCGAACTCGTTCGAGGGCAACAAGGCGATGCTGGTCACCCCGCGCGGTCTGTTCGCCGGCGGCGACGCGACCACGCAGGGCGGCTTCAACGTCGGCCGGGTCGCCTTCTACGACTTCAACACGATCCCGGCGGCCTCGCCGTACGACACCAAGATCACTTCGCCGGTCGAGGGGTACGTCTACCCGGCCGGGCAGCAGTTCACGCTGACGGGCACGGCGACCGCGACCAGCGGCGTCTCGCGCGTCCAGCTGGAGATCATCGACACCGCCAACAACCGGTACCTGCAGAAGGACCTGGTCACCTGGGGTGCCGCGACCGTGATCAACACGAACCTGGCGTCGCCGAACGCGGTCAACACGACCTGGTCGCTGCCGCTGACGGTCGCGGGCAACCACGCGATCAAGGTGCAGGCCAAGGCGTTCGCGGTCAACGGCCAGAGCGACGCGACCAAGGCGATCAAGAAGTTCGAGACGTTCAGCCTCGACGACCGTACGCCGTCCGCGTCGATCACCGGCCCGGCCAGCCCGGTCATGACCACCACGTTCACGGTCACGGGCACCGCCACGGACGACTTCGGTGTCAACTCGCTCAGCTACACGCTGCGCGACACCAACACCAACCGGTACGTGCAGGACGACGGCTCGGCGGGCGCCACCTACAACTCGTTCCGGATCACGCCGGACGTGGTGGGCGGCACCAACACCACCTGGTCGGTCGAGGTCGAGGTCCCGTACGAGGGCCCGTGGCAGATGCAGGTCGTGCCGGTCGACACCGTCGGCCAGTCGTCGCTGGACACCAGCGACCGCACCTGGATCGTCAGCACCACCGGCATCGCGCCGTCGGTCAACGTCACCAGCCCCGCGGTGATGAACCCGCCGACCGCGACCGCGCCGCTGACCGTGGCGCCCGGCGGCCCGGTGACCTTCTCCGGCTCGGCCTCCGACGACCAGAACCTGTTCGGCGTCGAGATCCAGCTGCGCAACAGCACCACGCGCGAGAACCTGGCCTCGGACGGCACCTGGAGCACCGACGTGCAGGCGGGCTGGTTCCGCGTCACGCCGCTGAACCTCAACGCCACCACCACCAACTGGTCGTGGACCACGCCGTTCAACCTGAAGCAGGGCACCTACTCGTTCTCGGTCAAGGCCGTGGACGACGTGGGCCTGGAGACCAGCAGCGGCAACCAGGGCAAGCTCACGATCAACGCCCAGATCCCCGGTGACGCCCCGCCGAACGGCCTGCTCAACGTGACCGGCAACCAGGTCAGCCAGGTGCTGAACCTGAACATCGCCGGCACCGCGACCGACGACAAGGGCGTGGCGAGTGTCAAGGTCGCCTTCCGGGAGACCGCGAGCAGCCGGTACCTCCAGGCCGACGGCACGCTGAGCGCCGCGTTCGCCACCCGCGACGCGGTCCTGGCCACGCCGGGCGGCACGAGCACCACCTGGACCCTCGGTGCGAACCTGCCCAGCCAGGGCAACTACGCCGTGACCGCGTACGCCTACGACAACGCGGGCCAGCAGGACACCAGCACCACCGGCGCGACGGCCACCTACCAGATCTTCCCGGGTGACCTGCCGCCGACGGTGACCACGGCCCTGATGGCGCCGATCGAGGGTGCGACGTTCACCGACGCGCGCATCTTCGTCAGCGGCCGGGTCGAGGACGACCAGCAGATCGCGCAGGCCCAGGTGGCGATCGTGGACGGCAACGGCCGGTACATGAGCTCCTCCGGCACGTTCACGAGCACCTCGGAGAGCTGGCGGACCGCGTTCCTCAACTCGCCCGGCTCGCCCGGCTCGAACTACTCGTACACCACCCCGGTCATCCCGGCCGGCAGCTACACCGTCCGGGTGCGCGGCGTCGACCAGCACGGGTTCGCGACGAACCCGACTGCCGACGTGCACGTGACCGTGACCGTCCCGCCGAACAACCCGCCGGTGGCCAACTTCACCGTGTCGTGCGCGCAGAACGTCTGCACCTTCGACGGCCGCACCTCGACCGATGAGAACACCCCGGCGCTGACGTACTCGTGGAACTTCGGCCAGGGCTCCGGCTCGGGCGCGGTGGCCACGAAGACGTACACCTCGGCGGCGACGTTCAACGTGGTGCTCACGGTGACCGACGAGTACGGCGCGACCGCGACGAAGACCACGCCGGTGACGATCACGGAGCCCGCGGGCAACGTGGCACCCGTCGCGGTGATCGGCACCCCGTCGTGCGCCCTGCTGGCGTGCAACTTCTCCGGTGCGGCCTCGACGGACGCCAACACCACCGACACTCGCACCTACCTGTGGGTCTGGGGTGACGGCACGGCGAACAGCACCGCCGCCTCCCCGTCGCACACGTTCACGGCGGCGGGCACCTACACGGTGACCCTCACCGTCACGGACGGCTGGGGCAAGGCCGGGACCACCACGGTCCAGGTGACTGTCGCGGCTGCCTGACGAACAGACGAGAACGCCCCCCGCCGGATCACCGGCGGGGGGCGTTCTCGTTGCGGCAGTCGCGGCTCAGCCGGCCAGGCCGAACCGGTCCAGGGTCCAGGCGCCCACGAACGCCTCTTCCTTCCACGCGTCGTAGCGTCCCGACGGGCCCGAGTGACCGGCGCCCAGCTCGGTCTTGAGCAGGTAGTCCCCGGCGGCGGCGGTGGCGCGCAGCTTCGCGATCCACTTGGCGGGCTCGCTGTAGCGGACCCGGGTGTCGTTGAGGCTGGTCACCGCGAGGATGGCCGGGTACTTCAGGTCGGCCACGTTCTCGTAGGGCGAGTAGCCCTTCATGTACGAGTACACGTCGGCGTCCTCCAGCGGGTTGCCCCACTCCTCCCACTCGGTGACCGTGAGCGGCAGCGACGGGTCGAGGATCGACGACAGCGGGTCGACGAACGGCACCTGCGCCACGATCCCGGTGAACGCGTCCGGGGCCAGGTTGGCGATGGCGCCCATGAGCAGGCCACCGGCCGAGCCGCCGCGGGCCACGATGCGGTCGGCGCTGGTCCAGCCCGACGCCGCCAGGTGCCGGGCGCACGCGACGAAGTCGGTGAACGTGTTGCGCTTGTGCAGCATCTTGCCCTCGTCGTACCAGTGGCGGCCCAGCTCGCCGCCGCCGCGCACGTGCGCCACGGCGTACACGACGCCGCGGTCGAGCAGGGACAGCCGCGGGATGGAGAACCACGGGTCCATGCTCGACTCGTACGACCCGTAGCCGTAGAGCAGGCACGGGTTGGCCCCGTCGAGCTTCGTGCCCACCGCGCAGACGACCGACATCGGCACGCGGGTGCCGTCCTCGGCGGTCGCCCAGACGCGGTGCTGCTCGTAGCGGGTCGCGTCGTACGGCACGCCGGACGGTCCGGGCAGGACCGGCTTCTGCTTGCGCAGCAGCAGGGCGCCGGTGGCCAGGTCGTAGTCGTAGATCGAGTCCGGGGTGACCATCGACGCGTAGCCCAGCCGCAGCTGGCCGGCGTGGTAGTCGGGGTTCACCGACAGGCCGACCGTGTACAGCGGCTCGGGGAACGACAGGTCCACCGGGTCGCCGCTTGAGGGCAGCAGGCGCAGGCCGGTCAGGCCGTCGCGGCGCAGCGACACCACGATCAGGTCGTGGAACGCGTCGACGTCGTCGAGGCGTACCCCCGGCTCGTGCGCGATCAGCTCGCGCCAGTCCGCCGGGTCGTCCACCGGCGCCTCGGCCAGGCTGAAGTCCTCGGCGTCACGGTTGTGCAGGATCAGCAGCCGGTCGCCCTGCGACTCGACCGAGTACTCCAGGCCCTGCACGCGCGGCTTGATCACCTGCGGCGCGTCGCCGGGACGGTCGGCCGGGATCAGCCACACCTCACTGGTGATCTTGCTGTGCACGTCGATGTGGATGAACCGCTGCGAGCGGCCGAGCTCCACGCCGATCCAGAACCGCTCGTCGGGCTCCTCGAACACCAGCTCGTCGGCGCCGGTGGTGCCGACCGCGTGCCGCCACACCTTGTGCGGCCGCCACGCCTCGTCGACGGTCAGGTAGAACAGCGTCGAGCCGTCCAGCGACCAGGCCGAGCCGTAGAACGTGTCGGCGACCTCGTCGGGCAGCAGGTCGCCGCTGGCCAGGTCCTTCACCCGCAGCGTGAACCGCTCGCTGCCGTCGAAGTCGGTCGAGTACGCCAGCAGCCGCCCGTCCGGGCTGATGTTGTAGGTGCCCAGCGAGAAGTAGTCGTGGCCCTCGGCCAGCTTGTTGCCGTCGAGCAGGATCTCCTCGCCCGCCAGCGGCGCGCCGTCCGGCGGGATCGGCGGGGCGGTCTCGCCCTCGGCCACGGCCCGGCGGCAGAAGATGCTGTACTGCCGGCCCTCTTCGGTGCGGCTGTAGTACCAGTAGGAGCCCTTGCGGACGGGGACCGACAGGTCGGTCTCCTGGGTGCGGCCCTTGATCTCGTTGAAGAGGGTGTCGCGCAGGGCCGACAGGTGGGCGGTGGCCGCGTCGGTCCACGCGTTCTCCGCCTTCAGGTAGTCCAGGACGGCGGGGTCCTCCTTCACCTCCAGCCACGCGTACTCGTCCAGGACGTCGTCGCCGTGGTGGCTGCGGGTGCTCGCCATCCGCTGCGCGACCGGGGGCTTGCCCGGCGCGCCGAGGAGATCGGAAGTCATGGCGGTAACGCTACCGGGCCGACAGGCCAGGCAGCAGCGGTGATTGCCGTACCCGGACAGGTTGCGTAATATCGAACACACGTTCGAACAAGCTCGGTTGCGCGGTGCCGGGAAAAGTGAGTTTTTCCACTATGCGGAAAAGTGACTCTCTGGCGTATCGCGTCCCGCCTTCCGGCGGAGTCAACTTGTCATACAGGCACCATCGCGGTTGGAGCGTGAGATGGCGGCACCGGTGCGTGATGGGTCCGATGTGGACGAGCTGTCGCGGCTGGGCCCGGTCCGTCCGGGTGACCGGCTCGACGGCATGGCGGTGCGACAGGTAGCCACCCCGCGCGATCTGGCCGAAGCCTCCGCCATGATGCGCTGCGCGTACCGGTCGGGGATGTCGGTGCTGCCGTACGGCGGCGGTTCGAAACTGGCCTGGGCCGACCCGGCCGACACGGTCGACCTGGTCGTGGAGACCGCCGGGCTCGCCCGCACCAGCTACGACACGGGCAGCGAGCAGGTCACCGTCGGGGCGGGCGAGTCCGTCGCGGCCGCCCAGGACACGGTGGCCCGCCTCGGGCGCCGCCTCGCGCTGGACCCGCCGACCGACCGGGCCACCTTCGGCGGCGTGCTGGCCACAGCCGAGTTCGGCCCGCTGGCCCACCTGTACGGCCCGCCCGCGGTGCAGGTCGCCGACGCCACCGTGGTCCTGCCCGACGGCACCGTCACCACGCTGGCCGACCGGGCCCGGCTGCTCGGCACCGGCGTGTTCGACCTGCGCTGGACCAGTCCGGGCCGCCCGCACCACGCCAGCCTCATCGTCGACGTGACGCTGCGGACCTACCCGCAGCCCCCGGCCGGTGCCTGGGTGGTGTGCCCGGTCGAGCAGCCGCTGCGCGTGCCCGAACTGCGCGAGGAGGTGCTCGCCGCGCACCTGGCGCCGACCGCGATCGAGCTGGACCTGCCGGGCGTCCGGCGCGGCGCCCAGGCGTCCGCGCGCCGCGACGCGACCGGTGCCCTGGCCGTGCTGTTCGAGGGGTCCGAGGTGAGCGTGGCCGACCGGACCCGGCGGCTGCTGGAGCGCCTCGGCGACCGCGCGCACCTGGCGCAGCGCGCGCCGGTGTGGTGGGGCCGCTACCCGTTCCGCTCCGACGAGGTGGCGGTGAAGCTGCACGTCCCGGACGGCTACCTGCACTCGATCTGCTACGTGCTGGCCGACGCCGTCGGCATGCCGGTGCCCGTGCGCGGCAGCATCGGGTTCGGGCACGCGTGGGCCGCGATCCCGGCCGATCTGCCGACCGGCCAGCTCACCATGGTGCTGGAGACGCTGCGCGAGGTGCTGCTGGCCCGCGGGGGCTCGGCTGTGGTGCAGGCCGCCCCGGCGCACCTGCGGGAGCCGCTGACGGCATACCGCGTGCCATAATCCGAATGCTGTGATCGACACGAATGAGCCGGTGGACCGCTACCCGGCAGACGCACCCGCCTCCCAGGAGCTCTTCGACCGGGCGGCCGCCATCGTTCCGGGCGGGGTGAATTCGCCCGTCCGGGCGTTCCGCGCGGTCGGCGGCGTGCCCCGGTTCATGGTCCGCGGCGAGGGTCCCTGGCTGTTCGACGCCGACGGCCGCCGCTACGTCGACCTGGTCTGCTCGTGGGGCCCGCTGCTGCTGGGCCACGCCCACCCCGAGGTGGTCGCCGCCATCCAGGACGCCGCGACCCGGGGCACCAGCTTCGGCACGCCCACCCCGGGCGAGGTCGACCTGGCCGAGGAACTGGTCGCACGGACCGCCGCCGAGCAGATCCGGCTGGTCAACTCGGGCACCGAGGCCACCATGTCGGCGATCCGGCTGGCGCGCGGGTTCACCGGGCGCACCAAGATCATCAAGTTCGCCGGGTGCTACCACGGGCACGTGGACGCGCTGCTGGCCGCGGCGGGGTCCGGCCTGGCCACGCTGGCGCTGCCGGACACGCCCGGGGTGACCGGCGCCGGGGCGAGCGAGACCGTCGTGCTGCCGTACAACGACCTGGCCGCCGTCGAGCAGGCGTTCACGGCGCACGGGCCGGACATCGCGGCGGTCATCACCGAGGCGGCCGCGGGCAACATGGGCGTGGTCGCGCCGCTGCCCGGGTTCAACGCCGGGCTGGCCGAGATCGCGCACCGCCACGGCGCGCTGCTCATCGTCGACGAGGTGATGACCGGCTTCCGGGTGTCCCGTTCGGGCTGGCACGGGCTGGAGCCCGTCGACGCCGACCTGTGGACGTTCGGCAAGGTCATGGGCGGCGGCCTGCCCGCCGCCGCGTTCGGCGGCCGCGCCGAGGTCATGTCCCGGTTGGCGCCGGCCGGGCCGGTGTACCAGGCGGGCACGCTGTCGGGCAACCCGCTGGCCTGCGCCGCGGGCCTGGCCACGCTGCGCCTGGCCGACGACGCGCTGTACGCCCGGCTCGACGCGACCGCGGCGACGATCGGCCAGCTGGCCACCAAGGCGCTGGCCGAGGCGGGGGTGCCGCACCGGCTCGCCACCGCGGGCAGCATGTTCTCGGTCTTCTTCACCGACGCCGAGGTGCGCGACTACGACGGGGCGAAGACGCAGAACGTGGACGCGTTCCGGGCCTTCTTCCACAGCATGCTGGCGCAGGGGGTCTACCTGCCGCCGAGCGCGTACGAGTCGTGGTTCGTCTCCGGCGCCATCGGCGAGGAGGCGCTGGACCACATCGCCCGCGCGCTGCCGCACGCCGCCCGCGCCGCGGCCGCGGCCTGAACCGGACCGCGCCATGCGAACCACGGTCCACCTGCTGCGCCACGGTGAGGTCCACAACCCCACCAAGATCCTGTACGGCCGCCTGCCCGGCTTCCAGCTGTCCGACCTCGGCCGCCAGATGGCCAAGGCCGCCGCGTCCGCCCTGGCCGAGCACGACGTCACCTACCTCGTCTCCAGCCCGCTGGAGCGCGCGATCGAGACCGCCCAGCCGATGTCCGAGCAGTTCGGGCTGCCCGTCGCGACCGACCCCGACCTGATCGAGAGCGCGAACTACTTCGAGGGCATGCGGGTCGGCGCCGGAGACGGCGCGCTGCGTGACCCACGTAACTGGCGGGTGCTGCGCAACCCGTTCCGGCCCAGCTGGGGCGAGGCCTACCGGGACATCGCGGTGCGGATGACCCGCGCGCTGTACGCCGCCCGCGACGCCGCCCGCGGCCACGAGGCGGTCTGCGTCTCCCACCAGCTTCCGATCTGGACCCTGCGCACCGCGCTGGAGGGCCGCCGCCTCTGGCACGACCCGCGCCGCCGCCAGTGCGGGCTGGCCAGCCTGACCTCCTTCGTCTTCGACGACGACCGGTTGGTGCAGATCACATACACCGAGCCGGCAGCCCACCTGGGAACCGGAGCCGGGCGCGGGGCATGATGGGGCGCGTGACTGCTCGCCCCCACTCGCGCCGAGCCGTGCTGGCCCTCGCCGGTGCCGCGGCGCTCGCGCTGACCGGCTGCGGCGTCGACGACGCCGACACCGCCGTGGTGCTGCGGATCCCGCCGGGCGATCGCAAGCCCGCTCCCGCCGTCACCGGTGACCTGCTCGCCGGCGGCGGCTACGACCTGGCCGCGCTGCGCGGCAAGGTGGTCGTGCTGAACTTCTGGGCCAGCTGGTGCGCGCCGTGCCGGCGCGAGGCGCCGGACCTGGAGCAGGTCTACCAGGCGACCAAGGCGTCCGGCGTCGAGTTCGTCGGGGTCAACCACCGCGACGACCGGGACAAGGCCAAGGCGTTCGAGTCCGCCAAGACCAGCTACCCGAGCATCTACGACCCGGCCGGACGCCTGGCCCTGCGCTTCACCGAGATCCCGCCCGCGGGCACCCCGTCCACCCTGATCATCGACCGGCAGGGGAGGGTCGCCGCGGCGATCCGCAAGGCGACCTCGGTCGCCGAGCTCACCCCGATCGTCCAGGAGATCGCCGCCGAGCAGGCCTCCTGATGGCCGTGCCGTCAACGAATCTGGACTTCGCCTCGGTCGTCACCGGCGGACCGCTGATCGCGGCCGTCGCCGTCGCGGCCCTGGCCGGGCTGGCCAGCTTCCTGTCGCCCTGCGTGCTGCCGCTGGTGCCGGGGTATCTGTCGTACGTCACCGGCCTGGTCGGTGCCGACCTCGACGCGACCCTGGGCGAGGACCGCACCGGGCAGGGCACCGCGCGCCGGGGCCGGGTCGTCGCCGGGACGCTGCTGTTCACGGCGGGCTTCGCCGCCGTCTTCCTGACCACGACGCTGGTGCTCGCGCAGGTCGGCCGGATGCTGCTCACCCATGACCGGTTGCTCCAGACGGTCGTCGGCGCGCTGATCGTGCTGATGGGCCTGGCCTTCCTCGGGGTGATCCCGGGCCTGGACACGCAGTGGCGCCTCCAGCGCCTGCCGCAGGCCGGGCTGTGGGGTGCCCCCGTGTTCGGCGCCGTGTTCGCGCTGAGCTGGGCGCCGTGCGTGTCGCCGACCCTGGGCGCGGTCGGGGCGCTGGCCAGCGTCAGCGGGGGCACCGCCCGCGCGGTCGTGCTCGGGCTGGCGTACTGCCTGGGCATCGGCATCCCGTTCCTGGCCCTGGGGCTGGGCATGCGCCGCCTCGGCGCCGTGGTCGGGTTCATCCGGCGCAACTCGCGCTGGGTCACCCGCATCGGCGGGGCGATGCTGATCGCCGTCGGGATCGCCCTGATGAGCGGCGCCTGGGGCGACTTCGTGATCTGGTTGCAGACCAACTTCGGCGTGGGCGAGGTGAGCATTTGAGCACCGACGTCGACGCGCCGGTCGAGACGGCGCAGGCGGGGCCGCCGCCCGGGCGTACCCCCAGGTTCGTGGTGGCCGCGCTCGTCGCGGCCCGCAACGGCTGGCGCCAGCTGACCAGCATGCGCACCGCGCTGGTGCTGCTGTTCCTGCTCGCCGTCGCGGCCATCCCCGGGTCGGTCCTGCCCCAGCACGCGGTCAAGACCGAGGACGTGGCGAAGTTCTACGCCGCCCACCCGGACCTGGCACCGGTGCTGGAGCGGCTGTGGGGCTTCGACGTGTACGCCTCGCCCTGGTTCGCCGCCATCTACCTGCTGCTGTTCACCTCGCTGATCGGCTGCGTCACGCCCCGGCTGGCCGAGCACGTCCGCGCGCTGCGCACCCCGCCGCCGGACGCGCCGCGGCGGCTGGAGCGGCTGCCGCAGTCGGCCGAGCTGAACGTCGACGAGGCGGGGGCGCGGGCCGCGCTCAAGGGCTGGCGTACGGTGCGCCGCGAGCAGCCCGACGGCACCGTCACCCTGGCCGCCGAGAAGGGCTACCTCAAGGAAGCCGGGAACCTGCTGTTCCACAGCTCGCTGCTGGTCATCCTGATCGGCGTGGGCATCGGCGCGCAGTGGGGCTGGCACGCCAACCGGCTCCTGGTGGTCGGCCCCGACCAGGCGTTCTGCAGCACCCTCCAGCAGTTCGACGAGTACGGGCTCGGCCCGCAGGTCGGCCCCGCCGACCTGGCCGGGTTCTGCCTAGAACTCACCGACTTCAAGGCCGACTTCCGCGAGAACGGCAGCCCGATCTCGTTCCAGGCGACCACGCAGGTCACCGACGCGCACGGCACGGACCTGGGCAGCCGCACGTTCGCGGTGAACCACCCGCTGCGGCTCGACGGCGCCAACGTGTACCTGCTCGGCCACGGCTACGCCCCGGTGCTGCGCTACACCGACGCCAAGGGCGTCACGCAGGAGACCGTCGCGCCGTTCCCGTTCACCGACGGCACGCTGACCAGCCTGGGCGTGGCGATGTTCCCCGACGCCAACGGCGGGGACAAGAGCGCCCAGATCGGCTTCGACGGCCGCTACCTGCCGACCCGGGACAAGGCGCCGTACCTGGTGTCGGACTTCCCGCTGGAGCGCAACCCCGTCCTGGTGCTCACCGCGTACCGGGGCGACCTGGGGCTGGACGCGGGCATCACCGGCTCGGTCTACGAGCTGGACAAGCGGCAGATCGAGGCCGGGCGGCTCAAGCGCTACGGCGAGGCGAAGCTGCTGCGCAAGGGCGAGACCTGGACGCTGCCCGACGGCAGCCGGCTGGAGTTCGTCGGCACCCGCCAGTGGATCACCGTGTCGATCCGGCACGACCCGGGCGAGCAGATCGTGCTCGTCGGCGTGATCCTGCTGCTGGTCGGGCTGCCACTGTCGCTGTACGGCCGGCGCCGCCGGGTGTGGCTGAAGCTGCACCCCGACGGCACGGCGCAGGCCGGGGGCCTGCCACGCACCGAATACCCGGGATTCCAAGACGAGTTCGCCTCGCTGGTCGAAAGGTGGCGACGCTAAGTGGCTGCGCTCTCCGACAACCTCCTCATCGTCACGATCATGTCGTACGTCGTGGCGATGCTGCTGCACGCCGCCGAGTACTCCTTCGGCGGCCGCGGCGTGATCGCCAAGGCCGCCGCCGCCCCGGCCCGTGAGCTGGTCGGCGCGGGCGGCCCGCCGGTCGTGGAGGAGTCACCGTACGCGGCCCCGCCCGCACCCGCCGCTCCCCGGCGTCCGATCAACGCCGACCTGATCGGCCGCGCCGCCGCGATCGTCACGGTCGTCGGCGCCCTGGCCCACGTCGGCACCATCGTCACCCGCGCCCTGGCCGCGGGCCGGGTGCCGTGGGGCAACATGTACGAGTACGTCCTCGCGGTCACCCTGCTCGGCGTGGCGGTCTGGCTGGTCACGCTGTGGCGCAACCCGCAGGTGCGGCACCTGGGCCTGTTCGTGATGCTGGTCGAGGTGCTGCTGGTCGGCGTGGCCGGGATGGTGCTCTACACCCCGGTCGGGCCGCTGGTGCCGGCGCTGGACTCGTACTGGTTCGTCGTGCACATCGGCTCGGTCGCGACCTCGTCCTCGCTGTTCCTGGTCGGCGGCGCGGCCTCGGCCATGTACCTGGTCCGCTCCGGCTACGACGCCGGCAAGCGCGGCTTCCTGTACGCGTTCGGCGCGCGGCTGGCCAACGCGGAGGCGGTGGAGCGGCTGTCGTTCCGGCTGCACGCGTTCGCGTTCCCGATCTGGACCTTCGGCGTCACCGCCGGTGCGATCTGGGCCGAGGCGGCCTGGGGCCGCTACTGGGGCTGGGACCCCAAGGAGGTCTGGGCGTTCATCTCGTGGGTGGTCTACGCGGCCTACCTGCACGCCCGCGCCACGCCCAGCGTGAAGCGCTCGGTCACCGCCTGGATCGCCGTGCTCGGGTTCGTCACGATGCTGATGAACCTGTTCGGCGTCAACATCTTCTTCACCGGCCTCCACTCCTACGGCGGCCTCGACTAGCCCTTCTCCTCCTCCGCGCGTTCGTGCAGTTTCGGGGAAAGTGTCGATAAGCGGGCCAAGATTCCCGCACTTTCCCCGAAACTGCACGAAACCCGCGTTCCGCTCAGCAGGTGGTGGCGGTCCAGGTGTCGTAGTGGTGGCGCCAGTGGAGGCAGTAGCCGTCGGCGGGGGTGCCGGGGGCGGTCGGGATGTCGGCCTGCCAGGGGCGTAGCGGGCCGGCGGGGCCGTCCTTGAGCTGGACGCTGTCGACGGAGAGTTCCGGCAGGGCGAGCGCGGTGGGCTGGGCGGGGTCGGTGTGCAGCTCGACGTACTGCTCGATGCGGGCGCGGCCGGTCAGCGGCAGGGCCTGCTCGGCCAGCAGGTGCCACGAGTCGCCCCACCACAGCCACGCCTGCCACAGCGGCCGTTCGGCGTCGCCCTCGGTCTGGAGGTAGACCCAGAGGCGCTCGCCGGGCAGGACCGCGTACTGGTCGTAGAAGGACCAGGCACTGGTGTTGGTGTCGTACGTGTAGACGCGCTGCCGCCCGTCCCCGGACCAGCCGGTCTCGGACCACCCGGCCTCCAGCCAGGCCACGCCGTCCGGGCCGTCGCCGGACTTGGCCATGAACCGGGCGGCGACGAAGTCCATGGTGCCGGGGCGGACGCCGGTGTCGCGTACCTCGATCCGGCCGAGCACGCCCGACCAGCGTCCGGCCGACGTCGCGCCGAGGTGGTGGTAGCCGGGGCGGGGCACCGGCAGCGACGGCCGGGCGGGGGCGCTCAGCACCGGCTCCAGCTGCGTGGCGCGGGCCCGGCAGGCGTTGGCGCGGCTGGGCGGCGCGGTGGGCGCGTGGGTGGACGCGGCCTCGCCGCGCGGACACCACGGCAGGTCCGGTTCGGTGGGGGCGCAGCCGGTCAGGCCGCCGAGCGCGAGGGTCAGCGCCAGCAGGCCCGAGATGGGGGGCTTCACATCTGCGTCAACTGCGCGCGGAACCCCCGGTGACGCCACTCTAGGATGGCGGGCATGGCCGCACCGCGCTTTCCCTTCGACGACCTGCAGGGTTTCCTCGACGCGCTGGAGCGCGCCGGTGAGCTGCACCGGGTCAAGGCCCCGGTCGATCCCACCCTGGAGATCAGCGAGATCGTCACCCGTACGGTGCGGGCCAAGGGCCCGGCGCTGCTGTTCGAGCGGCCGACGCGCGGCTCGATGCCGCTGGCGATCAACATCTTCGGCTCGGACCGCCGGATGGCGATGGCGCTGGGCGTGAAGGACTTCGACGAGATCGGCGCCCGCATCGGCGGGCTGGTCAAGCCGGAGCTGCCGGTCGGCTTCAGCGGCATGCTGGACGGGCTGGGCAAGGTGCTCCAGCTCAAGTCGGTGCCGCCGAAGAAGGTCAAGAACGCTCCGTGCCAGGAGGTCGTGCTCAAGGGCTCCGACGTCGATCTGAACCTGCTGCCGGGGCTGGTGATGTGGCCGGGCGACGGCGGCATCTACCACAACTACGGGCTGACCCATACCAAGCATCCGGAGACCGGCAAGCGCAACCTGGGCCTCTACCGGCTCCAGCAGCACTCGCACAACTCCGTCGGCATGCACTGGCAGATCCACAAGGACTCCACGGCGCACCACGCGGTGGCCGAGCGGCGCGGCGAGCGCCTGCCGGTCGCGATCGCGTTCGGCAGCGACCCCGTGGTGTCGTACGCGGCGAGCGCCCCGCTGCCCGGCGACATCGACGAGTACCTTTTCGCCGGGTTCCTGCGCGGCGAGCGGGTGGAGCTGGTCGACTGCCTGACCGTGCCGTTGCAGGTGCCCGCCAGCGCCAACGTGATCCTGGAGGGCTGGGTCGAGCCCGGCGAGCGCCTGCCCGAGGGCCCGTTCGGCGACCACACCGGCTTCTACACGCCGGTGGAGCCGTTCCCGGTGCTGCACGTCGAGTGCATGACGATGCGCCGCGACCCGGTCTACCACTCGATCATCACGAGCAAGCCGCCGCAGGAGGACGGGCCGATCGGCCGGGCCACCGAGCGCATCTTCCTGCCGCTGATCAAGCTGCTGGTGCCGGACATCGTGGACTACCACATGCCCGAGGCGGGCGTGTTCCACAACTGCCTGGTCGTGGCGATCAACAAGCGGTACCCGAAGCACGCGCAGAAGGTGATGAGCGCGGTCTGGGGCGCCCACCTGCTCAGCCTCACCAAGCTGATCGTGGTGGTGGACGACGACTGCGACCCGCGCGACCTCCAGGAGGTGGCGTTCCGCGCCTTCGGCAACGTCGACTACGCCCACGACCTGGTGCTGACCCAGGGGCCGGTCGACCACCTGGACCACGCGTCGTACCAGCAGTTCTGGGGCGGCAAGGCCGGCGTCGACGCGACCCGCAAGCTGCCCACCGAGGGTTACACGCGCGGCTGGCCGGAGGAGATGCGGATGTCCCCCGAGGTCGTCTCGAAGGTCGACAAGCGCTGGAAGGAGTACGGGTTCAGATGAGCGCCACCGCCACCCTGGCCGACAAACCGAGCGGGGGCCACGTCAAGGCCTTCCTCAAGCTGGTCGCGATCGAGCACTCGGTGTTCGCGCTGCCCTTCGCGTACCTGTCCGCGCTCGTGGCCATGGACCGCGTCCTCGGCCGCGTCGACTGGATCACCCTGCTGCTGATCACGGTCGCGATGGTCGGCGCGCGCACCTTCGCGATGGCCGCGAACCGGATCATCGACCGGCACATCGACGCCCGCAACCCGCGCACCGCCCAGCGCGAACTGGTCACCGGCGCGGTCAGCGTCCGGACCGCGTGGCTGGGCGCGATCGCGGCGCTGGTGGTGTTCATGGGCGCGGCGCTGGCGCTGAACCCGCTGTGCGCGCTGCTGGCGCCGCTGGCGGTGGTGCCGCTGGTGCTGTACCCGTACGGCAAGCGGTTCACGAACTGGCCGCACGCGATCCTGGCGCTGGCGCAGGCGGTCGGCCCGATCGGCGCCTGGCTCGCGGTCACCGGCACGTTCGCCGGGTCCGGCCCGGCCTGGCTGCTCGGGCTGGCCGTCGGGCTGTGGATCGGCGGCTTCGACCTGATCTACGCCTGCCAGGACGCCGAGATCGACCGGCAGATCGGGGTCCGCAGCGTCCCCGCCCGCTACGGCGTGGCCAACGCGCTGCGCATCTCCACCGCCGTGCACGTGGTCACGTTCGTGCTGTTCGTGCTCTTCGGGGTGTGGGTCGGGCTGGGCTGGCCGTGGTGGATCGGGCTGGCGCTGACGGCGGGCGCGTTCGCGTACCAGCACGTCATCGTGACCCCGACCGACCTGTCCAAGGTCAACCGGGCCTTCTTCACCGCCAACGGCTTCGTCGGCATCGCCCTGTTCGCCTTCGCCCTGCTCGCCCTCGTCATCTCCTGACCGAGCCCACCTCGCGGCGCGCGTCCCCTGCCCGGGGCCGCGCGCCGCGCCGCGTTCGGCGTGCCGCGTCCGCCGCCGTCCGCCCGCCGCGTCCAGGCCCTCAAGATCCGTGCAGTTTCGGGGAAAGTGCGCGAATCTTGGCCGCGATTCCAGCACTTTCCCCGAAACTGCACCCTCGCACCCACCGCGCGGGGCGCGGACGCGGCGCGGGGTGGCGCGGGGTGTGGCGGCGCGGGTGCGGGTCAGGTCGGGCGGGTGCCGAGGTGGCCGGTCCAGCGGGTGAGCAGGTCGTGGTCGATGCCGGCGGCGTCGAGGGCCTTGCCCGCCACGAAGTCGACGAGCTGCTGAGCCTGCGCTTTGGCGCCGATGCCGTAGAAGCCGGGGCTGGCGGGCAGCACCACCGCGCCCGAGTCGATCAGCTCGACCAGGTGCAGCAGGTGGCTGCGGGTGACCGGTGTCTCGCGCGGCACGACCACGACCGGCCGCCGCTCCTTGAGGTTGACCTCGGCGGCCCGCTGGAGCAGGTCCTTGGACAGGCCGAGCGCGATCCCGGCGCAGGCGGCGGTCGAGGCCGGGACGACGATCATGCCCCTGGCCCGGTACGACCCGCTGCTCGGTCCCGCCGCGAGATCCCCCGCGGGCCAGTAGCGCAGGTCCGCGCCGTCCAGCGGGTGGTCCAGCCACAGCGCCAGGTCCTCGCGCCAGTGCGCGTCGCGCAGCGAATGCCCGGTCTCGTCGAGGATGGTCAGCCGCGCCGCCCGGGACACCACGAGGTCGACCGCGTGCCCGCCGGCCAGCAGCGCCCGCAGCACCGCCGCGGCGTACGGGGTCCCGGACGCGCCGGACACCCCCACTATCCAGGGCGTACGGGGTGACTCGGCAGCGGGCATGCCACCGACACTAGCCGCCGCCGTTGACCGGCCGGAGCGGCGCCGCCTAGCCTCGATCATGGCCAATGGAGCGGGGGCGGGATCGGCGAAGTTCCGGGTGGCGGTGCGGATCGTGGTGGACCGCCCGATCGCCCAGGTCTTCGGGTACCTGTCGGACCTGCGGCACGACCCGCAGTGGTGGGGCGGGGTCCGGGCGGCCGCGCGGCTGACCGGGGACGGCGGCGTCGGCACCGTGTACGAGCTGGACACCGTGCTGCTCGGGGTGCGTGACGTGATCCGGCTGGAGGTCGTGGCGCAGCAGCCGCCGGTCACGCAGACGATCACGGTCCGGCAGGGGCGCCTGCCGTACACCGCGCACTACGAGTGGACCGCGCTGGAGCCGGGGCGGACCGCGTTCCGGCTGGTGGCGGAGGTGGCCGCGGTACGGCCGTGGTCGTGGCTCGGGCCGCTGTTCAGCCCGGTGCTGTCGCTGCTGGCCCGGCGCTACTTCCGGCGCGTGCCGGCGGTCATCGAGGCCTCGGTGCCGGGCGGCTAGACCGCGTACTCGCCGATGGGGTCGGTGTGGCGGTGGGCGTACATGCGCTCGTGGAAGCGGACGAAGCGGTCCACGATCGTGCCCGCGCGGCGGTCGCCGGTCCGCTCGTCGAGCTCGCCCAGGCCGTTGGCCAGGCGCGCGCTGTGCTGGGCGTACAGCCCGGCGTAGTAGGTGAGGCTGTCGGCCAGCGCCCGCAGCGCGCCCTCGGCGTCCCCGGCCCGGCGCATGTGCCACAGGGCGAGGTTGCTCTCGGCGTTGTCGATGTCCTTCTGGAGGCGGGTGAAGAGCGGGTCAGGCTCCGGGCTGCTGGAGGTGGTGGCGGTGGCCAGGACGCCGAGCGCGTCCTCGGCGGTGCTCGCCCCGTTCTGGGCGCACGCGACGGCCAGCCGCTGGATCAGCGAGTTCTGCTGGAGCGCGGGCAGGCGCAGCAGCCGGGAGCCGATGTCGTTCTGCAACCGGACCAGCACGGCCGCGTCGGCGTACAGGTCGGCCAGCGTGCCGTCGCCCAGGGCGCGCAGGTAGCCGGGGGCGGGCACGAGCGCCTCGCACAGCACCCCGATGAAGAACGCGAGCGTCGGGGTGACCAGGATGCTGTGCTCGCCGAGCACGGCCAGTTCCAGCCGGGACAGGTGGGTGGCGCGCAGGGTCCGGTCGGCGGCCCGGTACCGGTCGGCCAGCCCCTGCCGGACGATGACGGCGGTGTCGGTCCCGGCGAGGGCGTCGACGAGGTCGCGGCAGCTCTCGATGTTGCCGATGAGCGCCGACCAGACGCCGTATTCGAGCTCGTCCAGCATGGGCGCGGTGCGTCCGGCGCCTGCGACGTGGCGCGCGTACTCCTCGGCCATACCGGCGTGCTTGGCGCGGGCGAGGCTCAGGTCGAAGCCGGAGGCGTGCCGCGCGGCCTCGCGGGCGGGTCCGGCCAGCAGGAGCATCGCGGGCGTACGGTTGCCGGGCGTGATCGCCTGGAGCATGGCCCGGTTGACGGCGGTGACGAGGTCGAGCCGCTCGCGCTGCGGGGCGCCGAGCCGGGGCGAGCCGAGGCCGATCGCGAGGTTGTCCGAGACGACCTCGAACACCTGGTAGCAGTTCATGAGCCCGGCGAAGTGCAGCAGCACCGGCCAGTCGTCCTCCTCGACCAGGCCGGTGAGCAGCCCGGTGGTCATCGTGACGAGCTGGATGACGCCGGAGCTCTGGAGGTATTCGTGGCGGCGGGGGTTGTCGGCGGAGTACGCCCAGGCGGTGAAGTCGCGGTAGGGCCCGGCGGGCATGTGCCGCATGACGGCGTCTTCCAGAGCCGTGCAGGTGGCGGCGAGTAGCTGGGCGGCGCGCCGGTTGGTTGGCATGCGGCGACTCGTATCCTCAGGTCCGGCACGGGCCACGCCGTACGGTGGCCCGTGACAGGCGCCGGGTCAGCGCCGCGTGATGAGGTTACGACCCAGAGGGTTGTCCTGTCCTCCCCCGTCCGGAAAGTACTGTCCGGGTTGGACGGAATGTTTCAGTACGTCGGCCGTCCCGCGGTCGGTCGGACGGTGCCGTTCCCGCTGGGGCCGGTCTGGCCGGGCGGGGCGGCGGGTGGCGGCGGAACGTCTTCGTCCTCGAACTCGCCTTCGCCCTCCAGCAGGGCCCGCACCTCCGACTCGCGGAACCGGCGGTGCCCGCCGGGTGTGCGGATGCTGCCGATGCGTCCGGCCGCTGCCCATCTGGTCACCGTCTTTGGGTCGACCCGGAACAGCGCGGCCACCTCGCCAGGTGTCAACAGGCGATCTCCCGTGTCCACGCCCACCTCCTCGCGTCGACGGAGGTGGTACGGGAAACCCGGGCCATCTCCGCTGGGCCGTACGCCCAATTAGAGCACCATCATCGAATGGTGTCCCCAAAATGGTTGTATGTACCTTTTGGGGGGTTCGCTTACTACGTTGCGAACCTCATTCGTATATTGCCCGAAGATCGGCACCTCCGTGCCCACTCTGGAAGAAACTGCCTCTAAGGTGCTCTGTGTGGACGCCATCGACCGCAACCTACTCGACCTGCTGCGCGGCAACGCCCGCCTCTCGTACGCCGAGCTCGCGCGCCAGGTCGGCCTGTCCGCGCCCGCGGTGCACGACCGCGTCGGCAAGCTGGAGGCGTCGGGGGTGATCCGCGGCTACCACGCCGACGTCGAGCCCAGCTCCATCGACCTCGGCGTCACGGCGCTGATCGGCATCGTGGCCGACTCGGGCGCCGACAGCGACGACCTGCGCGAGGCGCTGGGCGAGTTCCCCGAGCTGGAGTCCTGCTACTTCATGGCGGGCGAGGAGTCGTACCTGGTGAAGGCGCGGGTCGGCACGATCACCGAGCTGGAGCACCTGATCGTGAAGCTCCAGCGCACCCGGGGCGTGGCCCGCACCCGTACCGCCATCGCGCTGTCCACCACGTGGGAAGGCCGTCCCCGCCCGCTCGTCTGAGCCCAGCCTGCGAGGCTGGCTGGTAAGGGGCTGACGCTGCTACGGTCCTCGCATGGAGCAGCTTGACCGGTGTTGCGACGACGCCCGCGCCTGGGTGACCGAGGCGATCACGAAGGTGGCCGCCGACGCCAACCGCAGCGCCGACACCCACCTGCTGCCGTTCCCGCTGCCCGCGGCCTGGGGCATCGACCTGTACCTCAAGGACGAGTCGGTGCACCCCACCGGCTCGCTCAAGCACCGGCTGGCCCGCTCGCTGTTCCTGTACGCCCTCTGCAACGGCTGGATCCGCTCCGGCACCACGATCGTCGAGGCGTCCTCGGGCTCCACGGCGATCTCCGAGGCCTACTTCGCGCGCATGCTGGGGCTCCCGTTCGTGGCGGTGATGCCCGCCTCGACCAGCAAGGAGAAGTGCGAGCTGATCGAGTTCCAGGGCGGCGAGTGCCACCTGGTGGCCGACCCGTCGCAGGTCGTCGTCGAGGCGCGCTGGCTGGCCGAGGACCGCGGCGGGCACTTCATGGACCAGTTCACCTACGCCGAGCGGGCCACCGACTGGCGGGGCAACAACAACATCGCCGAGTCGATCTTCCAGCAGCTGTCCCTGGAGCGGCACCCGATCCCGGCCTGGGTCGTCGTCGGCGCGGGCACCGGCGGCACGTCGGCCACCATCGGCCGGTACGTGCGCTACCAGCGCCACTGCACCAAGGTCTGCGTCGTCGACCCCGAGAACTCCGCGTTCTACCCCGCCTACGAGGCGGGTGACTGGTCCGTGGTCACCGGCAAGGGCTCGCGGATCGAGGGCATCGGCCGCCCGCGGGTGGAGCCGTCGTTCCAGCCCGCGATCGTGGACCGGATGGTGCGGGTGCCCGACGCGGGCTCGCTGGCGGCGATGCGGATCGCCTCCGAGGTGCTGGGCCGCCGGGTCGGCGGCTCGACCGGCACCAACCTGTGGGGCGCGTTCGGGCTGATCGCCGCGATGCTGGCGCGGGGCGAGACCGGCTCGGTGGTGACGCTGCTGTGCGACGGCGGCGAGCGCTACGCCCACACGTACTACGACGACCAGTGGCTGGCCGAGCAGGGCCTGGACCTGACCGCGCCGCTCGACGTCGTCCGCCACTTCCTCGCCACCGGCACCTGGCAGGACTGACCCGCCGCAGGAGACGACAAAGGCGCAGGTCGGGTGACCTGCGCCTTGATCGGTGCTGCTATGCGGGAGTGGTGACCCGCTCAGGCGCCCGGGGCCGAGGCGGCCGGGCGGCGCTCGCCGAACTGGCGCGGGCCGCGGTCGCCGCCGCTGCGGCGGTCCCGGTCGAAGCTGCTGCCGCCGCGGAAACCGCGGTCGTCGCGACCGCCGCGGTCGAAGCCCTGCCCGCCGCCCCGGTTGTCCCGGTCGAAGGGCCGGTCACCACCGCGGTCACTGCGGAACGGCCGGTCACCGCCGCGGTCACTGCGGAAGCCGCCCCGGTCACCACCGCGGTCACCGCCGCGGTCGCTGCGGAAGCCGCCCCGGTCGCCGCCACGGAAGTCGCGGCCGCCGTCGCGGCGCTGACCGCGGGCGAACCGCGGCTCGGGCTCGTCGACCACCGGCGTGCCGGAGGGCTCGCGAGCCCCGGTCAGCTCGACCAGCTTCTCGTCGGTGACGCGCAGCCGGTGCTCGGCGGGCTTGTCGACGCCGGCCTTCTCCATCATGGCCAGGGTGGTGCGGCGCTGCTTGGGCAGCACCAGCGTGGCCACCGCGCCGGACTCGCCGGCGCGGGCGGTGCGGCCGGCCCGGTGCAGGTAGTCCTTGGGGTCCTTCGGCGGGTCCACGTGCACGACCAGCGAGACGCCGTCGACGTGGATGCCGCGCGCGGCGACGTCCGTGGCGACCAGGACGCTCATCCGGCCTTCCTTGAACTCGGCCAGGGTCCGGGTGCGCACCCGCTGGGTCTTGCCGCCGTGCAGGCCGCCCGCGCGCACGCCGACCTCGCGCAGCTGCCCGACGAGTCGGTCCACGCCCATCTGGGTACGCGCGAACATGATCGTCCGACCGGGACGGTTGGCGACCGCAGCGGTGACCTTGAACTTCTCCTGCGGCGCGATCAGCAGCATCAGGTGGTCCATGGTGGACACCGACGCGGCCGGCGGCGCGGTCGAGTGCGTGATCGGGTTGGTCATGAACCGCTTGACCAGCGTGTCCACGTCACCGTCCAGAGTGGCCGAGAACAGCAGGCGCTGGCCCTCGGCGGGGCACTTGGACATCAGCTCGGTGACCTCGGGCAGGAAGCCCATGTCGGCCATCTGGTCGGCCTCGTCCAGCACGGTGATCTCGATGTCGTCCAGGGCGCAGGCGCCCCGCTCGATCAGGTCGCCGAGCCGGCCGGGGGTCGCGACGAGCAGGTCGAGACCGCGCTGCAGGCCGATGATCTGCCGGTCGTACGGCACGCCGCCGACGGCGGTGCTCAGGTACAGCTCCATGGCCTTGGCCAGCGGGCGCAGCGCGTCGGCGACCTGCATCGCCAGCTCGCGGGTGGGCACCATGATCAGAGCCTTGGGGTGGTGCGGGCGGGCCGGCTTGCCCTGCGCGAGGCGGGCCAGCAGCGGGAGTCCGAACGCGAGGGTCTTGCCCGAGCCGGTCTGGCCGCGGCCCAGCACGTCGCGCCCGGCGAGCGCGTCGGGCAGCGTGGCGGCCTGGATCTCGAACGGGCGGGTGATGCCGGCGCGGTCCAGCTCGCGCACCAGCGGGCGCGGCACGCCGAGCTCGGCGAAGCCGGGCAGGGCCGCCGCGGCGGGCTGCTCGTCGGAGGCGCCCGTCAGGCCCTCGGCGTCGACCTTCGGGCCGTCGGAGCCGGCCTTCGAGCCGTCGATGTTGATGTCGAACACGGACGGGAACAGGGCAGGGTCGTGCTGAGTCAAAGCGTGATACCTCTCGGGTGGCGCATCCCCGCGCCGCGCGGCCTAGTGCCGCTGCAAGTCACCCGCAGGAACGCTCGAGGGCGCGGTGAGCGCGCCCAGATCAACCCAATGAGTGTACGGGTTGCGCCAACGGAACCGCCCGGCAATAGCCCGTCGGTGTATCCAGAGTCACGCCGGATGACCGGTTGTTCCCGTTCTGCCGGTGTTCGCCGTCACTGCGGCTCGGTCGAGGGCGGGATGCTCTCGGCGGCCGGGCTCGGTGAGGGCGAAGGGGACGGCGACGGCGACGCCGGGGCCTCCGGCGAAGGGCTGGAACTGGGGCTCGGGCTGGCCGACGGGCTCGGTGAGGTCGACGCGCCGGGGGTCGGGCTGGTGCTGGCCGACGGGCGCGGGCTGGCCGACGCGGACGGCGACGGCGTCGCCGGGGCGGGCAGCGCGTCCACCACGCGGGTCGCGAAGTCGACACTGTAGAGGTTCACCGATGCGATCTTCACCACATCGCCGGTGGTGCGGGCGTGCACCATCTTGCCGTCGCCCAGGTACATGCCGACGTGGTGGATGGTGCGCCAGTCGCTCGGGTCGGTGGCGAAGAACAGCAGGTCGCCGGGGAGCAGCGCGTACTTGCTGACGGTCTTCTGGCGGGTGCCGTAGTACTGGTCGCGGGCGACCCGGTTGAGCGTGATGCCCGCCGACCGGTACGACGCCCAGACCAGGCCGGAGCAGTCGTACGAGTTCGGGCCCTCGTTGCCCCACACGTACGGCTTGCCGCGCTGCGACAGCGCGAACATCACCGCCTGGCGCGCCTTGGCCGCGGCGACGAGCCCGGCGTTGCTCTTGCCGGCGTCGTAGTTGCCGAGGTTCTGCTCCTGGAGCTCGCGCAGCCGGTCCTCTTCGGACTGGAGCTCGGCCAGGCGGCGCTTGAGTTCGAGGAACGCGGCCTCCTTGCGCCCGCACTCCTTGACCAGCGCGGACAGCTCGGAGGTGATCCGCTGCTCGGTGTCGGTGGCCGCGGCCAGCACGCCGAACGCCTGCCGCTCCTCGATCTGGGCGCGGGCCAGGTCGCGCAGCGCCGCCTCGGTGGCGGGCGGGGCGTCGGCGGGGCGGGGCAGCAGTTTGCTCAGCTCGCCCCACTGGGCCAGCGAATCGTCGAGCTCCGGGTGGTGCGCCGAGTGCTGGTAGGCCGAGACCGCGGCCGCCTCGGCGGCCTGCTTCGCCTCGCGCAGCCGGTCGGCCGTGTTGCGCCAGGCGTAGTCGGCGATCGCCTTGGCGACCATCGCGTTGGTGTACTGCTGCTCCAGCTCGCTGCGGCGCGCGTGCAGCACCGACAGCTCCAGGTCGGCCGCGTAGTACTGCGCGGTGAGGGCTTCCTTGGGGGTGGCGGGCAGCGCCACGGGCATGCTGAGGCGCCCGGTGGGCAGCATCGGCGGGGTCTCGTAGGCCGGGTGCTCGCCGCCGTCGGGAACTGCGGTGATCTTCGCGCCGATGGGCGGATCGGCCGCGGCGGGCAACGCCACGCCTCCGGCGATCACCGCGCTCAGCACAGCCGAACCGAGAGCGGTCTGGCCGTGACGTCCGGTCACACGACGGCGGTTCGACATCGCAGGCCCCATCCTCCCCGTTGGTCCCATGAAGTTCCTACCTGAATTCGCCCTCGGTGTCGACCCTGTCCGGTGTCGACCAGGCGTCGGTCAGGTGTCGCGTCGGCGTCGGACCAGGGCACGGTAAGGGGTCCGGACCGGGCGTCGTACGCTGGCTCCCATGGACGTGGGTTTGAAGCGTGAGCTGGAGCAGAAGGTCTATGCCGGAGAGCGCCTGACGCGCGAGGACGGCGAGGCTCTGTACGCGAGTGACGATCTCGCCTGGCTGGGACGCCTGGCCCACCACGTTCGGACGGAGAAGAACGGCGACCGGGTGATGTTCAACGTCAACCGGCACCTGAACCTGACGAACGTCTGCTCGGCGAGCTGCGCATACTGCTCGTTCCAGCGCAAGCCGGGTGAGAAGGACGCCTACACCATGCGGGTGGAGCAGGCCGTCGCCAAGGCGCTGGAGATGAAGGACGAGCAGCTCACCGAGCTGCACATCGTCAACGGTCTGCACCCGACGCTGCCGTGGCGCTACTACCCGCGCGTGCTCAAGGAGCTCAAGCAGGCGCTGCCGAACGTCAAGCTGAAGGCGTTCACCGCGACCGAGGTGCAGTGGTTCGAGAAGATCTCCGGCCTGACCGCCGACGCGATCCTCGACGAGCTGATGGAGGCGGGCCTGGAGTCGCTGACCGGCGGCGGCGCCGAGATCTTCGACTGGGAGGTCCGGCAGCACATCGTCGACCACGCCTGCCACTGGGAGGACTGGTCGCGCATCCACCGGCTGGCGCACAGCAAGGGCCTGCGCACCCCCTCGACGATGCTGTACGGCCACATCGAGGAGCCGCGCCACCGCGTCGACCACGTGCTGCGCCTGCGCGAGCTGCAGGACGAGACCGGCGGCTTCACCGTCTTCATCCCGCTGCGCTACCAGCACGACTTCCACGACAGCGCCGACGGCAAGGTCCGCAACCGGATCCAGGCCCGCACCACGATGGCCTCGCCCGCCGAGTCGCTCAAGACGTTCGCGGTGTCGCGCCTGATGCTGGACAACTTCGACCACGTCAAGTGCTTCTGGGTCATGCACGGCCTGTCGGTGGCGCAGCTGTCGCTGAACTTCGGCGTCGACGACCTGGACGGCTCGGTGGTCGAATACAAGATCACGCACGACGCCGACTCGTACGGCACGCCGAACACCATGCACCGCGACGACCTGCTGCACCTGATCTGGGACGCCGGCTTCCAGCCGGTCGAGCGGGACACCCGCTACCAGGTCGTGCGCGAGTACGGCCGGCCGCAGAGCCTGGCCGAGCGCCGCGCCGAACCGCAGCAGGTCTGGGCCTGAGCGTGGCCGAGTCCGCGGTCCGCGGTCCCCAGCGGGACGAGTCGGGCAAGATCGTCGCGTTGACCGATCTGCTCGCGTACACGGTGGTCGGCGTGCTGCTGTCGGTGGCGGCCATGGCCGTCTTCGACGGGGTCTTCGCCCTGCTCGGGCTGGGCCGCTTCGGCTCGCTCAACGGCTGGCTGGCCGCGGTCTTCCCGGCGATGATCTTCGTCGAGCAGTTCCGGGCGGCCCGCGACTGGTCCGCCCGGCTGCCCACCGCGCTGCTGGCGGCCGTGGTCGGGGTCGGCCTGGGCGTGCTCGCGACGGGCTTCGCGGCCGGGCTGCCCGCGCTGGTCTCCGGTGCCCTCGGCGCGCTGGTCGCGACCGTGGTCTACGCCGTGGTGTGGCACACGGGCCTTGCGTTCGTGAATCGCTGACTTGCCGATACCCTGGTCGGGTGAGTGCTGCTGTCAAGTACACCCTGGCCAGGCTCGGCCTGTTCCTGGCCGTCTTCGCGGCCCTGTGGTTCGTCCCCGTCATAAGCCTGCCCGTCAAGCTGATGATCGCCATCGTGGTGTCGGCGGCCGCGGGCTGGTTCCTGCTGCGCAACCTGCGCGACGACGTGTCCGCCCAGGTCGAGGGCGCGGTGGACCGCCGCCGGGAGCAGAAGGAGCACCTCCGCGCGGCGCTCGCGGGCGACGACGTCCCCGCCGAGGCGGAGCCGGAGAAGTCACACTCGTGACTGCACGTTTGCGGTGCGGGCAGCGGCATGTACTAGCGTGTCGCTGACCGCTCCGCAGCGAAGCCGGTGCGAACCCGGCGCTGTCCCGCAACTGTGATCCCGCCCCGCCAGGGGTGGGCAAGCCAGGTCGCCTGCGACGGTCGCGAACAACGCTCTCGAGGAAGGGCGTCTCGCAGACCGGGCGCCCCTTTTCTCGATCCCAGCCCTGTCGGCGAAGACCTACCTCGACCGACAGGAGGATCACCCGTGTTCCAGCACCGTTTCCGCCGCCGCGCCCTCGGCGCGCTCGCCGCCGCCGGCCTCGTCGCCGCGCTGGCCGCCTGCGCCACCACCGAGGACCCGGCCGCCACTCCCAGCCCGTCCAGCGCCGCCGCCGCATACCCGGTGACGGTCGGTTCGGTCACCCTGCCCGCCCAGCCGGTGAAGATCGTCTCGCTGTCGCCGACCGCGACCGAGATGCTGTACGCCGTCGGCGCGGGCGGCCAGGTCACCGCCGTCGACGACCAGTCGAACTTCCCGGCCGGGGTGCCGAAGACCGACCTGTCGGGCTTCCAGCCCAACGCCGAGGCGATCGCGGCCAAGAGCCCCGACCTGGTCGTGCTCAGCGGCGACGCCAACAACGTGGTGGCCCAGCTGACCGCGCTGAAGATCCCGGTGTTCCTGGCCCCGGCCGCGGTGACGCTGGAGGACTCGTACGCCCAGCTCAAGGACCTGGGCAAGCTGACCGGCCACGCCGACCAGGCCGCCGCCGTGGCGCAGCAGATGAAGGACGACATCGCGAAGCTGGTCAAGGACCTGCCGCAGCGCAGCAAGCCGCTGACCTACTACTACGAGCTCGACCCGACGCTGTACTCGGTGACCTCGAAGACGTTCATCGGCTCCCTGTTCACGCTGGCCGGCCTCACCAACGTCGCCGACGCCGCCGACACCAAGGGCACCGGCTACCCCCAGCTCACGGCGGAATCCCTGGTCAAGTCGAACCCCGACCTGATCTTCCTCGCCGACACCAAGTGCTGCACCCAGAACGCCGACACCGTCAAGGCCCGCGCCGGCTGGTCCACCATCACCGCCGTCACCAAGAACCAGGTGGTGGCCCTCGACGACGACATCGCCTCCCGCTGGGGCCCCCGCATCGTCGACCTCATCCGCGCCATCACCACCGCCACCGCCACCATCCCCGCCGCCTAGGCCGGCCCCGGGCCCCGGCCCCTTTCTCCGCGTCGATCATGAACTTATGGCACGGCTCGACGGCGCGTCCCGGCCATAAGTTCATGATCGACGACAGACTGATTTCGAGGTGAGTGTGCGGACTGCGGGGTTGCGGGCGGGGTGGCTGGCGGCGGGGGTCGGCGCCGTGGTCGTCGCGCTGGTGGCGGGGGTGGCGTTCGGGCCGGTGTCGCTGCCGCCCGGGTCGGTCGCGATCGAGCTGCTCAACCTCATCCCGGGGGTACGGCTGAACTCCGGGCTCAACCCGCGTGAGATCGCGATCATCACCGAGCTGCGGCTGCCGCGCGCGGTGCTCGGGCTGCTCGTCGGGGCGATGCTGGCCCTGGCCGGCGGCTGCTACCAGGGCGTCTTCCGCAACCCGCTGGCCGACCCGTACCTGCTCGGCGTCGCGGCGGGGGCCGGACTCGGCGCCACCATGGCCATCGCGTACGACAACCGCGCCCTGCTCGCCCCCGCCGCCTTCCTCGGCGCGGGCGGGGCCGTGCTGGTCACCTACCTGCTCGGCATGGCCGGGGGCCGGGACCGGTCATCGGCGACGCTGATCCTGGCCGGGGTCGCCGTCTCCAGCTTCCTCGCCGCGATCCAGACGTACCTGCTCCAGCGCAACGTGGACACCATCCGCGAGGTCTACTCCTGGCTGCTCGGGCGGCTGGCCACCGACGGCTGGCAGGAGGTGCGGCTGCTGCTGCCGTACGCCCTGGTCACCGGGGTGGTCGTGCTCGCCCTGCGGCGGGAGCTGGACGTGCTCAGCGTCGGTGACGACGAGGCGGCCGGGCTGGGGCTGCATCCGCAGCGCTCGCGCCTGATCCTGCTGGCCGCGGCGTCGCTGGGCACCGCGGCGGCCGTCGCCGTGTCGGGGCTGATCGGGTTCGTCGGCATCATCGTGCCGCACGTGGTGCGGCTGCTGGCCGGTGGCTCGTACCGGTCGATCCTGCCGCTGTCGCTGCTGTTCGGCGCCGCCTTCCTGACGCTGTGCGACCTGGCCGCGCGCACCCTGATCGCCCCCGGCGAGCTGCCGATCGGCGTGGTCACCGCGTTCTTCGGTGCGCCGTTCTTCGTGCTGGTGCTGCGCACCACCCGGCGGGTGAGCCTGTAGATGCTGGTCCTGGACGGGGTGCGGGTCACCCTCGGCGACACCGAGATCCTGCACGGGGTGGACCTCAGCGTCGCCGCGGGCGAGTGGGTCACCGTGATCGGCCCGAACGGCGCGGGAAAATCCACCCTGCTGCGCGCGCTGAGCGGCACGGTCGCGCACGCGGGTGTGGTGACCATCGACGGTATGAGCACCGCCGCCCTCCCGCGCCGCCGCCGCGCCCAGCTCGTGGCCACCGTCGCGCAGCAGCCCGTGGTGCCGCCCGGCATGCGGGTGCTCGACTACGTGCTGCTCGGCCGCACGCCGTACATCCCGACGCTGGGCCGCGAGTCCGCCCGCGACCTGGCCAAGGTGGAGCAGACGCTGCACCAGCTCGACCTGCACCGGTTCGCCGCGCGCGAGCTGGCCACCCTGTCCGGCGGCGAGCGGCAGCGGGTGTTCCTGGCCCGCGCGCTGGCCCAGGACGCGCCGCTGCTGCTGCTCGACGAGCCCACCTCCGCCCTGGACATCGGGCACCAGCAGGAGGTGCTGGAACTGGTCGACCGGCTGCGCCGCGAGCACGCGCTGACCGTGCTGGCCACCATGCACGACCTGTCCGTGGCCGGGGAGTACGCCGACCGCCTGGTGCTGCTGGCCGACGGCCGCGTCGCCGCCGACGGGCCGCCCGCGCAGGTGCTCACCGAGGAGTTGCTGGGCCGCCACTACCGCGCGAGGGTGCGCGTCATCGCGGGCGAGTACGGCCCGATCGTGGTGCCGGTGCGGCTCAGCTGAGCGCCCGCACCGCCGCCACCGCCCGGTCGACCTCCGCCGGGCTGTTCACGATACTGGTGCCCAGCCGCAGATAGGACGGGTTGTACGGGGTCGCGCTGGCCGCGATGCCGCTGGTGCGCAGCGCGCGTACCGCCGCCTCAGGGGTGGTGCCCGCGAGCTCGCAGCAGACCAGCCCCGCCGACACGCGGGGCGAGCGCGGCGTGATCAGCCGTACTCCCGGCAGCTCGGCCAGGCCCGCCTTGAGCGCGGCCGCCAGCTGCGCGGTGCGCGCCGCGACCCGGTCGCGGCCCAGCGCGTTGTGGAACGCGAACGCCTCGCGCAGCGCCCAGCGGTGCTCGAACGCGTGGTAGCCGCCCGGCGACGGCGGCACCCTTCCCGCCGGACCCGGCCCGAACCCGAGCCAGGCGCCGATGCTGGCGTTGTCGAACGGCGGGATCACCGGCTGGAACCGCTGCCAGGCGGCCTCGCTGCCCCAGACCATGCCGGTGCCGCGCGGCCCGAACAGCCACTTGTGGCAGCCGGAGACCAGGAAGTCGCAGCCCAGCTCGGCCGGGCCCGCGTCGACGGCGCCGAACCCGTGCACCCCGTCGACGCACAGCAGCGCCCGGTCCTGCGGGGCGCGGTCGCGGTTGAGCCCGGCCAGCGCGGTGGCGATCTCCCGGATCGGCAGGCGTACGCCGGTGCTGGAGTGCACCCAGGTCACCGCCACGATCCGGGTCTTCGGGGTGACTCCGGCGACCAGGGCGGCGACGATCTCGTCGATGCCTGCCGCAGCCGGATCCTGGTAGAGGCGCACCCGGCGCACCTTCACCCCGTCGCGCAGGGCGCGCAGCCGCAGCGACTCGTGGGTGGAGTAGAAGTCGTGCTCGGTGGTGAGCACCTCGTCGCCCGGCCGCAGCACCAGGCCGCCGTAGAGCAGGCCGAGGCCCATCGTGGTCGAGTCGGTGAGGTACAGCTCGCCGCTGCCGCCGAGATATCGCGCCGCCTCCTGGGTGATCTGGGCGTCGCGGGCGACCTCGTTGGCGTGCAGGTAGGTCAGCGGGTCGCGGTCCAGCTGGGTGCGGTGGTTCTCGATCGCGGCGCGGACTGCGGCGGGCGGGCTGGCGAAGACGAACGCGTCGAAGTGCGCGACGGCGGGGTCGAGCGCGAAGTGGGCTCGTACGCCGTCCCAGTCCTGCGGGTCCAGCGGCGGCACCCCGCCGCGCTCCGTCGGCTTCGGAGGGTCGTCGTCGCAGGCCGCGACCCCGCCCAACGCCACTGCGCCCGCCGCCGCCGTCGCACCGAGCACCAGCCGCCGGCTGACCGCCGTCTCCCCCGTCCACGCCATGCCCTTCATGGCAGCACGCGCGCCCGCCCACCACCACCCTCCACCCGTCCCATCCCGGTCGGCCCGGGTCACTTCAAGATCGGGCAACTTGCCGGGCAGACGGGCGAATGAGCGCCCAAGATACGCCCGATTGCCCGGCAAGTTGCCCGATCTTGGGTTGGCCCGATCTTGGGCGGGCGCCGATGTTGGGTGGGCGCCGATGTTGGGTTAGCGGAGGGCGGTGGGGAGGGGGTGGGTGTGCAGGACGGTGAGGCTGGTGACGGCGCGGGTGAGGGCGACGTACAGGCGGTGCAGGCCGCGCGGCTCGGCGGCGACGATGGTGGCGGGCTCGACGACGATGACGTGGTCGTACTCCAGGCCCTTGACCAGGGTCGCGGGGACGACGACCAGGCGGCCGTCGCCGTCGAGATCGGACGGGTCGAGGCCCGCCTCGCGGAGCTGGGCCATGACCGCCGGGATGTCGGCGTCGGCGGCGATGACGCCGATGGAGCCTTCGAGGGCCGAAGCGGCGCGGGCCGCCGCGGCGACGTCGGCGGACTCGGTGATCTCCAGAAAGCCGTCGCGGCGCAGTGAGCGGGCGGGGGGCACCTGCACGTCGAGCTCCGGCAGCAGCTTGTTGGCCAGGGCGACGACGGCGGCGGGCACGCGGAAGCCGGTGCTCAGCGCGACCACCCTGCCGTCGGGCCGTCCGAGGTGGGTCAGGGTGTCGCGCCAGTCGCGGGCCGACCACGGGGCGGTGCCCTGGGCTAGGTCGCCGAGGATGGTGAGCGAGCCGTGGGTGCTGCGCCGGGCCAGCGCGCGGGCCTGCATCGGGGACAGGTCCTGCGCCTCGTCGACGACGATGTGGCCGAAGCCGGGCTGCCGGTCGAGCAGCCCCGCGACCTCGTCGATCAGCACGGCGTCGGCGGCGCTGAACTTCGCCTGCTTGACCGTACGCGGCGGGTTCGCCCAGCGCAGCGCCTCCTGCTCGGTGTCGGTGAGGACACCGTCGGCGGCGGCGCGCAGGCGCTCGGGGTCGCCGAGCAGCTCGGCCACGACCTGCGGCGGGGTGACCGCGGGCCAGCAGTGGTCCAGCAGTTCGACGACGGGCTTGCTCTTGCCCATCTTGCGCAGCCAGCTGTCGGCGGGCGACTCGGCGCGGCGGGCTTCGGCCTGCCGCTGGAGCAGGCCCACCACCCGGGCGCGCACCCGTTCCCGGCCGACGGCGTAGCCGGGCTGCTCGCGGCGCACCTCGTCGACGACGCGGCGCAGCACGCCCTCGTCGATCCGCCACTTGTACGACCCGTCGGAGATGCCGATCGGGCCCCGCGGCCGGTCGATCCGGTTCCACAGGGCCCGGTGCAGCACCTGCGCCATGCGCGGGTCGTGCTTGAGGGCGGCGGCCTCGTCGCTGTCGGTGCCCCGGACCGGGGTGTCGAGCAGGTCGGCCATGGTGGCCTGCTCGACCTCGATCTCACCGAGGGCGGGCAGCACCGCCGCGATGTAGTTCAGGAACGACCGGTTCGGCCCGATGATCATCACGCCGGACCGGCGCAGCCGCTCCCGGTGCAGGTAGAGCAGGTACGCCGCACGGTGCAGCCCGACGGCGGTCTTCCCGGTGCCGGGCGCGCCCTGTACGCAGATGGTGTCCTCCAGCCCGGCGCGGACCAGCTCGTCCTGCTCGGGCTGGATGGTGGCGACGATGTCGCGCATCGGCCCGACGCGGGGCCGCTCGATCTCGGCGGTGAGGATGGCGCTGCCGGTGCCGAGCTCCTGGCCCTGGTCGAGGTGCTCGTCCTCGAAGCTGGTCAGCGTGGTCGGCTCGCCGGGCGCGCCCGGCGCCCAGCCGAACCGGCGCCGCACCGCGACGCCCTGCGACTCGCTCGCGCTGGCCTGGTAGAAGCGCTGCGACATGGGTGCGCGCCAGTCGAGCACCAGCGGCTCGCCCGCGGTGTCGGTGACGTGGCGGCGGCCGATGTGCCACACCTCCGGCTCGGCCATGGTCAGCTTGCCGAAGAACAGCGGCGCGGCCGGGTCGTCGGTGAGCTCCTTGATGCGCTGGGCCATCTGCCGCCCGAGCTGCTCGGCGGTGTACGCGTCCCCGGCGACCCGGTCGCCGACGTGGAAGAGCTCCTCGGCGCGGCGGCGCATCGCGGCCAGCGCGGCGCGCGATTCGGCCAGGTGCTCGCGCTCGGTGTCGAGCCCGGCGGGGCCGTTCAGGGCGCGGCGGATCGCGGGGGAGATGTCGGTCTGCATGGAGGTCCTCTGGTCGTGGCGGGAGGTGCGGCCGCCCGGCTCTGCGCCTGAGAGGCGGGCGCTGTCGGCAGTGCCAGAGAGAGGGAAGGAATCGACCGACCATGTTAGTTGCTCATTTGCCCGCCGCACGTGATTTTCTTTACGGGTGAGCGCTGGGGAACAGTTGAGGATCACCGATCCCGCGGTGATGCGCGCGTTGGCGCATCCCGCCCGGATCGCGATCATGGAGCACCTTGCCGGCAGCGTCGAAGACGTGACCGCCACCGAGTGCGCCGGAGTGGTCGGCCTGTCGCCTAGTGCGACGAGCTACCACCTGCGCGCGCTGGCCAAGGCCGGTCTGATCGAGGACGCACCGAGCCGCGGCGACGGGCGCGAGCGCGTCTGGCGGACCCGCATGCGGGGGTACTCCATAGAGCTGGAGCGGGGCGCCGACTCGGAGGCCAAGGCGGCCGAGCGGGCGGTGACCGACGTGTTCCTGGCGCGCGGCGACGAGCGGGTCCGGCAGTGGGTCGCGAAGGCGGCCGAGGAGGCGCCGGAGTGGTACGACGCGGCGCTGATGAGCGAGACCGTGCTGCTGGTGACCGCCGCCGAGCTCAGGGACATCACCGCGAAGATGCTGGAGATGCTGGAGCCGTACAAGAAGAGCGTGCGACAGAACGACCCGCCCGAGGGGTCGCGGCGCTCGGTGCTCCAGGTCCGGGCGGTCCCGCTGGACTGAAGCGGACAGCGGCGTCGGCCTATTGCTTCAGCGCGATGTGAAAGACATACTGTGAAACATGTCTTTCACATCGCGCTGGCGCGACGTCGTCATCGCCTCGGTCGCCCAGCTCATGGCCGCGCTGGGCACCTTCCTGGTGATGACGACCCTGGTGCTCGCGCTACAGGAGCGCGGCGGCAGCGGTCTACAGGTGGCGCTGCTCGTGGTCGCCGAGACGCTGCCGGTCGTGGTGCTCGCCCGCTGGGTCGGCCGCCTGGTCGACCGGGTGGACAGCCGCCTGCTGCTGATCGTGTCGGGCGTCGGCCAGGTCGGGTCGGCGTTCGCCCTGGCCTACGCCACGCGGTACGAGTGGGTCATGGCGGGTGCCGTCGCGTTGGCCGCCGCCACCGCCGTCGCCCAGCCGACCCGCTCGGCGCTGCTGCCCGCGATGGTCACCCGAGAGGACCTGGCCCGCGCCAACGCGATCGGGCAGACCGCCGGGTCCATCGGCATGATGGCCGGGCCGGCGCTGGCCGGGCTGCTCGTCGGCACCGTCGCCGTCGAGCAGACGCTGCGGGTGTCGGCGCTGGCGTTCGGCTTCACCGTGCTGGCCGGGCTGCTGCTGCGCACCCGCCGGGGCGGTGCCGCCGCCGTCCGCGAGGACGCGGCGCGGCCCGGGTCCGAGCCGGTCGCCTGGCGGCTGCGCGACGACCGGATGTACTGGGTGATGGTGTGGAGCCTCGCGCTGATCATCGGTCTGGTGTCGGCGGTCAACGTCGCCGAGGTGTTCTTCGTCCGCGAGACCCTCGGCGCATCCGCCGTCCTGTACGGCGTGGTCACCTCCGCCTGGACCGTGGGCATGCTCGGCGGCGCCTGGCTGATGGCCCGGCTCATCCGCCCCACCACCGCCGACGGCGCCCTGGTCCGCTGGATCTTCCTCGGCCTGGCCGGCATCTGCGGCGCGGTGGTGCTCTGCGGCACCGTCACCGCCGCGGTCTGGATCGCCCCGTGCTGGCTGGCGGGCGGCCTGGTCAACGGCGGTCAGAACGTCATCGCGGGCACGCTGCTCGGCCGCCGGGTGCCCGCTGCCGCGCGCGGCCAGGCCGCCGCCGCGGTCCAGTCGCGGGTGCAGGGCGGCGGGCTCGCCGGGTTCTTCGTCGGCGGCGTGGTGCTCGACCTGATCGACGCGCGCTGGGTCGTGCTCGGCGCGGGCGCGCTCGGCCTGCTCGGGATACTGCTGGTCACGCCCGTCGTGCGCAGCGTCACGGGAGGTACGCGTACGTCACCGCAGGCCCAGGCGACGGCCGCCTGATCGTCCGGCCCGGGTAGGCTCCCTGATCATGAGCGCAGTGCAGCGTCCCCGGGTCGGACACATCCAGTTCCTGAACTGTCTCCCCCTGTACTGGGGGCTGATGCGCTCGGGTGCGCTGCTCGACGTCGACCTGCACAAGGACTCCCCCGACCAGCTCAACCGGGCGCTGGTCGCGGGCGACCTCGACATCGGCCCGATCTCGCTGGTCGAATACCTGCGCCACGCCGACGAGCTGCTGCTCCTGCCCGACCTCGCGGTCGGCTCGGACGGCCCGGTGCTGTCGGTCAACGTCGTCTCGCAGGTGCCGCTGACCGAGCTCGACCAGACCAAGGTGGCGCTGGGCAGCACCTCGCGCACGGGCGTGCTGCTGGCGCAGATGCTGCTCCAGGAGCGCTACGGCGTACGCCCCGAGTACTTCCGCTGCCCGCCCGACCTCAGCGCGATGCTGCTCGACGCGCAGGCCGGGGTGCTCATCGGCGACGTCGCGCTGCGCGCGCTGTTCGAGGCGCCGCGGCGCGGGCTGGCCGTCACCGACCTCGGCCAGGCCTGGCGCGAGTGGACCGGCCTGCCCATGGTCTTCGCCGTGTGGGCCGTGCGCCGCGACTTCGCCGCCGCCCACCCGGGGCTGGTCAAGGACGTGCACGAGGCGTTCCTGCGCTCGCGCGACCTGAGCCTGGCCGGGCTCGACGAGGTCGCCACCGCGGCGGCCCGCTGGGAGCCGTTCGACGCCGCGACGCTCGCCTCGTACTTCCGCGTCCTGGACTTCTCGCTGGGCAGCCGCCAGATCAACGGCCTGCGCGAGTTCGCCCGCCGCGCCACCGCCCTCGGCGAAGCTCCCGCGCTCCCCGAGTCGGGCCCGGAGTTCATGCCCCTCTGACCGGGCCCGCCCTGCCACCCCCGCCGGGGGCAGGCGGGTCGATCATGCAGTTTCGGGGAAACTGCTGGAATCGGCGCGTGAATTCGTGCAGTTTCCCCGAAACTGCACGATCACGCCCAGCGTGATCACGCCCAGCGCGCGCCCGCCCGGGGGCGCGGCGCGCGGCGGGTGGGGTCAGACCAGGTCGGTGGCGGTGCGGAGCTGGGTGGCGACGGACCTGGCGATGTCGCCGCCGGCGGACCACGGCTTGCTCAGCGGGGGCCGGGTCATGACCGCCATGGTCCAGGTGTCGCCCAGGGCCATGCAGTTGACGGTCCAGAAGCCGAGTGCCTGCCGGTCGACCCAGCCGTTCTTGATGGCGATGGTCTTCTGCTCGTCGGCGGGCCAGGCCCGGCGGATGCCGAAGTCGCCGTCACCGCGTACGTTGCGCATCTCGTTGACCAGCCAGGTGGTCCACCGGGGCCCCGCGGCGGTGCCGTTGCCGATGCAGTTGGCGATGCGGCAGGTGTCGCGGGCGGACAGCTGGGTGGTGCTCCAGCCGTCACCGGCCCGGGAGTCGGTGAGCTTGCAGATCGAGACGAGGCGGCCGATGGTGGCCGAGCGGCCCAGCTCGCCGTAGAGCGTCGAGGCGGGCTCGTTGGCGCTGTCGCGGATCATCGTGCTGATCATGTTCATGCGCGCGGTGCTCGGGGTGGTGCCGGACTCGGTGGCGCGGCGCAGGTAGTCCGCGGCCAGCCACGCCTTGATCATCGAGGCGGTCATGTTGGTCTGGTGGAAGTTCGGCGAGCCGATGATCCGGCCCGACGACCGGTCCATCAGCGCCCAGCTCCACCAGTGCGAGACGTTGACGCTGACCAGACCGGTGGTCGTCTCGGTCAGGGACGCGTGCTCGATCCCGGGCGCACCCGGCTGCACCGGCACGGTCCCGGCGGCTTCGCGGCTCGGGCTGGGCGAGACCGACGCCGCGGGCGACGCCGTCGCCGACGGGGTGGGCGAGTTCGACGGCAGGGTGGTGCCGAGGACGCCGGGGGTGCCGGTCTCGCCGCGGGAGGCCAGCCAGAAGCCGCCGCCGGTCAGCGCGGCCAGGCCGGCGCCGCCGGCCAGCAGCGCACGGCGTCGGGTCATCAACTGCTTCATGAGGGGGCTCCGGGGGGAAGAGCGGGTGGCACGGGGGGTGGGGCGGTCAGGCTCTCGGCAGGAGCTGACCTGCGACGCTGGCGCAGACGCCGGCACCGTACTGCAGCCCGTTTTCGACGGGGTAACGGGTCATCACGCTCATGATCCAGTCGTCGCTGACGGCGAGGCAGTTCAGGTGCCAGTTGCTGTCGGCGCCGATGGCGGTCCAGCCGTTCTTGATGGCGAGGGTGCGGGCGACGGTGCCCGGCACGCCGTCGATGATGCCCCACCGGCCGCCGCCGCGGGTGGCCTGCTGGTCAGCGGGGGCGGTGCTCCCCTCGACCTGGCGCATCTCGGACATCACCCAGCCGGTCCACTGCGGCCCGGCGGCGGTGCCGTCGGCGACGCAGGAGGCCAGCCGCAGCGCGTCGCGCGGCGACATCTGGGTCCGGCTCCACCAGGAGGGGTACGCCGAGGTGTCGGTCATGCCGCACATCTCGATCATCCGGCGCACCGACTCGTCCTTGCCGTTCGCGACGTACAGGGCCTGGGCGGCCCGGTCGTCGGAGTGGCGGACGGCGTCGCTCGCCTTGGTGAGCCAGTCCTGGGTGACGGTCTGGCCGCTCTCGGCGGCGCGGCGCAGGTAGTCCGAGACCAGCCAGATCTTGATCATGGATTCGGTGCTGCTGGTCTGGTTCGCGTTCTTGGCCGCGACCACCTCGCCGGTGTGCCGGTCGAGCATGGCCCAGCCGATGAAGTCGCCCTGGTAGTCGAGCGTGACCCGCCCCGCGACCAGCGACCGGCTCGGCCGCTGGTTGCTGACGTGCCGGGTGGTCGCGGGCCCGGGTGTCGTCGAGGGGCTCGCGGCGGCGGTGCTCGGGCTGGCGGCGGCCGTCGCGGCCGGGGTGGAGGCCGCGGGCTCCGGGCTCGTCGCGGGCTGGGCCGGTGCCGGGACAGCGCTCACCACGGTGGCCTCCGAGCCGGTGAGGGCCGATGCCGCGGATGGGATCAGCACTGCCAGGACCATAACGCCGAGCGCCGTGGTCGTGGCAGTGAAGGGGGTACGCCGGGGCATGGGGGTGCTCCTCGGGGGTGACGTCGCTGTCAGGGGTGCACATCCCGGCGAGGGGCCCGCCGGAACGTGAACAAAGTTAGGCCGCAACGCTGGGAGCTGCCTTTATGCCGGTCTTGCCCGAGCGTGAACCGGCTTGTTCCGGTGACGCAGGTCACGGGCGAGCCTGTCGATTGCGACGGAACGTAGTCAGGATTGCGCAATCAGCGACGCTGGTTGTGACAGTTGTTGCGCATATCGGCGCAGCCCTGTAACACTGGCCGCATGGACACCCCGATGCCTGGCGTCGCGGGCGCGGACAGCCTGCTCGGCGAGGTCGAGGAGGCGGAGGCGGCGCTGCGTGCCGCCGCCGACCGGGCCCTCGACGGGCCGGCCTCGTTCGACGCCGTCATCGCCGCCGACCAGAAGATCGAGCCGCGCGACGTGATGCCGGAGGCGTACCGGGCGGGGCTCATCCGCCAGATCGCCCAGCACGCGCACTCCGAGATCATCGGGATGCAGCCCGAGGGCAACTGGATCAGCCGCGCGCCGACGCTGCGCCGCAAGGCGATCCTGCTGGCCAAGGTGCAGGACGAGGCCGGCCACGGCCTCTACCTCTACGCCGCGGCCGAGACGCTGGGCGTCAGCCGCGAGGAGCTGAACGAGGCGCTGCTCACCGGGAAGCAGAAGTACAGCTCGATCTTCAACTACCCCACGCTGAGCTGGGCCGACGTCGGCGCGATCGGCTGGCTGGTGGACGGGGCGGCCATCGTCAACCAGGTCCCCCTGTGCCGCTGCTCGTACGGGCCGTACGCCCGCGCCATGATCCGCGTGTGCAAGGAGGAGTCCTTCCACCAGCGCCAGGGCTACCAGTCGCTGTACGTGCTGGCCCAGGGCACGCCCGAGCAGCGGGCCATGGCCCAGGACTCGGTCGACCGCTGGTGGTACCCGTCGCTGGCCATGTTCGGCCCGCCCGACGCCGACTCCACCCACTCCGCGCAGTCGATGGCGTGGAAGGTCAAGCGCTTCTCCAACGACGAGCTGCGCCAGCGCTTCGTCGACATGTGCGTGCCGCAGGCCGAGATCCTCGGGCTCACCCTGCCCGACCCGGAACTGCGCTGGAACGACGAGCGCGGCCACTACGACTACACCTCGCCCGACTTCGGCGAGCTGATGCGCGTGGTCAAGGGCGACGGCCCGTGCAACCGGCAGCGGATGGCGCACCGCAACCGCGCCCACGCCGACGGCGCCTGGGTGCGCGAGGCGTCCGCCGCGTACGCGGCCAAGGCGAGCAACCGGAAGGAACTGGTGGACGCATGAGCACGGAACCCCTGTGGGAGGTGTTCATCCGGCCGCGGCGCGGCCTGGCGCACACCCATGCCGGGAGCCTGCACGCGCCCGACGCGGCCATGGCGCTGCGGCACGCGCGTGACCTGTACACCCGCCGCCAGGAGGGCGTCTCCATCTGGGTCGTGCCCGCCGCGGAGATCACCGCGTCGAGCCCGGACGAGAAGGACCCCTTCTTCGACCCGGCCGCCGACAAGATCTACCGGCACCCGACCTTCTACGAGCTGCCCGAAGGGGTGGCACACCTGTGAGCACCACACCTGACCTGCTCGCCCTCGGCGACGACGCGCTCATCGCGGCGCAGCGGCTGGCCGAGTGGGTGTCGCGCGCGCCCACGCTGGAGGAGGACGTGGCGCTGGCCAACATCGCCCTCGACCAGCTCGGCGCCGCCCGGCTGCTGCTGACCGCGGCGGGCGAGCGGCTGGACCCGCCGCGCACCGAGGACGAGCTCGCCTACCTGCGCGCCGACCACGAGTTCCGCAACTGCCTGCTGGCGGAGCTGCCGCTCGGCCCGGCCCGCGGCGACCTGGACTTCGGCTGGACCACGGCCTGGCTGCTGCTGCTGTCGGCGGCGCAGCTGCTGCGCTACACCGACCTGGCCGCCGGGGACGACGTGCTGGCGGCCGCGATCGGGGCGAAGGCGGTCAAGGAGTCGACGTACCACGTGGACCACGCGACGCAGTGGGTGCTGCGGCTGGGCGACGGCACGCCGGAGTCGCACCTGCGCATGCAGGAGGCGCTCGACGCGGTGTGGCCGTACGCGCACGAGCTGACCGAGGGCATCCGGGAGCGCTGGCTGGCACTGGTGGAACCGGTGCTCGCGCAGGCGACGCTGACCCGCCCCGCCGACCGGTGGCAACCGTCCGGCGGCCGCACCGGGCAGCACACCGAGCACCTGGGCTTCCTGCTGGCCGAGATGCAGTCACTGCACCGCGCCCACCCCGGGGCGTCGTGGTGAACACGACCGCGCTGCGTGACCCGCTGGAGCTGGCCGGGGCCGTCCCCGACCCGGAGCTGCGCGTGATCACCATCGCCGAGCTGGGCATCCTGCGCGGCGTCGAGACCGGCGCGGACGGGCGGGTCACCGCGGTCATCACGCCGACGTACTCGGGCTGCCCGGCGATGGACGCCATCGCCGACGACGTACGCGCGGCGCTGGCCGCGGGCGGCTACCCGGACGCGCGGGTGCGGACCGTGCTCAGCCCGGCCTGGTCCACCGACATGATCACCGAGTCGGGGTGGGCCGCGCTGCGCCGCACGGGCATCGCCGCGCCCGGCGAGGGCGGCACCCCGTCCTGCCCGCACTGCGCGGGCGGCTCGGCCGGTGCCGACGGACCGGTGGTGGTGCAGCTCAGCCGGTACGCCTCGACGCCGTGCCAATCGCTGTGGCGCTGCCACGGCTGCCTCGAACCGTTCAACGCGATCAAGAAGCTGTGAGCCGTGAGCCCGACTTTCCATGAGCTGACCGTGGCCGCCGTCGAGCAGCTGACCCCGTCGGCGGTGGCGCTGACCCTGGCGGTGCCCGAGCCGCTGCGCGAGGTGTTCGCGTTCCGGCCGGGACAGCACGTGACGGTGCGCCTCGACGAGGCGGAGCGGCGGTCGTACTCGATCTGCTCGACGCCTGCCGACCTGCGTGAGCACGGCCTGCTGACGATCGGGGTGAAGCGGGTGCCGGGCGGTGCCTTCTCGACCCGGGCGCAGGAGCTCGCGCCCGGCGAGCCGCTCGCGGTGCTGCCGCCGCTCGGCCGGTTCACCACCGAGCTCGACCCGGCCCGCGCCCGCCGCTACGGCGCGATCGTGGCCGGCTCCGGGGTCACCCCGGTGCTGTCGCTGGCCGCCACCGCCCTGGGCACCGAGCCGGGCAGCACGTTCACGGTGCTGTGCGGCAACCGCAGCGCCGCCGAGGTGATGTTCGCCGACGCGCTGGCGGACCTGAAGGACCGCTTCCCGGGGCGGTTGCAGCTGGTCCATGTCCTGTCGCGGGAGATGCAGCCCAGCGAGCTGCTGTCCGGGCGGCTGGACGCCGACCGCACCACGGCGCTGCTGAAGGCGTTCGAGCTGGCGGCGGTGGACGAGTGGTTCCTGTGCGGGCCGCTGGGTGTGGTGCGCTCGGCGCGCGAGGCGCTGGCGGCGGTCGGTGCCGCCGGGCGGGTGCACGTGGAGCTGTTCCACGCCGAGGAGCCGCCGCCACTGGCGGCCGCGGTCGAGGGCGGCGGGACGGTCGGCGTCCGGATCCTCCTGGACGGACGGTCGACCGAGTTCGCGATGGAGCGGGGCGAGCGGGTGCTGGACGCGGCGCTGCGGCACCGCGGCGAGCTGCCGTACGCCTGCAAGGGCGGCGTCTGCTCGACCTGCCGCGCCAAGGTGGTCTCGGGCTCGGTGGAGATGGCGGCGAACTGGGCCCTTGAGCCCGACGAGCTGGCCGCCGGATACGTGCTGACCTGCCAGTCGACCCCCACCAGCGACGACCTGGCCCTCGACTTCGACGCCTGAGCTGGAGAGACGAGGAAGGGCACCTTCTCACCGCATCACGCGGTGGAAGGTGCCCTTCCTCACCTCACCTCAGGGCAGGGGGTGGTGGGTGAAGAAGTCCCAGATGAGGGTGTCGGCGTCTACCGGGTGATCGCCCCCGACGGGCCAGTCGTGGCCCATGTCGATCACGCTGTAGACGACGTGTTCGGTGCCCCCGGCGCAGGCGGCGGTGTAGCGGTGGGCCTTGCCGTGCGGGCCGTTCAGGGTGCGGACGGCGGGTTCGCCGCAGGCGGCCAGGCGGCGCCACAGGTTGTTGGTGCCCGGCCAGGAGCCGGCGAACCGGTCGACGCTGCCCTGGAAGGTCAGCAGGGAGACCGGCGTCGCCAGCGGCGGGGCGGCGTCCCGCTCGGTCTCGATGCGGCCGCTGACCGGCGCGAGCGCGCCGAAGCGCCCCGGCAGGTCGCGGGCGAGCCGGTAGGTGAACGCGGCGCCGTTGGAGAAGCCCGCCGCGTACGTCCGCTTCGGGTCGGCGCCCCAGTCGCGCGACAGGTGGTCGAGCAGGGCGGCGACGAAGCCGACGTCGTCGGCGCCGCCGGAGGCCGAGGTGTTCCAGCGCTCACCGAACCCCTGGGGGTACGCGACGAGGAAGCCCTTCGCGTCGGCGACCGGTGTCATCCGGCTGATCCTTTCGGCGTCCGCGCCGGTCCCGGGCTGTCCGTGGAAGACCAGCACCAGCGGCAGCACGGTGCCCGGGGTCCAGCCGGGCGGGGCGTGCAGCCGGTAGTCGCGGCGCACCCCGCCGTGCAGCAGGGCGAGGTCGTGGCCGCCCGGCCCCGGGTGCTCGGGCGGCAGGCTCACGGCCGGGCTGGGCGGGGCGGCGGTCGTGGGTGGCTCGCCGGTGGCGGCGCAGCCCGTGAGTACGGTGGCGAGGGTCAGCAGCACGGCGAAATGTTTCACGTGAATCCCCCCTATGTCAGAGTCGACATGTCAGAAGTTACATAGTGAGGAGGCGCGATGCGGGCGCGCGACGGTGACGATTCGGCATCGGTGTCCGGTTCGGCGCTCGGTTACGCCCTGCTCTCGCTGCTCACCCGGGGTCCGGCGACCGGTTACCAGCTGACGCAGCGGATGAAGTCCCCGATCGGCCACTTCTGGACCGCCAAGCACAGCCAGATCTATCCGGAGCTGGCCCGGCTCGCGGCGGCGACGTGGGTCGAGCTGGCCGAGGGTGCCGGTCCGGGCCCCCGGGCGAAGAAGACGTACACGCTGACCCCGGCCGGGCTGGCCGCCCTGGGCGAGTGGCTGGTGCGGCCGCCGGTGGTGGCGCCCCGCAGCGAGACCGTGCTGAAGGCGTACGCGGCGAACAGCGCCGATCCGGTGGCCATGGCCGACCTGTACGCCCGCATCGCCGCCCGCCAGCGCGACCTGCTGGACGAGTGGGAGCAGGAGGCGGCCATGCTGCGCGGCACCGGCCACGACCGGCCCGACCACCCGGGGTTCGGCAACTACGCGGTGCTGCTCATGGGGATCGAGTCGGCCCGCGCGACGGGCGCGTGGGCGCAGTGGCTCGCCACCTGCCTGCGGACCGGACGTGCCGCGGCGTTCGGCGACCCGATACCCTCGGGGACGTGACTGGGAACCGGGAGATCGACAGCATCGTGCAGCGGGCCGCCGACGGTGGCCGCATCAGCGCCGAGGAGGCGCTGCTGCTCTACACCGACGCACCGTTCCACGCGCTCGGCGAGGCGGCTGACGCGGTGCGGCGGCGGCGCTACCCGGACGGCATCGTCACGTACCTGATCGACCGCAACATCAACTACACGAACGTCTGTGTCACCGCGTGCAAGTTCTGCGCCTTCTACCGGGCGCCCAAGCACGCCGAGGGCTGGACCCACGACACCGCCGAGATCCTGCGCCGCTGCGGCGAGGCGGTCGAGCTCGGCGCGACCCAGGTGATGCTCCAGGGCGGCCACCACCCCGAATACGGCGTGGAGTACTACGAGAACCTGTTCTCGTCGGTGAAGCAGGCGTACCCGGACCTGATGATCCACTCGATCGGGCCGAGCGAGATCCTGCACATGGCCAAGGTCTCCGGCGTCTCCATCGAGGACGCGGTCGTCCGGATCAAGGCCGCGGGCCTGGACTCGATCGCGGGCGCAGGCGCCGAGATGCTGCCCGAGCGCCCCCGCCGGGCGATCGCCCCGCTCAAGGAGTCCGGCGAGCGCTGGCTGGAGGTCATGGAGGTCGCGCACCGCCACGGCGTCGAGTCGACCGCCACCATGATGATGGGCACCGGCGAGACCAACGCCGAGCGGATCGAGCACCTGCGGATGATCCGCGACGTGCAGGACCGCACGGGCGGCTTCCGGGCCTTCATCCCGTGGACGTACCAGGCGGAGAACAACCACCTCAAGGGCCGCACCCAGGCCACCACGCTGGAATACCTGCGCCTGATCGCGGTGGCCCGCCTGTTCTTCGACAACGTCAACCACCTCCAGGCCTCCTGGCTCACCACCGGCAAGGACGTGGGCCAGCTCGCGCTGCACATGGGCGTCGACGACCTCGGCTCGATCATGCTGGAGGAGAACGTCATCTCCTCGGCCGGTGCCAAGCACCGGTCCAACCTGGTCGACCTGGTGCAGCTCATCCGCACCGCCGGGCGCATCCCGGCCCAGCGCGACACGCTCTACCGCCACCTGGACGTGCACTGGACCCCGGCGGACGACCCGACCGACGAGCGCATCACCTCGCACTTCTCCTCGATCGCGATCCCGGGCGGCGGCGTCGGCAAGACCCTGCCGCTGGTCGAGGCCCGCTGACGGTTCCGGGTTCCGGTGGCGTCCCGGCGCCGGGTACGGGCGGCGGACATCGGGCTGTAGTGAGCGACGGCATATGCCGAAGTGACCGATCAGCCCATGTTCCGGGCGGTTGTCCCTATCTATCGTCCACGCGTGCGTGAACGGGGAACGTCTCTGGCGGCGCGGGCCGCGACGGTGCTGCTGTCGGCGGCCGTGCTGGTGCTCGGCGCGGCGCTGCCGTCCTGGGCCGACGGCAAGGCCGACCTGGCGGTGCGGGCGATGGCGGTGCGCGAGGTGAAGCTCGGCGACACCGTCACCATGCGGCTGGGCGTGGTCGACTACGGCCCGGCCGCGCCCGCGTCGAGTGCGCGCCTGACGTTGCAGGCGCCGCGCGGCACCAGGTTCGTACGCGGCTCGGTGGACCACGGCGGCGGTGCCTGCGAGATCAACTCCCTGGACACCAGGGTCGTCTGCGGGCTGACCCGGACCCAGCAGTGGAAGGACGTCCAGCCGGGCGGCCCCATGGTGTGGGGCACCTTCCAGCTGGTGGTGGTCGGCAAGATCGGGTCGGTGGGGTCGGCGGTGGTGAGCTGCTCCTGCGACCCGTACTCGCCGAACAACCGGACCGCCCTGGTGCTCAACGGCAACAACCCGCCCGCGCCCAAGCCGGGCCCGCACACCTCGCCCACCCCGTCGAAGTCGGCCTCGCCCTCGGCCACGCCCAGCCCGACCCCGGTCGAGATGCCGACCGAGGCCAGCCCCGTGGTGCCGACCGACGTGGCTCCCGGCGCCGACGGTTCCGGGTCCGCGCCGGAGGACGACTCCGGCGTCGACCTGCTGTTCGTGATCGGCGGCGCGGCCGTGGTGCTGGCGCTGGGCGGGCTCGGGTTCGCGGTCTACCTGTGGCGCAACAGCAGCGACGACGAGGACGACGAAGCCGGCGAGTAGCCGGTCGCGGCGGGTATCGGCCGATCAGCCCATCCCCCGCCCAGTGACGCCCGCCTATGGTCCACTGGTGATCAGGCGGGGATGGGCGGCAGTGCTGGGCGTGCTGGCCGTGGCGGCGTCGGCGGTGCCGGCGTACGCGGCCGGAGGCTCGGATCTGGCCGTGGGCGCGCGCCCGGCCGTCGGGAAGGTCAACGGCGTCGTCGGGCTGGAGCTGTCGATCGCCAACTTCGGCCCGGACCAGGTCGGCGCGACGGTGAAGGTCCGCTTCGACTACACGGCCCCGCCCGGCACCCGGTTCGTGGGCGGGTTCGAGGGCGAGGACTGCAACCTGCGCGAGGACTCGACGCGGGCGGAGTGCTACACGGTCGGGCCGTGGCCCGGCGTCGCGCCCGACGGCAAGGCGGTGTGGCGCACGGTCCAGGTGCGCATCGACGGCCCGGTCACCGGCCGGGGCTCGCTCAAGGTGACCTGCTCATGCGACCCGAACGCGGCCAACGACCAGGTGCCGCTGCTCGTCAACGACCCCGGCCCGGCTCCGTCGGCCACCCCGCAGGCATCCCCGGCCGCCGCCTCGGCGCCCGCCCGGTCCAGCATGGCGCCGTCCGTCTCGCCGCAGGCCTCGGCGGTGCCGGTGGCGGAGTCGCCTGACTCCGGCACGGGCGTCGTCGCGGTGCCGGAGGCGGTGCCGGCGGCTGCCGACCCAGACCTGAGCAGCGCCAGCCGTACGCTGATCATCGTCATCCTGTGCGTGGTGCTGATCGGGCTGCTCGCGCTGGCGGTCGCCGTCTACGTGCTGCGGCGCGGCGCCGAGCGCGACGGCTGACCAGCGCTCGCGGCAGCGCCGCGCGGGTGGCGCGGCAGACGGCGGGGTGAGCCGGATGCCGGGTCACCGGAGCCGTTTGGCAGAGTGACGCCATGACGCGCGCAGACCTGGACAAAGAGCCGAACGAGATCGCCGCGATGTTCGACGGCGTGGCCGAGAACTACGACAAGACGAACTCGGTGCTGTCGTTCGGTCAGGACAAGTCGTGGCGGCGCGCGACCCGCTCTGCGCTGGACCTCAAGCCGGGTGAGAAGGTGCTCGACCTCGGCGCGGGCACCGGCGTCTCCACCGAGGAACTGGCCCGCTCGGGGGCGTACGTCGTGGGCGCGGACCTGTCGCTGGGCATGCTCAAGGTCGGCCGGCGCACCCGCCCGCACGTGCCGCTGACGGCGGCCGACGCGCTGGCACTGCCCTTCGCGGACGAGACGTTCGACGCGGTCACCATCTCGTTCGCGATCCGCAACGTGGCGAACACCCCGGCGGCCCTGCGCGAGCTGGCCCGGGTCACCAAGCCCGGCGGCCGCCTGGTCATCTGCGAGTTCTCGCACCCGACCAACGGCGCGTTCCGCACCGTCTACCTCCAGTACCTCATGCGCTCGCTGCCCGCGGTGGCCCGCCGGGTCGCCAGCAACCCCGAGGCGTACGTCTACCTGGCCGAGTCGATCCGGGCCTGGCCCGACCAGCGCGAGCTCGCCGCGATCATCGGCGAGAACAACTGGTCGCAGGTGAAGTGGCGCAACCTGACCGGCGGCATCGTCGCCCTCCACCGCGCCACCCGCCCCTGACGGGCCCGCGTCGCCCCGGCGCGCGCCCGCCCCGCCGCCGCGCGGGGCTGTTCGTGCAGTTTCGGGGAAACTGCACGAATCAACGCGGCCATTCCAGCACTTTCCCCGAAACTGCACCCTGCCCAGCCCCGCCCCGGGGACGATCGGGGTATGGGGTACGAGGAGAGTGCGGTGCTCGGCACCCTCGGCGGGGGGTACGGGGAACCGCCGGTGCGGGTGGCCGACCTGGAGGCGGCGGCGCGGCGGCGTGCGGCCGCGCGGCAGGCTGAACGCGAACGCCTCGCGAAGGCGGACCGGCCTGATCCTGAACCGGCGGCACCGGCGGCGAGCCCCGAATCCTGACCACCGCCGACGCGTCCGGGCGGCTGTGCCGACGGGTGCGGGCATCCTAGTGGCTTGATCGCCGCGGCGGGCCGGAAACGCCGCCATACCTGCCGTCCCTTAGGTACTTAGGCTCACCTAACCACTACGTGGTCTCGGCGCAGTTCTAGACTGCACGCCGGACTGGCTTGTGAAGACTTTCACGAGCCCGGAACGAGCGTTAAGGCCGAGGTGGAGGTGAGCATGACACCGACCGATGTCGATGCAGATGTGATCGTCGTAGGTGCCGGTCCGGGGGGCTCCGCCACCGCGTTCCACCTTGCCAAGCACGGTGTGAAGGTCCTGCTGCTGGAGAAGACCGAGTTCCCCCGGGAGAAGGTCTGCGGCGACGGCCTGACCCCGCGCGCGGTCAAGCAGCTGATCGACATGGGCGTGGACGTCAGCCCCGAAGCCGGCTGGCTGCGCAACAAGGGCCTGCGCGTCATCGGCGGCGGCGTACGGCTGGAGCTGGACTGGCCCGAGCTGGCCAGCTTCCCCGACTTCGGCCTCGTCCGCACCCGCATGGACTTCGACGACATGCTCGCCAAGTGTGCCGTGGCCGCCGGTGCCGACCTGCGGACCGGCCACAACGTGACCGGCCCGGTGCTCGACGCCGAGGGCCGCGTCGTCGGCGTCGAGGTGAAGACGGCCGAGGGCGTCAAGGTCATGCGCGCGCACCTGGTGGTCGCCGCCGACGGCGTCTCGGGCCGGTTCCCGCTCGCGCTGGGCATCACCAAGCGCGAGGACCGCCCGATGGGCGTCGCGGTGCGCCGCTACTACCACTGCGAGGCCAAGGCCAACGACGACTACCTGGAGTCGTGGCTGGAGCTGCGCAGCCGGGAGGCGGGCAGCGCGCAGCTGCCCGGGTACGGCTGGATCTTCGGTCTCGGCGACGGCCGGATCAACGTCGGCCTGGGCGTGCTCAACTCGTCCAAGGCCTACCAGCAGACCAACTACCGCACGATGCTGACCGACTGGCTCACCGCGACCCCGCCGGAGTGGGGCCTGACCGAGGCCAACGCGGACGGCAAGATCCTGGGCGCGGCGCTGCCGATGGGCTTCAACCGCGTTCCGCACTACACCCGCGGCATGGTGCTGGTGGGTGACTCCGGCGGCATGGTCAACCCCTTCAACGGCGAGGGCATCGCGTACGCGATGGAGTCTGGCCAGCTCGCAGCCGAAGTGATGATCCAGGCGCTGGCGCGCCCGGCCGGTCCGGCCCGGGAGCTCGCGTTGCAGGGGTACGGCACCGAGCTGCGGCGCCGGCTCGGCGGGTATTACCGCATCGGCGGCGTCTTCGTGAAGCTGATCGGCAACCCGCAGGTCATGAAGGTCGCCACCAAACACGGCATGCCGCACCCGACGCTGATGCGCTTCGTACTGAAGCTGCTGGCGAACCTGACCGATCCTCGCGGTGGCGACGCGATGGACCGGATCATCAATGCCCTGTCCCGCGTGGCACCCGCTGTCTAGCGGAACGCCGCGCGAGGATCTTACGAGTACCGCAACCAGGCGAAACAGCCCGCCTGAACCAGAGGAAGGGACGCAGGCAAGTGTCGCTCTCCGCGTACATCCCGATTGTGGGGCTCTTCGCGCTCGCCGGTGCCTTCGGGCTCTTCTCGGTGGCGGCTGCACCCTTCATCGGACCCCGTCGCTTCAACAAGGCGAAGCTGGACGCCTATGAATGCGGCATCGAGCCGACCCCTCAGCCGGTCGGCGGCGGACGCTTCCCGGTCAAGTTCTACCTGACCGCGATGCTCTTCATCGTCTTCGACATCGAGATCATCTTCCTCTACCCGTGGGCTGTCAGCTTCAACGCGCTGGGCAGCTTCGCGTTCTGGGAGATGATCATGTTCATTGGCACGGTGTTCGTCGCGTACGCCTATGTGTGGCGTCGCGGCGGCCTGGATTGGGACTGACATGGGACTCGAAGAGAAGCTCCCGAGCGGGGTGCTGCTCACCACCGTCCAGGGGCTCGTCAACTGGACTCGCAAGGCCAGCTTCTGGCCGGCCACCTTCGGCCTGGCCTGCTGCGCCATCGAGATGATGGCCACCGGTGCGGCCCGGTTCGACTCGGGCCGCTTCGGCATGGAGGTCTTCCGGGCGTCGCCCCGCCAGGCCGACCTGATGATCGTGGCCGGCCGGGTCAGCCAGAAGATGGCCCCGGTGCTGCGCCAGATCTACGACCAGATGCCCGAGCCCCGCTGGGTGCTCTCGATGGGTGTCTGCGCGTCGTCGGGCGGCATGTTCAACAACTACGCGATCGTGCAGGGCGTCGACCACGTCGTGCCCGTCGACATGTACCTGCCCGGCTGCCCGCCGCGGCCGGAGATGCTGCTCGACGCGATCCTCAAGCTGCACGACAAGATCCTGGCCGAGCCGCTCGGCGCCGGTGGGCGCAAGATGCTGGCCGCCAAGGAGGCCCGCGAGGGCAAGCCCGTCGTCGCGCCGGGCGCCATGCCCTCCAGCTACCGGTACAACAAGCAGCTGCGCCACGAGTGGGAGCAGGCCGCTGCCGAGGGCCGCGAGGAGCAGCTGCGCATCGAGAAGTGGATGGAGCGCAACCGATGACTCAACCTGAGGGCCTCTTCGGGGTCACCGGGTCCGGTGACACGTCCGGCTTCGGCGGCCTGGTCCGCAAGCGGCCGGTGGTGCTGGAGGCGCAGCGCCCCCTGGGCGGCGACTTCGACGAGATCGTGGACGCGCTGGAGGAGGCGTACCCCGGCTTCGGCGACGCCATCGAGCGCATCGTGATCGACCGGGGCGAGCTGACCCTGCACATCGTCCCGGCGAAGATCGCCGAGGTGTGCCAGGTGCTGCGTGACGACGCGTCGCTGCGCTACGAGCTGTGCAGTTCGGTGTCGGGCGTGGACTACCTCAGCGAGGAGCGCCGCCTGCACGTGGTGTACCAGCTGACCTCGATGACGTACCGCCGCCGGCTGCGCCTGGAGTGCGCGGTCACCGTCGCCGACCCGCACCTGCCCAGCGTCACCCAGGTCTACCCGACCGCGGACTGGCAGGAGCGCGAGGCGTACGACATGTTCGGCGTCATCTTCGACGGCCACCCCAACCTGACCCGGATCCTGATGCCGGACGACTGGGACGGCCACCCGCAGCGCAAGGACTACCCGCTGGGCGGGGTCCCGATCGAGTACAAGGGCGCCGAGATCCCGCCGCCCGACGCGCGGAGGTCATACCGATGAGCAACGCTGGTTACGCGCAGGAGCGCGAGACGACCGAGGGCAAGGTCTTCACCGTCACCGGTGGCGACTGGGACTCCATCGTCTCGGGCCACGACCCGCTGCACGACGAGCGCATCGTCGTCAACATGGGTCCGCAGCACCCGTCCACGCACGGCGTGCTCCGCCTGGTGCTGGAGCTGGAGGGCGAGACGGTCACCGACGCCCGTACCGTCGTCGGCTACCTGCACACCGGTATCGAGAAGAACATCGAATACCGCACCTGGACCCAGGGCACGACCTTCGTGACCCGGATGGACTACCTCGCCCCGATCTTCAACGAGACGGCGTACTGCCTCGCGGTGGAGAAGCTGCTGGGCATCGAGGACCAGATCACCGAGCGCGCCACCACCATCCGCGTGCTGATGATGGAGCTCAACCGGATCTCCTCCCACCTGGTGTGGCTGGCGACGACCGGCATGGAGCTCGGCGCGCTGTCGATGATGATCTACGGCTTCCGCGAGCGCGAGTTCATCCTCGACATCTTCGAGATGATCACCGGTCTGCGCATGAACATGGCGTACGTCCGGCCCGGCGGCGTGTCGCAGGACGTGCCCCCGGAGGCGGTCAAGAAGATCCGCGAGTTCCTGGGCTTCATGCCCAAGCGGATCAAGGAGTACGAGGACCTGCTCTCCGGCCAGCCGATCTGGACCGCGCGCACCAAGGGCGTGGCCGTGCTCGACGTCACCGGTTGCGTGGCGCTCGGCATCACCGGCCCGGTGCTGCGCAGCTCCGGCCTGGCCTGGGACCTGCGCAAGACCATGCCGTACTGCGGTTACGAGACGTACGAGTTCGACGTCCCGACCCAGCCCGACGGCGACGTGTGGTCCCGCTACCTGGTCCGTCTGGCCGAGATGCGTGAGTCGCTGAAGCTGGTCGAGCAGGCGCTGGACCGGCTCAAGCCGGGCCCGGTCATGGTCGAGGACAAGAAGATCGCCTGGCCGGCGCAGCTGGCCGTGGGCAACGACGGCCTGGGCAACTCGCTGGAGCACGTCGCGCACATCATGGGTCAGTCGATGGAGTCGCTGATCCACCACTTCAAGCTGGTCACCGAGGGCTTCCGGGTCCCGGCCGGCCAGGTGTACGTGCCGATCGAGGCGCCGCGCGGCGAGCTCGGCGCGCACGTGGTCTCCGACGGCGGCACCCGGCCCTTCCGGGTGCACTTCCGCGAGCCGAGCTTCGTCAATCTCCAGGCCATCCCGGCGATGGCGGAGGGCGGCCTGCTGGCCGATGTGATCGCGGGCGGGGCCAGCCTCGACCCGGTGATGGGTGGGTGTGACCGATGACAGCGCCGAAGACTGACGTCTTCACCGAGGAGACCCTGGAGCGGGCCCGCGAGATCGTCGCGCGCTACCCCGAGGGCAAGCAGCGCTCGGCGCTGCTGCCGATGCTGCACCTGGTGCAGTCGGTCGAGGGCTACGTGTCGCCGAACGGCGTGACGTTCTGCGCCGAGCAGCTGGGCCTGACCAAGGCCCAGGTCGGCGCGGTCGCGACGTTCTACACGATGTACAAGCGCCGCCCGACCGGTGACTACCTGGTCAGCGTCTGCACCAACACGATGTGCAACGTGCTCGGCGGCCAGGCCGTCTACGACGAGCTGTCGCAGGCGCTGGGCGTCGGCCACGACGAGACCACCGAGGACGGCAAGATCACGCTGGAGCACGCCGAGTGCCTCGCCGCGTGCGACTACGGCCCGGTGCTCACCGTCAACTACGACTTCTTCGACGGGGTCACCCCGGAGAGCGCGCTGGAGCTGGCCGCGGGCCTCAAGTCGGGCAAGCGCCCGATGCCGACCCGCGGCGCCCGCCTGTGCACCCTCAAGGAGATGTCGTTGCAGCTGGCGGGCTTCGCCGACGAGCGCGAAGGCGCGGTCGCCGACGGCCCGGCGGGCGACGCCACCCTGCGCGGCCTGCGCCTGGCGCAGGAGCACGGGATCAGCCCGGCCGGTTTCGACATCAACACCCCGATCCCGACTCCCTCGAAGGAGGCGGCGAAGTGACCACGCCAAGCAAGGCCGTGCTGGAGAAGCTCACGCCGGTCCTGACCAAGCGCTGGCTGTCGCCGGACGCGTGGCGCCTGGACGTGTACGAGCGCCTCGACGGCTACGCCGCCCTGCGCAAGGCGCTGGCCGTGCACCCCGACGACCTGATCGCCCTGATCAAGGACTCCGGCCTGCGCGGCCGCGGCGGCGCGGGCTTCCCCACGGGCCTGAAGTGGGGCTTCATCCCGCAGAACGACGGCAAGCCGCACTACCTGGTCGTCAACGCCGACGAGGGTGAGCCGGGCACCTGCAAGGACCTGCCGCTGATGACGCACGACCCGCACTCGCTGGTCGAGGGCGTCATCATCGCGTCGTACGCGATCCGCGCCAACCGCGCCTACATCTACATCCGCGGTGAGGCGGTGCACGCCGCGCGGCGGCTGCGCCACGCGGTGCAGGAGGCGTACAAGGCCGGCTACCTGGGCAAGAACATCCTCGGCACCGGGTACGAGCTGGACCTGGTGGTGCACTCCGGCGCGGGTGCCTACATCTGCGGCGAGGAGACGGCGCTGCTGGACTCGCTGGAGGGCTTCCGCGGCCAGCCCCGGCTGCGCCCGCCGTTCCCGGCGACGCACGGCCTCTACGCCAGCCCGACCGTGGTCAACAACGTCGGCACCATCGCCAGCGTGCCGTACATCGTGCTCGGCGGCGCGGCGTGGTGGAAGACGATGGGCACGGAGAAGTCGTCCGGTCCGATGATCTACTCGCTGTCCGGCCGGATCAAGAACCCGGGCCAGTACGAGTGCTCGATGGGCATCACCCTGCGCGAGCTGATCGAGCTCGCCGGCGGCATGCAGGACGGCCACAAGCTGCGGTTCTGGACCCCGGGCGGGTCGTCCACGCCGCTGCTGGCCGCCGAGCACATCGACACCGCGATGGACTTCGAGTCCGTCGCGGCGGCCGGTTCCATCCTCGGCACCACGGCGACGCAGATCTTCAGCGACCAGGACTGCCCGGTCTACGCGACCTACCGGTGGCTGGAGTTCTACCACCACGAGTCGTGCGGCAAGTGCACCCCGTGCCGCGAGGGCAACTACTGGATGGTCCGGGTCTACCGCCGGATCCTGTCCGGCGAGGGGACCCTGGAGGACCTGGACACGCTGCTGGACACGGCCGGCAACATCCTGGGCCGTTCGTTCTGCGGTCTCGGTGACGGCGCCACCAGTTCGGTGACCTCGTCGCTGCAGTACTTCAAGCAGGACTACCTCGACTACATCGAAGGCCGTACGGCGCCGAAGCTCAGCGCCGCCGCCCTGGCGGGAGCACACTGATGAGCCAGGAAGTACAGAAGCACACCGACACGGTGAAGCTGACCATCGACGGGATCGAGGTGGTCGCGCCCAAGGGCGAACTGGTCATCCGGACCGCCGAGCGGCTCGGCATCGACATCCCGCGGTTCTGCGACCACCCGCTGCTGGCCCCGGCCGGCGCCTGCCGCCAGTGCCTGGTGGACGTCGAGGGCCAGCGCAAGCCGGTCGCGTCCTGCACCCAGACCGTCGCCGACGGCATGGTGGTGCGTACGCAGCTCACCTCCGAGGTCGCCCGCAAGGCGCAGGAGGGTGTGATGGAGCTGCTGCTCATCAACCACCCGCTCGACTGCCCCATGTGCGACAAGGGCGGCGAGTGCCCGCTGCAGAACCAGGCCATGCAGGTCGGCCGGTCGGAGTCGCGGTTCCACGAGCACAAGCGCGAGTACGAGAAGCCGATCAACATCTCGTCGCAGGTGCTGCTGGACCGCGAGCGCTGCGTGCTCTGCCAGCGCTGCACCCGGTTCTCCGAGGAGATCGCCGGCGACAAGTTCATCGACCTGATGGACCGGTCCTCGGCCGAGTCGATCGGCATCTACCGCGACGCCGCCTTCGGTCACGCGCACGTGCACGGCACGACCGACGAGCTGGCATACGACCAGGACGACCCGGAGTCGGGCGACGTGCCCTTCAACTCCTACTTCTCCGGTAACACGATTCAGATCTGCCCCGTCGGCGCTCTGACGAGCGAGCAGTACCGCTTCCGCGCCCGCCCGTTCGACCTGGTGTCGAGCCCCAGCGTGTGCGAGCACTGCTCCTCGGGCTGCGCCCAGCGCACCGACCACCGCCGCGGCAAGGTGCTGCGCCGCCTGGCCGGGTCCGACGCGCAGGTCAACGAGGAGTGGAACTGCGACAAGGGCCGGTGGGGCTTCCGCTACGCCACCGCCTTCGACCGGCTCACCACCCCGCTGGTGCGCGACGCCGAGAGCGGTGAGCTGCGCGAGGCGTCCTGGACCGAGGCGCTGCGCGTCGCGGCCGAGGGCCTGCGCGCGGCGCGCGACGGGGCGTACGGCGTCGGCGTGCTGACCGGCGGCCGCCTGACCGTCGAGGACGCCTACGCGTACGCCAAGTTCGCCCGCGTCGTGCTCAACAGCAACGACGTCGACTTCCGGGCCCGGCCGCTGAGCGCCGAGGAGGCCGACTTCCTGGCCTCGTCGGTGGTGGGCGAGACCGGCGTCACCTACGCCGACCTGGAGCAGGCCAAGCACGTGGTGCTGGTCGGCTTCGAGCCGGAGGAGGAGAGCCCGATCGTCCTGCTGCGCCTGCGCAAGACGGCGGCGAAGCGCAAGCTCAAGGTCACCTCGGTGGCGCCGTTCCTGACCCGCGGCTCGGAGAAGGCCGGCGCCTCGCTGGCCGAGTGCGTGCCCGGCCAGGAGCCTGCGGTGCTGAGCAACCTGGAGGGTATCGACCCGGGCACCGTGATCCTGGTCGGCGAGCGCCTGGCCACCGTGCGCGGCGGCTTCTCGGCCGCGGCGGCGCTGGCCGCGCGGACCGGCGCGAAGCTGGCCTGGGTGCCGCGCCGCGCCGGTGACCGTGGTGCGGTCGACGCGGGCTGCCTGCCGAACCTGCTGCCCGGCGGCCGCTCGGTGGCCGACGCCGCCGCGCGGGCCGAGCTGTCCGGTGCCTGGGGTGTCGCCGCGGGCGTCATCCCGAGCAAGCCGGGCCGCGACACCGACGCGATCCTGGCCGCCGCCGCGGCGGGCAAGCTGGGTGCGCTGGTCGTGGCGGGTGTCGACCCGTCCGATCTGGCCCACCCGCAGGCCGCCGAGGAGGCGCTGGACAAGGTCGGCTTCCTGGTCTCGCTGGAGCAGCGGATGAGCAGCGTCAGCCGCAAGGCCGACGTGGTCTTCCCGGTCGCCGTCGACGCGGAGAAGTCCGGCTCGTACGTCAACTGGGAGGGCCGCCTGCGCACGTTCGAGCAGGCGCTGGAGACCCCGAACACCGGGGCCAAGCTGACCGACGCCCGGGTGCTCGACGCCTTGGCGGCGCAGCTCGGCACGACGCTGGGCGTCGCCGACGTCCAGACCGTGCGCCGTGAGCTGGGCAGCCTGCCCGCGACCGCCGCCCCGCGCCCGTCGGCTCCGGCCGAGGTCGGCGCCGCGGCCCCGTCGCTCAAGGACGGCGAGGCCATCCTGGCCACCTGGGCGCAGCTCATCGACCTGGGCAGCATGACCGACGGCGACGAGGTGCTGGCCGGCACCGCCCGCCCGCCGGTGGTGCGCCTGTCCAAGGCCCGCGCCGCCGCGCTGGGCGTCGCCGACGGCGACCCGGTGACGGTCGGGACCGCGCGGGGTGCGATCACCCTGCCGGCCGCCCTCACCGAGATCTCCGACGACGTCGTCTGGCTGCCGACCAATTCGCCGGGCTCCACCCTGCGGCGCGCGCTCGGCGTGTCGGCCGGTGCGGTGGTCACCGTTAGCGGAGGAACCAAGAAATGATCCTCTCCTTTTTGTCCGACGTGCCGCCGCTGACTCCGCTCGGCGGCGACCCGACGCTGGAGGACTTCGGCAAGGACCCCTGGTGGATCGTCCTCATCAAGGTCCTGGCGGTCTTCGTCTTCCTCGTCGTGATGACCCTGTTCACCATCTGGTACGAGCGCCGCGTGGTCGCCCGGATGCAGGTGCGCCCCGGCCCGAACCGGCACGGGCCCTTCGGTCTGCTCCAGTCGCTGGCCGATGGTCTGAAGCTGGCGTTCAAGGAAGACATCATGCCGCTCAAGGCGGACAAGATCGTCTTCTTCATCGCGCCGGTCATCTCGACGGTCTGCGCGTTCACCGCCTTCGCGATCATCCCGTTCGGGCCGATGGTGTCGATGTTCGGTGTGAAGACGCCGATGCAGCTCACCGACATCCCGGTGGCGGTGCTGCTGGTGCTGGCCTGCTCCGGCATGGGCATCTACGGCATCGTGCTGGGCGGCTGGGCCTCGGGCTCGACCTACCCGCTGCTGGGCGGCCTGCGCTCCAGCGCGCAGCTGATCTCGTACGAGGTCGCGATGGGTCTGTCCTTCGTGGCGGTCTTCATGACCGCGGGCACCATGAGCACCTCCGGGATCGTCGCCGCGCAGGCGCACGGCGGTCACGCGGGGCCGGTGCCCACCCCGGGCTGGTTCGCGCTGCTGCTGCTCCCGAGCTTCGTGATCTACTCGATCGCGGCGGTCGGTGAGACCAACCGCGCCCCGTTCGACCTCCCCGAGGCCGAGTCGGAGCTGGTCGGCGGCTTCCACACCGAGTACTCGTCGCTGAAGTTCGCGCTGTTCTTCCTGGCCGAGTACATCAACATGGTGACCGTCTCCGCGCTGTGCACCACGCTCTTCCTGGGCGGCTGGCGCGCTCCGGCGCCGATCACCACGGTCTGGGCGGGCGCCAACGGCGGCTGGTGGCCGCTGCTGTGGTTCACCATCAAGGTGCTGCTGCTGCTGTTCGTCTTCGTGTGGCTGCGCGGCACGCTGCCGCGGCTGCGCTACGACCAGTTCATGCGCTTCGGCTGGAAGGTCCTCATCCCGGTCAACCTGGTGTGGATCCTGGCCCTGGCCGGGCTGAAGACCCTGCAGAAGTCGACCTTCTCCACCACCGACCGGCTGCTGATGCTGGGCATCCCGCTGGGTGTGATCATCCTGCTCGCGCTGCTGTGGCCGTCCAAGCCGCAGGAGGAGCCGAAGACGATCGAGGAGCAGGTCGCCGAGCGTCCCGAGGGCAGCTTCCCGCTGCCGCCGATGGACCTGCAGGTGCCGGTCAGCCCGCGGGCCAAGCGCCTGACGGCCGAGCGCGAGACCGTGCCCGCTTCGACCGACAAGGAGGTGTGACATGGGTACGTTCCTGGGCGGCGTGAAGAGCTTCGGCGTGACCTTCTCGCACATGTTCAAGAAGACCGTCACCACCGAGTACCCGGAGAAGCCGGACGCCACGGCCCCGCGCTACCACGGTCGGCACATCCTCAACCGGTGGCCGGACGGCCTGGAGAAGTGCATCGGCTGCGAGCTGTGCGCGTGGGCCTGCCCGGCGGACGCCATCTTCGTCGAGGGCGGCGACAACACCGACGAGCAGCGCTACTCGCCCGGCGAGCGGTACGCGTCGAACTACCAGATCAACTACGCGCGCTGCATCTTCTGCGGCCTGTGCATCGAGGCGTGCCCGACCCGCTCGCTCACCATGAGCAACGAGTACGAGCTCGCCCGCGACAGCCGCCAGGACCTGATCTTCACGAAGGAGCAGCTGCTCGCGCCGCTGCTGCCGGGCATGGAGCAGCCGCCGCACGCGATGCGGCTGGGCGCGACGGAGAAGGACTACTACCTGGGTTCGATGAGCAACCCGGGCACGTCGGCGGGAGCTGAGACCCGATGACACTCGCAACTGAGGTGCTCGCCGCGGCGGCCGACCACGTGTCGACCGGCGAGGCGGTTACCTTCTGGATCTTCGGCGTGATCGCCGTGGTCGGCGCGCTCGGCATGGTCATCGCCCGCAACGCGGTGCACTCCGCGCTGTGGCTGGTGCTGACCATGCTCAGCCTGGGCGTGTTCTACATCGTCCAGCACGGCCCGTTCATCGGCATGGTGCAGATCATCGTCTACACCGGCGCCATCATGATGCTGTTCCTCTTCGTGCTGATGCTGGTCGGCCGGGACTCCAGCGACTCGGTGATCGAGACGCTGCGGGGCCAGAAGGTGGCCGCGATCATCCTGGGCGCGGGCCTGGCCGGGCTGCTCGGCTTCGGCGTGTTCCGCGCGACCCAGCACATCAAGCCGGCGGGCCTGGCGGGCGCCAACGCCAGGGGCAACGTCGAGGGCATCGCGGACCTGCTGTTCAAGCAGTACATCTGGGTGTTCGAGGTCACCAGCGCCCTGCTCATCACCGCGGCCGTCGGCGCGATGCTGCTGGCCCACCGCGAGCGGGCCAAGGGCGAGAAGGTCGGCCAGGTCGCCAAGATGCGCGAGCGCTTCGAGCCGGGCAACTACCCCGGCCCGAAGGCCGGCCCGGGTGTCTTCGCGAACTCGACGTCGGTGGCGACCCCGGCGAAGCTGCCGGACGGCACCCCGTCCGAGCGGAGCATCTCGCCGATCCTGCCGACGCGCGAGCTGACCGCGGCCGAGATCGCGAACAAGCCCACCGAGGGGAAGTAAGCGATGACCCCCATGTACTACATCGTGCTGGCCGCCGTGCTCTTCAGCATCGGCGCGACCGGCGTGCTGATCCGCCGCAACGCCATCGTGCTGTTCATGTGCATCGAGCTCATGCTGAACGCGGCGAACCTGGCCCTGGTCACCTTCGCCCGGATGAACGGGACGCTGGACGGCCAGGTCATGGCGTTCTTCTCGATGGTGGTCGCCGCGGCCGAGGTCGTGGTCGGTCTGGCCATCATCATGTCCATCTTCCGCACGCGGCGCTCGGCGAGCGTCGACGACGCCAACCTGCTGAAGTACTGAGGCGGACATGGTTGCAACTCTGATGACCGAGCAGGCGGAGGCGGTCGTGTACGCGCCCGCCACCGGCCTGCTGTCGTACATGTGGCTGCTCATCGCCATCCCGGCGGTCAGCGCGCTGATCCTGCTGCTGGCGGGCAAGGCCGCGAACCGCTGGGGCCACTGGCTGGGCGTCGCCGCTGTCCTCGCCTCCTTCATCCTCGGCCTGACCCTGTTCTTCCAGCTGCGCAACCTGGAGAACCGGGCGGTCGTCGAGAACCTCTACAGCTTCATCCCGGTGGGCAACCTCCGGGTGGACTTCGGGCTGCTCTTCGACCCGCTGGCGGCGTGCTTCGTGCTGCTGATCACGGGCGTCGGCTTCCTGATCCACCTGTACGCCACCGAGTACATGTCGCACGACGAGGGACGTCGCCGCTTCTTCGGCTACTTCAACCTCTTCATCGCGGCGATGCTGCTGCTGGTGCTCGGCAACAACTACGTGATGCTGTACTTCGGCTGGGAGGGCGTCGGTCTGGCGTCGTACCTGCTGATCTCCTTCTGGTACGGCCGTCCGGCCGCCGCGACCGCGGGCAAGAAGGCGTTCCTGATGAACCGCGTCGGTGACGCGGGCCTGGTGCTGGGCATCTTCCTGATGTTCGCCTACCTCGGCTCGGTCAACTACGAGGTCGTCTTCAACAACATCGGGACGCTGGGCAGCACCACGATCCTGCTGATCGGCCTGGCGCTGCTGGCCGGCGCCGCCGGCAAGTCGGGCCAGTTCCCGCTGCAGGCCTGGTTGCCCGACGCGATGGAGGGCCCGACCCCGGTCTCGGCCCTGATCCACGCCGCGACGATGGTGACCGCCGGTGTGTACCTGATCGCCCGCTCCAACCCGATCTTCTCGGCCAACGCCACGCTCCAGACGGTCGTGGTCAGCGTCGGCGCGATCACGCTGCTGCTGGGGTGCATCATCGGCGCGGCCAAGGACGACATCAAGCGGGTCCTCGCCTGGTCGACCGTGTCGCAGATCGGCTACATGTTCCTGGGCGTCGGGCTGGGCGGCGGCGCGTACGCGCTGGCCATCATCCACCTGCTGGCGCACGGCTTCTTCAAGGCCAACATGTTCCTCGGCGCCGGTTCGGTCATGCACGGCATGAACGACCAGGTGGACATCCGCCGCTTCGGCGGGCTGTCGAAGTACATGAAGATCACCTGGCTGACCTTCATGATGGGCTGGCTGGCGATCATCGGCATCCCGCCGCTGAGCGGCTTCTTCACCAAGGAGCCGATCATCGTGGCCGCGTTCTCGCGGCCCGGCTGGACCGGCTGGCTGTACGGCCTGGCCGCCCTGCTCGGCGCCGGTCTGACCGCCTTCTACATGACCCGCCTGTTCATCCTGACCTTCCACGGTCCGAAGCGGTGGACCACCGCCAAGGAGGGGTCGGTCGACCAGCACCCGCACGAGTCGCCGCCGGCCATGACGATCCCGCTGATCCTGCTGGCCCTCGGCTCGATCGTCGCCGGTCTCCTGATGAAGACCTCGGTGGTGCAGTGGCTGGAGCCGGTGCTCGGCCCCGAGACCGCCGAGCACCCGAAGCTGGGCCACCTCACCATCACCGTCCTGAGCCTGGTGCTGACGGTCGCGGGTGCGGGCCTGGCGTACGCCCTGTTCCGCAACGGCACCGCGCTGGCCCCGCAGCCCGCGGGCGTGCTGGTCACCGCGGCCCGCAACAACCTCTACACCGACGCCTTCAACGAGGCCGTGTTCGAGAAGCCCGGCAACTGGCTGACCCGTCTGCTGGTCTTCGTCGACAACAAGGGTGTCGACGGTCTGGTCAACGGGCTCGCGGCGGCGGTCGGCGGCGGTTCGGGCCGGCTGCGGCGGCTGCAGACCGGGTTCGTCCGGTCCTACGCGCTCTCAATGCTGGTCGGCGGGGTCCTGGTGCTCGGCGCCTTCCTCGCGGTGCAGCTCGGCTGGATGGGATAACGATGAAATACCTGTCAATCCTGACCCTGGCGCCGCTGGTCGGTGCGCTGGCGGTCGCGTTCGTGCCGCGCAGCAAGCCGCAGCTGGCCAAGCAGCTGGCGCTGCTGGTCTCGGTGGTGGTGTTCGGCGTCGCGGTCGCCACGTGGCTGGCCTTCAAGACCGGGGCGGGCGCGCCGCGCCTCCAGCTCCAGGAGTCCTTCAGCTGGATCCCGGCCTGGGGCGCGAACTTCTCGTTCGGCGTGGACGGCATCGCCCTGGTGATGATCGCGCTGATCGCGCTGCTGGTCCCGCTGGTCATCCTGGCCAGCTGGCACGACGCCGAGCGCAGCCAGCGCAGCGTCCCGGCGTACTTCGCGCTGCTGCTGGCGCTCGAAGGCATGATGATCGGCAACTTCGTCGCGACCGACGTGCTGATGTTCTACCTGTTCTTCGAGCTGATGCTGGTCCCGATGTACTTCCTCATCGGCTCCTTCGGCTCCGACGTGCAGCCCAAGCAGCGCCAGTACGCCGCAGTGAAGTTCTTCCTGTACTCGCTGGTCGGCGGCCTGTTCATGCTGGCCGCCGTCATCGGCCTGTGGGTGCTCGGCGGGCACACCTTCGACTGGCAGACGCTGACCAACGCGGAGTTCGCCACCACCACGCAGCGGTGGCTGTTCCTCGGGTTCTTCCTGGCGTTCGCCATCAAGGCGCCGTTCTTCCCGTTCCACACCTGGCTGCCGGACGCTGGCGGTGCGGCTCCGGCCGGTGCCGCGGCGCTGCTGGTCGGCGTGATGGACAAGGTCGGCACCTTCGGCATCCTGCGCTACTGCCTCCCGCTGTTCCCGGAGGCGTCGCGCTGGTTCGCGCCGTGGGCGATCGCGCTGTCGCTGGTCGGCATCATCTACGCGGCGCTGCTGGCGGTCGGCCAGAACGACCTCAAGCGCCTGGTGAGCTACACCTCGATCGCGCACTTCGGCTTCATCGGCATCGGCATCTTCGCCTTCACCATCCAGGCCGGCAGCGGCTCGGTGCTGTACATGCTGAACCACGGGCTCGCCACCGGCCTGCTGTTCCTGGTCGTGGGCATGTTCGTGGCCCGGCGCGGCAGCACGATGATCAAGGACTTCGGCGGCGCGGGCAAGCTGCTGCCGATCCTGGCGGGCGTCTTCTTCATCGCCGGTATGGCCTCGCTGGCCCTGCCGGGCCTGGCCCCGTTCGTCAGCGAGTTCCTGGTGCTGATCGGCACGTTCACCGTCAACAAGACGGTGGCGGTGATCGCGACGGCCGGCATCATCCTGGCCGCGGCGTACGTGCTGTGGATGGTGCAGCGCACCACGCAGGGCACGCTCAACGACAAGCTGCGCGACATCGAGCCGATGAAGCGGGACCTGTCGCTGCGCGAGGGCGTCGTGGTGGCGCCGCTGATCGCGCTGCTGCTGATCCTCGGCTTCTACCCGAAGCCGGTTCTTGACGTGATCAACCCGGCGGTGCAGGCCACGCTGAACAGCGTGGTCAGCCCGGAGCGGGCCGACCCGGCGCCCGCCACCACTGTGGAAGCAGGAAAGTGACCATGGGCGACACCGTGAACTCATTGCCCGACATCGACTACACCGCCGTGGCGCCGATGCTGATCCTCTTCGGCGCGGCGTGCCTCGGTGTGCTCGTCGAGGCGTTCGTGCCCAGGTCGGTGCGCAACGCGGTGCAGCTGGTGCTGAGCCTGCTGGCCATGGCCGTCGCGCTGTTCGTCGTGATCAAGCGGGCGACGGCCGGCGTGTCCGCGGCGACGGCGCACACGGCCGCCCAGGCGATCTCGATCGACAAGGCGGGCCTGTTCCTCGAAGGCACGCTGCTGGTGCTCGGCATCGTCTCGCTGCTGCTGATCGGTGAGCGGACGCTGGAGACCGGCGGCCCGTTCGTGGCGCAGGCCGCGATCACCGTCGGCTCCGAGGCCGACCGCCGCCAGGCCGCCCGGGAGTCCGGCGCGACCGAGGTGTACCCGCTGGCGCTGTTCGCGCTGGGCGGCATGCTCCTGTTCGTGTCCTCGAACGACCTGCTGGTCATGTTCGTGGCGCTGGAGGTCTTCTCGCTGCCGCTGTACCTGCTCTGCGCACTGGCCCGCCGCAAGCGGCTGCTGTCGCAGGAGGCCGCGGTGAAGTACTTCCTGCTCGGCGCGTTCGCCTCGGCGTTCTTCCTGTTCGGCCTGGCCATGGTGTACGGCTACGCCGGCGCGGTGGACTTCAACTCGATCCACGACGCCGTCAACACCTCGGACAAGCCGTTCGTGCTGCTGATGATCGGCCTGGCGATGCTCTCGATCGGCCTGCTGTTCAAGGTCGCCGCGGTGCCGTTCCACGTGTGGACCCCCGACGTCTACCAGGGCGCGCCTACCCCGATCACCGCGTTCATGGCGGCGTGCACCAAGGCGGCCGCCTTCGGCGGCCTGGCCCGCGTGCTGTACGCCGGGTTCGACCGGGCCAGCTGGAACTTCACCCCCGTGCTCGGCGTCATCGCGGTGCTCACGATGCTCGTGGGCGCGGTGCTGGCGGTGACCCAGACCGACCTCAAGCGGCTGCTGGCGTACTCCTCGGTCGCCAACGCCGGTTACCTGCTGGTCGGTGTGCTGGCCGGCGGCCGTGACGGCCTGAGCAGCATGCTGTTCTACCTCGTGGCGTACGGCTTCTCGATCATCGCCGCGTTCGCCCTGCTGACCCTGGTCCGCGACGCCGACGGTGAGGCCACCCACCTGTCCCGCTGGGCGGGCCTGGGCCGGCGGTCGCCGTTCTTCGCCAGCATCTTCACCTTCCTGCTGCTGGCCTTCGCCGGTCTGCCGCTGACCAGCGGCTTCACCGCGAAGTTCGCGGTGTTCGGCGCGGCCATCGGCGGCGGCCAGACCTGGCTGGTGCTGTTCGGCGTGCTCAGCAGCATCATCCTGGCCTTCCCGTACCTGCGGGTGGTCGTGATGATGTGGCTGTCCGAGCCCGGCGACACCACGCCGAGCGTGTCCATCCCGGGCGCGCTGACGTCGGCCGCGCTGATGATCGGCGTACTGGTGACGCTGGTGCTCGGTGTGGCGCCCAGCAAGCTGCTGGAACTGGCGAACGACGCGGCGACCTTCGTCCGCTGACCTTTCGCCCGGTAAGAAGTGGAAAGTCCGAAGCTCCTCCCATGTCGTCAGATAGGCATGGGGGGAGCTTCGATCATGTGTAGGTCATGTGGCATCGTGGGGGCGTGGTGAGCAGCGTTAACGGTCGTACTGCCCGGGGGGCCGGCGTGAGTTTCGCCGACCCGGAGCTGGAGGCGACGGTAAACACGACGCTGGCGCAGGTGGAGGCACGTCTGCGCGAGTCCGTCGAGTCCGCCGACCCCTTCGTCGCCGAGGCTGCCCGGCACCTGCTGGATGCCGGCGGCAAGCGGTTCCGCCCGATGCTCGTCTCGGTCTGCGCGCACTTCGGCGACCCGCACGCGCCCGAGCTGATCGACGCCGCGGCGGTCCTGGAGCTGACCCACGTCGCGACGCTCTACCACGACGACGTGATGGACGAGGCCCTGGTGCGGCGCGGCACCCCGAGCGCCAACGCGCGCTGGGGCAACTCGCTGGCCATCCTGGTCGGCGACTTCCTGTTCTCGCGCGCCGCCGAGCTCGCGGCCGGCCTCGGCCCGGAGGCTGTGAAGATCCAGGCGCAGACCTTCGCCGCCCTGGTGCACGGCCAGATCGCCGAGACCGTGGGCCCGCGCGACGCCGACCCGGTCGAGCACCACCTCTACGTGCTGGCGGGCAAGACCGGTTCGCTCATGGCTACCTGCGCCACCTTCGGCGGCATGTTCTCCGGGGCGTCCCCGGCCGTCACCGCCAGCCTCACCGAGTATGCCGAGACGCTGGGGCTGGCCTTCCAGCTCTCCGACGACCTGCTCGACATCGCCAGCGACAGCTCGGACTCGGGCAAGACCCCGGGCACCGACCTGCGCGAGGGCGTGCCGACCCTGCCGGTGCTGTACGCCCTGGCCAGCCAGGACGCCGACCCGGCCGCGGTGCGGCTGCGCCAGATCCTGTCCGACGGCCCGGTCACCGACGACGAGATGCACGCCGAGGCGCTGGAACTGCTGCGCGAGAGCGACGCGATGCGCCAGGCCCGCGAGACCGTCCGGGGGTACGCCGAGCGCGCCCGCGCGCAGTTGGTCGATCTTCCCGACAACGCCGCCAAGGCCGCCCTGGAGGCCCTCTGCGACGTCGTGGCGGACAGGATCAGTTGACGTCCGTGTCGTAAGTGGATCGACCTAAGTCGCTACCTTTCGGCCCTTCACCTGAGCCGTGCATTTGCATATCGTAGGTGCGGCTGCCTGGGAGGTGCTGACGATGCGAGATTCCACAGTCCCGCCATCGGACATGGTCAGCAGCGTCGCCCGGGCGCTGCGCGTGCTCGAAGTGGTGGGCGAGTCGCCCGCCGGGCTGTCACCCAAGCAGATCGCCCGCCGCTGCGACATCACCCCCGCCGCCGCGTACCGGATGCTGCGCACCCTGGCCCATCAGGGCTACGTGATGCGGCGTGCGGACGGCGGCTACACCCTGGGCCTGGCCGTGGCCGACCGGTTCCGCGAGCTCGTCGTCGCGATGCGCGGGCCCGCCGAGGTCGGCACCGTGCTGCGCCGCGCGTCGGCCGAGATCGGGTACAGCCACTACCTGGGCAGCTTCGTCGACGGCAACGTCGCCATCACCGCGGTCGCCGAGGGCATCCGCTCCCCGCACGTCGAGGACCTGGTGCCCGGGTTCGACGACGGCGCCCACGCCACCGCGCTCGGCAAGACCCTGCTGGCCACGCTCGACCCCGCCGCCCGCGAGCGCTACCTCAAGGAGCACGGCATGCGGGCGTTCACGCAGGCGACGATCCGGTCGTCGTCGGCGCTGGACGCCGACATCGCCGCCGGGATGCGGCGCGGCATGCAGGTGGAGATCGGCCAGTTCCGCTCGGGCGTCGCGTGCGCCGCGGTGGCCGTGCAGACAGCCGGGGACCTCTCGCAGCGCTACGTCGTCGCCTGCGCCCTGCCCGCCGTGGACCTGGTGGCGCAGGCACCCGTGATCCGCGAGCGCCTCTACGGCACCGCCAGGGCCCTCGCCAGCGCCCTCAACCCGCCCCTGTCCGCCGCCGCCTGACCCACCGGGGATCTTGGGCTGAGATGGGGAACGGCGCCCGGGGCGGGGCCGCGGGCGCCGTCGGAACAGGGTGGGTCAGGAGCCGGCGGGCTTGCCGTCCAGGCGCCATACGCCCACGATGCCGGGCTTGCTGTAGTCGCCGTCGGGCCAGGTGCTGGCCGGCTTGTCGAACGACGCGCCGGTGAGCTCGCCGGGGTGCTGCACCGCGGCGAAGACCGTCCGGTTGTCGGTGCTGATGAACGGGCCGCAGGTCTCGGCGCCGCGCGGCACGGTCAGGAACTGCTTGAGGTGGCCGGCCTCCGGGCCCGAGAGGGCCGTGGCGAACAGGCCGTCATTGCTGAGCAGCGCGTTGCCGTCCGTGGAGATCCACAGGTTGCCCTTGCTGTCGAAGGCGACGTTGTCCGGGCAGGAGATCGGGGAGACCTTGGTCTTGTCGTACCCCATGAAGTAGGTCGACGGGTCCGCCGGGTCGCCGCAGACGATCGGGATCGCCCAGGTGAACGTGGCGCCGGTGTGGTCGCCGCCGTCCTCGGTCAGCTCGAAGATGTGGCCGTGCTTGTTGGCGTTGCGCGGGTTGGCCTCGTCGGCCAGGACGCCCCGGCCGGTGGTGGTGCCCCGGGCGGTGTTGTTGGTCAGCGCGGCGTAGATCCTGCGGTTGACCGGGTTCGGCTCGACGTCCTCGGGCCGGTCCATCTTGGTGGCGCCGACGGCGTCGGCGGCCTGGCGGGTGAAGACCAGGATCTGCTCGACTGTCCAGCCGGGGACCATCGAGCGGCCGTCCTTGACCAGCGGCAGCCAGGTGCCGGTGCCGTTGAAGGCGCCGTCGGCGGGCAGCTTGCCGGTGCCGTCGATCTCGGCGGCGCTGGTGAAGTCGAGCTTGGCGACGTACAGGTCGCCGGACTCCAGCAGCGTCATGTTCTGCTTGCGCGCCCAGTACGAGTCGCCCCGGGCGATCTTCCTGCTGGAGACGAACTTGTACATGTAGTCGAAGCGCTCGTCGTCGCCCATGTACGCCACGACGTGCCCGTTGTCGGCCACGATGACGTTGGCGCCCTCGTGCTTGAACCGGCCCAGCGCGGTGTGCTTGCGCGGGGCCGAGTCCGGGTCGAACGGGTCGATCTCCACGATCCAGCCGAAGCGGTTGACCTCGTTCGGGTTCGCGGTCAGGTCGAACCGGGCGTCGACCCGGTCCCACTTGCGCGAGTCGGCGGGGTAGCGGGCGGTCGTGGAGACGCCGTAGCGGCTCAGGGCCGCCTTGGCCTCCTCGGGCACGCCGTCGCCGCCGACGAAGTACTGGTTCCAGTTCTCCTCGCCCGACAGCACCGTGCCCCAGGGGGTCACGCCGCCCGCGCAGTTGTTCAGCGTGCCGACGACCCGCTTGCCGGTCGGGTCGGCGGCAGTCTTGAGCAGGGCGGAACCGGCCGCGGGGCCGGTCACCGAGAACACCGTGGACAGGGCGGTGATACGCCGGTTGTACGGGCGGCGCCCGCGGTCGACGACGGCCCACTGTCCCGTACGCCCGACGCGCTCCAGCTCGACCACGGACATGCCGTGCGCCGCGATCGCGGCCCTGACCTGCTCGTCGCTCAGCGCGTCCAGCGTGGTGAACCCGGGGAACATCAGGTTCTCGTTGGTGTACTCGTGGTTGCAGACCAGTAGGGCCCGGTCGTTGCCCCGGCCCAGCGGCAGCACCGCGACGAAGTCGTTGTTGTAGCCGAACTGCTTGGACTGGCTCGCGCCCGTCTGGGCGGCCGGGTCGAAGTCCGGCGCGCCGGGCACGACCTCGTCACCCCAGCGGATGATCACGTTGTGGTCGTACCCGTTGGGGACGACCAGGTTGTCCAGGGTGTTCGGCGGGATCGGGGAGAACGTCAGCGCGGCCGGGCCGCCCGAGGTCTCCAGCGACGCGGCCGAGAAGCCCTCGGCGGCACCGGACTGTCCGGACTCGGCGAACGCGGGCACCGCACCGGCCACGGCACCGGCGGCGGCACCGGCGAAGCCCAGCGCGATCGCACCGGCCGAGCCGGCCTTCAGCACGCCCCGGCGGGTGACCTCGGCCTCGATCCGGTCGCCGAGGTACTCGTTGCCCGAGGTGTTGGGGGCGGGGTGGTCGCAGGCGTTGCCGCAGCGGTACTGGCAGGTCATCGAGGACCGGCTGCCTCCGCTGTGGCCGTCCCCGCCGAGCAGGGGGAGTCGGCGGCGGGATTCGTTCATAGAGCAATTCCTCCATGCGTGGGATCGGCACATGCCTTCCGTCACGCAAGGTAGGGACGCCGGATGATCCCACCCCTGACCCACGATGAACGCGGGGTGAACGTCTCCGCGAACCCGCTCGCCAAGGGCGCCCCGCCCCGCACCGCCCTCAAGATCGCGACACTTTCGGGGAAAGTGCTGGAATCTTGGCGGGGATTTCGACACTTTCCCCGAAACTGCACCCTTCCTTTGCTTGTCAGGCGGCGGGGAGGGGAGCGGGGCGCAGGCGGGTGGCGCGGGCGGAGCGCAGCCCGTCCCAGGTGAAGACGGCCAGTGCCACCCACACCAGCCCGAACCCGAACAGCCGCACCGGCGGCATCGGTTCGTGGAAGAGGAACACGCCCAGGGCGAGTTGGAGGGTGGGGGCGACGTACTGGAGCATGCCGAGGCTGACCAGGGGGAGGCGGTTGGCGGCGCCGGCGAACATCAGCAGCGGGATGGCGGTGAGCGCCCCGGCGGCGGCCAGCAGCAGGCTGTGACCGGTGCTGAGGTGGCCGAAGGTGAGCTGGTCGTGGCGCGCGTACCAGATGAGCAGGGCCAGGGCGGGGAGGCTGAGGACGGCCGACTCGACGAAGAGGCCGTCGGTGGCGGGCAGGCCCAGGCGCTTCTTCACCAGGCCGTACATGGAGAAGCTGAAGGCCAGGATGAGGGCGACCCACGGCGGGTGGCCGTAGTCGACGGTGAGCACCAGCACCGCGACGGTGCCGATGCCGACAGCGGCCCACTGCGCCGTGCGCAGGCGCTCGTGCAGGATCACGACGCCCGCGACGATCACCACGAGCGGCGTGATGAAGTATCCGAGCGACGTCTCGACGACCCGGTTGATGTTGACGGCCCAGATGTAGGTGGCCCAGTTGACGCCGATGAGTACTCCGGCCAGGGCGACCCCGGCCAGGGTCGCCGGGCGGTGGCGGAGTTCGGCGATCCGGCGCCAGCCGCGTACGGCACTGAGCAGGATGATCATGAACAGCACGGACCAGACGACGCGGTGCGCGAGCACCTCGAACGGTCCGGACGGCCGCAGCAGCTTGAAGTACGCGGGGAAGAAGCCCCACATGATGTACGCGCCGAGCCCGTACAGATAGCCGAGGCGAAGCTCACTCACCATCGAATCGTAAGGGGCAATCGCCGCTACGGTACTGACTATGTGACGGTGATCGCTGCCCCGGGGCGGAACCGGCACTCAGCGTGCGGGTTCCGCCCCGAAACGGCGATCTTGGACCGTGCTGGGAGGCTGCGGCGTGGCGCCGCGGCGCAGGGGTCAGTCCTTGTCGGGGATGAGCAGGTTGAGGGCCCAGCTGACCAGGCCGACGACCAGTGCGCCCAGCAGGGCGGAGAGGAAGCCGTCGACGTGGAACGGCACGTCCAGCACCCCGGCGATGGCGCTGGTCAGCCAGAACAGCAGGCCGTTCACCACGAGCGCGATCAGGCCCAGGGTGAACACGTAGAAGGCGCAGCCGACCGTCTTGACGATCGGGCGCAGCAGCGCGTTGCACACGCCGAAGATCACGGCGATGGCGACGTAGGTGCCGATCTTGCCGGCAGTGGTCTCTGCGTTCACCGTGATGCCGTCGATCAGCAGCGTCGCCACCCAAACGGCGGCCGCGCTGGCGGCCAATCGGAGGATGATGCCCATGGAGCGGCATCGTGCCACGTATCGGCAAGGAAAGCATCCCCCGGCTCAGCGCGTCCCGCGCGACGCCGATCCGATGAGCTGCTGCTCGTACGAGGTCAGCGACAGTGCGGCCCAGCGCACCGAGCGCCGGTGCACCACGCCGATCATGCCGGGCTGGGCCCGCGACAGCCACGCCTCCTGGTCGCGCGACAGCCCCAGCACCGACACCGCGACCGCGGCCTCGGCCGGTTGCAGCGGCTGGAGCAGGGCCAGGTCGGCGCGGCCGAGCACGTCCACGTCCACCGGGGACAGGTCGTCGCGCACCACCAGCGTGCTGTGCCAGGGCGTGCCCGGGGTGCGGTCGGCGGCGACCGGCCCGATGTCCACGATCGTAAGCAGCGGCCGCAGCGGCGTGCCCGGCGGCACCGTCACCGGGCCGGGCGCCATCACGGTCAGCGGCGCCCCGGCGCCCAGGCCGCGCGCGAACGCCTCCCAGGCCCACGGGCGGGTCGTCTGCACCAGCACGTAGCCGCCCAGGGCCATGGCGCGCACCGCGACGGTCTGCGCAACCGGCACGCCGCCGATCAGCACCGCCCGGGTGGCCTCCGGCCGGAACAGCCGGAACGCGACCGCCTCGTTGTGCCGGTTCACCCCGATCATGAGCCCGCTGCCGCCGTACGGCGTGATCAGCGCGCCCACGGCGGCGCCGCGCCGGGCCGGGCCGAGGTGGCCGCCGGGCGCGATCCCGGCCGGGGTCGGACCGCCCAGCGGGAGCGTGGCCAGGTAGCCGTCGAGCTGCTCGCCGTCGAGGCGGCGGGCCTGGGCGTGGTCGGCGGTGAGCACCTGGCGCAGCGCGCCCGCGGCGTTGCCCAGCGACGTCTGGTCCGGGGCGGTGAGCCGCACCGCGAGCTGGGCGTGCAGCTGGTCGCCGTGGCCGGTCCACGGGCCGGCGGTCAGCGAGACCGCCACCGTGGTCGCGGGCAGGCGGAGCAGGCGCGGCAGCAGCGCGTGCGCGGGGTCCGGGTGCGACTGCGGCCACCGCTCCACGGTGTGCACGGTCTGGAGCAGGCCGCCCGCGTACAGCGCGGACCAGCCCTCCTGGACGGCCTGGCCGCTGTCGTGCCCGGCCGTCTCGCCGATCACGCGCAGCGCGGCGACCTCGCCGAGCACCCGGTGCGGGACGCTGCCGAGCCGGGCGCGCACCTTGCGCACCACCCCGGCCAGGGCGCGCTGGAGGTCGCGCTCGTCCCAGCCGTCGGCGCGCTGGACCCGTACGCACAGCACGGCGCGCTCGTCGGCGAGCAGGCGCCCGCCGGTGAGCTGGCGGTAGGACGAGGCGGCCGGGGAGGAGCCGTTGGCGGCGTTGGCGAGCAGCAGCAGTTGCAGGCGCACCGGCGGCGCGTCCGGGGCCGGGGCGGGCAGCAGCGACGCCGGGGACGGCAGCGGGTGCCACGCCTTGGTCGGCAGCACCGCCTGCTCACCCAGCTCCAGCAGCACGACCAGGCCCTCGGCGTCGGCGAGCACCGCGCACTGCTGGCCCTCGATGTCGGCGGTGCCCACCCGGGAACCGGGGTGCACCAGGCCGAGCAGGTCGGCGACGTCGGCGCCGGCCTCGACGCGCCGGCGGCGGGCGCGGAAGCGGGTGTACACCGAGAGCCACTGGGACACCCAGCGGCCGCGCCAGCGCCCCCAGCCGAGCACGACCAGCGCCGCCGCGACCGGCACGGCCGCCGCGACCGCGCCGTAGCCGACCCGCGTGGCGCCGACGAGCAGCACCAGTGCGATCTGGACAGTGACGATCTGGCCGCCGCTGAGTCCCAGAAAACGCCTTGGCGGCAACGGATATGCCATCGGGGCCGGCTCGATGGTGCTCGCCTCCGGCCCGGTCACCGTGTCGACCGACATCGCGATAGCCTCCCCTTGGCGCGTACCGCCGCACTCCGCCCGGCTCATGTTAGAGCTGCGCGCCGATCCGTGGGGAGGGCCCATGCCGTCGAGACAGGACCAGCTGCACTCGTACCAGTTCAGCGTGCAGCGTGTGGTCTCGGCTCTGGTGATGCGCGACACCGATCCGGCGCAGTCGCCGTTCCGGCGCGCCGCCAGCAGCACCGTGGCGAGCATCTGCCTGGCCGTGGTCGTCGCGGCCGGATTCGGGGTGTACGGCGTGTTCAGCGAGCGCGGTGACGTCGGCTGGCAGGCCGACGGCACCGTCGTCATCGAGGACGGCACCGGCGCCAAGTACGTGTACCGCAACGAGAAGCTGCACCCGGCGCTGAACCTCGCCTCGGCCCTGCTGGCCTCCGGCCAGTCCGCGCCGCAGATCAAGACGGTGTCGCGCAAGTCGCTGGCGGGCGTGCCGCGCGGGCTGACCGTGGGCGTGCCCAACCTGCCCGACTCGCTGCCCGACGGCGACACCCTGCTCGGCGCGCCGTGGTCGCTGTGCTCGGTCAACGGCGAGAAGAAGCCGCTGGCCGCGGTGGCCGTCGGCGACACCGCGCTGGCGGCCAAGGGTCGCCCGATGGGCGACGACGCGCTGTTCGTCCAGGGCGGCGGGCAGTACTACCTGCTCTGGCACGGCCGCCTGTTCAACACCGACGCCTACGTCGCGCAGACGCTCGGCGGCGGCAGCCCGGCCGTCGTGGTGCCGCCCGCCTTCGTCAACCCGCTGGCCAAGGGGCAGCCGCTGGCGCTGCCGCAGGTCGGCTCCCCGGGTGCGGTCTCGACGGCGCTGCCGCGCTACCGCAACGGGCAGGTGCTGAAGATCAAGGATCTCGACGGCGCGATCAAGCAGTACGCCGTGGTGCTCGACGACGGCCTCGCGCTGATCACCGCCGTACAGGCCACGCTGCTGCTCGGCGGCTTCCACAACGAGCACGGCATCCCGGCCGAGCAGGAGATCGACAAGAGCCGCCTGTCCGAACTCGACGCCACCCCGAAGAACCTCGTGCCCGACCCCAACGACCAGCGCCAGCCGCCCGCGGTCCTGCCCGCGATCGCGCAGTACGGCACCGGCGCCCTGTGCGCGGTGTTCCGCGACGAGACCGGGGTCGTGGAGGCGCGGCTGGACGTGCCGGTGGATCTGGCCGGGCGCCCCGCCACGGTCGCCCGCGGCGACAACGGCGCACCGTACGCCGACTATGTGCTGGTGCCGTCGGGCCAGGGCGCGATCGTCGCGGCGGGGACCACGCTGAGCCTGGTCACCGACCAGGGCGTGCGCTTCGCGGCCGCGAAGGCGGAGGTCCTGACCACGCTGGGCTACAGCGGCAAGCCGCCGGTGAAGCTGCCGCCGAAGCTCGTCGACGTGCTGCCGGAGGGGCCTGGGCTGGACCCGCAGACGGCCGCCGCACAGCTCGCGCTGGGCTGAACCGGCGCCGTACGGGCGCGGTTATCCACAGGTCACATCGACCGGGCTGGCAAGAGTGGGCATCGGACGCTACCGTCACCGAGACAGGCGCACCACCATCAACAGTCCGCATGGGACGGTGGGCGCGCAAGTGCACAAAGGGAGTGGGGTGACGCAAGACAATGTCCGGTAGCTCGTCTTCCGAGGCCGCCATCATGGCGCAGACCGCTCAGAAGTTCGACCACGCCAACGACGCCCTGCAGAGCATGCTCAGCCGACTGCTGAGCGAACTCGAGGGTCTGCAGACGTCGTGGGTCGGTCGCGCCGGCACCTCGTTCGAGCAGGTGAAGCGTTCCTGGGCTGAGGACCAGAAGGCGCTGCACCAGTCGCTGGGCGAGACCGCCAGCGCGATCCGCACCGCCGCACAGGAGTACACCCGCGCCGACGAGGACCAGGCCAGCAAGGTCGCATCCAAGAACAGCGGCGGCATCAACCTGAACCTCTGATGGCAGCCCGCAAGGGGGAGGAACTGACATGAGCGACAGCAGACTTGTCGTCGATTTCCAGGCGCTGCACTCGGCCAGCGAGCACATCCAGAAGGCGATCAACAGCCTCGACTCGCACCTCGACCAGCTCGAGAGCGACGCGAAGCCGCTGATCTCCACGTGGAGCGGTGCCGCGCAGACGGCCTACCACGAGCGCCAGCACAAGTGGCGCAGCGCCGCCAACGACCTGTCGGCGATGCTGCGTGACATCAAGGGCGCGGTCGACGAGGCCGCCGTCCAGTTCAAGGACGCCGAGGACCGCAACACCCGGCTGTTCCAGCAGCACTGACCAGCACCATCCCGCACGCCCGGGCCCCGGGTGCCACGGCACCCCGGGATCCGGGCGTCCGCACATCCCCACCCGCCACATCCCCACCCGCTGCCGCACCCCCGGCCCCGCCCGGCCCCGCCCGGCCCCGCCCGGCCCCGGCCGGCCCCGGCCCCGCCCGGTCGATCATGAACTTATGGCAGGGTTCGACGGCGTGTCGCCGCCCCAGCACCGTGATCGACAGCGCTGCCCGGCGGACCTGCCGCATGAAAGCGGGCTGCGGCAGCGGGCTGCCGCGATGATCGCCGTCCCCGGTCAAGACCTCTGCTCAGACAGCACCGATTGACCGCAATCCGCGATCATCGCGGCCTGCGCGGCCTGCGCGGCCTGCGCGATCATCGCGGACCGCGCGGGATGCGGCCGGGTGGGCAGGTTAGGGGGTGCCGGCGGGGCGCCAGCGGCGGCGGATGCCGTTCGGGAGGGCCAGGGCCAGGCCGAGGACCAGCACGGCCAGGGCTACGCCGATGCCGGCCAGCCACAGCGAGCGGCCGCGCAGCTCGACGGCGTCGGCGGCGGCCGCCTCAGCGGCCGGGTCGGTCTTCGGCGGCACCAGTGCGGCCGGAGTGGCCCGCACGCCGTCGTCGAGCACGTCGGTGACCGCGCGGACCGGGTCGACGATCCCGGCGCCGTAGTCCTCGCTGCCCAGGCCGCCGGGTGCCGGGTCGGCCGTGGCGAGCAGGCGGCGCACCACCTGCTCGCGGTTGAGGTGCGGGAACTGCTGGCGCACCAGCGCGGCGGCGCCCGCCACCATCGGGGCGGCGTAGCTGGTGCCGCTGAGGTTCGCCAGCTGGCCGCCGCCGGGCCAGGCGCCGGTGACGTTCTCGCCGGGGGCCACGATGTCGACGTACGGCCCGGTCTGCGACTGGGCCAGGCGCTGGCCGTCGGGGCTGATCGCGCCGACGCCGAGCACCCCCGGCCAGGCGGCCGGGTATGGCGTCTTGTTGCCGCTGGTCTTGCCGTTGCCCGCGGCCGCGACGACGACCACGTCCTTGGCCAGGGCGTAGTCGATCGCGGCGCGGACGTTGGGCAGGCTGTCGGGGCTGACGTCGGTGTAGCTGAGCGACAGGTTCATCACCGTGGCGCCGTGGTCGACCGCCCACCGGATGGCCCGCGCCAGGTCGGGCTCCTCGGCGTGGCGGGCGTTCTCCTGCTTCTCCTGGCCGCCGACCCGCTCGCTGACCCGCACCGGCAGGATCCGGGCGCCCGGGGCGATGCCGCGGAACTCGACCCCCGGCACCGGCCGGGCCGCGATGATGCTGGCGACCTCGGTGCCGTGGCCGACGCAGTCCTGCCGCCCGTCGGTGCCGCCGCCGGTCAGCACGTCCAGGCCCGGATCGACCCGGCCCGCGAGCTGCGGATGGGACGCCGCCACGCCCGAGTCCACCACGGCCACGGTCTCGGTGCGGCCGTCGATGCCGGCGGGCAGGCGGCTCAGGTCCCACAGCTGCTGCGCCCACGGCTTGGCGGTGGCGCGCGGGACGGGTTCGGGGCTGCCGCCGGGGCACGGCGCGGCCCAGGCAGGGGCTGTCGTCAATCCGACGAGTGCCGCGGTGCAGGCGAGCGCGGTTGCCGACGCGGCGGACAGGGTACGGCTGAGATGCAAGGTCGTGCTCCCGGGCGGACCAAGGGGTGAAGGGGTGACGCGAGCGTTCTCAGCGCCGATGCTACCGAAGCCTCCCCGATCGGCTCGTCCCGAAGCGCGACCGTTCGTACGGCATCACCGGCGACTCGTGACGTGCCGCCTAGACTGCCGGTTGCGGCGCGCCTACTCGGCGCAAGGTAAGTTGTGTGACGTACTCTCCCGGCGGGCAGGAGGTGAGCGCACGATGGGTTGGCAACCGGCCAACGACATCGAGATCGCGCTGCTCGAGGCGTTGCACGCCGGCGATCAGGAACAGTACTTCCGGGTGCTGAGCCGATGCGAGCTGATCCTCCCGGTGGCCGGCGACGCCCGTCCCGGCGGTGCCGCGGGCTGGGGCACCTGGGTCGCCGACGGCCGCACCCACGTGCTGTCGTTCACCTCGGCGTCGTCGATGCGGGTGTGCCTGGCCGAGCATGCCGGGCCCGCGCGCCGGATCGGGTTCCAGGAGCTGGCCTCGGCCTGGCCGAACCACGAGTGGTGGCTGGCGGTCAACCCCGGCCTGCCGATCGAGGGCTATCTGCCCGCCTGGTTCGTGACGCAGATGGTGCGCGGCGACGTGCGCATCGCGGGTGCGCCCGCCGAGGCGCGCGGGCGGCTGGAGCGGCTGGAGGCGCTGGAACGCGCCAAGGCCGCGCGCTCGGCGATGCCGCCGCAGCAGCGCCCGACGCACCCGCCCGCCCCGGCCGCCGACCCGACGATCGTCGACGCGGAGGTCATCGAGGTTTCGGACCACCCGCCCGCGATCGCCCCGCCCCGCAGATACGAAGCGCCGCCGCTGCCCGCGGCACCCGCCCCGCCGCTCGTGCCGCCGGTGAACCCGCCCGCGCCCCGGATCGAGGACAACTGGCCCGCCCCGGCCGCGCCGCCCGTCGCGCCGCCGCCCGTCGCCCCGCCGGCCGCGCCGCCGGTGCACGCGCCCGCCGAGCCGGAGCAGGCCGGCGGCCGCTACGGCCAGGCGCCGCGCCGCGAGGTGCCCGCCGGGTCGCCCCGGCACGTGCTGCCCACCGACGAGCCCGACTTCACCCCGGCCAACAGCGTCGAGGAGCAGCTGCTGGAGGCGGCCGAGGCGGGCAACACCGATGCGTTCCTGTCCACGCTGCTGCTGGCCACCGTGCTGGTGCCGACCGCGGGGCCGGGCGGCCCGCAGCCGGGCGAGGAGGGCTTCTCCTGGCAGCCGACCGACATCGACGGCGAGCCGCACATCGTCAGCTTCACCTCGGCGCAGTGCATGCCCGCGCCCGGCGACACGATCCCGGTGCGGTTCATCAAGCTGATCAAGACCTGGCCGGACCCGTCCTGGTCGTTCGCGGTCAACCCGGGCACGCCGATCGGCGCGTCCCTACCCGGCGACCAGCTGCTGGAGCTGGCCCGCTGGGCGGGCGAGATGGGCCTGGGCGGCGACGAGCGCGAGCCGGTCATGCCCGCGCCCACCGCAGGGTCGGCGCCGCCGCCGGTCAAGCGCGACGAGGTCACCGAGATGCAGAAGGTGATCGCGGGCAGCCAGGTCGGCTACTACCTCGACCGCGGCTACGACCGGGTCTCCGGGTTCGTGCACCGCGCCCGCGAGGTCGGCCACCTGCGCGGCCCGCAGGCGCTGCGCGGCGCGCTGGGCCTGAGCTGGGCCGGGTCGCCGTTCAAGCCCGACGACACCGAGATCTTCGTGCTGCGCTGGCCGGCGTTCCGGCCGAGCCTGTACCGGATTCCGTACGGCGGGCAGCACGAGGCGGCGATGCGGGCGATGGAGGGCTGGGTCATCGAGCGGGCCCCGTTCCGGGGCAACGGTTTCGCTCCGGGCGACAGCTCGGAGATCATCGCCGAGTTCAAGGTGGACAGCATCCGCCTGCCCCACGGCGCGCGCCTGCTGCGCGTGGACGCCGAGGGCAAGGAGGAGATGGTCGCGGTGCTCGACAGCGACGGTCCCCGCTGGCTGCGCACCGACGGAGGCGAATGATGCGCGACGGCTTCATCGCGTCATACCTGGGGCGAGAGTACGAGGCGAGCCCGGACGGCGACAGCGTGCGGCTGTACCGCCCGGAGGGTGCCGACGGCTTCGAGGAGGTGCGCCCCGGCCGGTACGTCCGGGTGGTGCCCGCCGCCGAGGTCGACGAGCTGGCCTACGTCCGCACGGTGTGCACCTGGCGCGGCCAGCCGTTCATCGTGCTCGCCGAGCACGAGGGCTGGCTGCGGGTGGAGTACACCGGCGGCAAGGCCCCGGTCGCGGCCGAGCTGGGCCTGGAGGAGTTCGACTACGGCGTCTACCAGGGGTGGGCGGCGCGGGCCGACGTCACCGAGCTGCGCGAGACCCGAGCCTGACCAGCGCACAGCGCGCCCGCGTCAGCGGCCGCTCGGTGGCATCCGGAGCGCAGCGGAGGATGCCGCCGATTAAGGCCGCGTAAGCGGTCGCGCCATGTAACAGCTACTTCGCCCAGCGGATGATCTCTCCGGCGACGAGGTCGGGGCGCTCCACGTGCAGGAAGTGGCCCGCGTCCTCGATCAGGTGCCACTCGTAGTCGGCCAGGACATACCGGCCGGAGCCCTGCGCCGTGGCGGTGAGCGTGATCGGGTCCAGCGCGCCCTGGAGTTGCAGCGTCGGGGTGATGATCGGCTGGCGCACCGCCCGGATGAACCGGTAGCCGTGCAGCCGCAGCGTCGACCGGAACGCCCACCGGTACGCCTCCATCGCGCAGAAGGCGGCCTGCGGGATGCGCAGGGCCTCGCGGCAGCGCGCCTCGTACTCCGCGTACGCCGCGGTGGTGCGGAAGGCCGGGCCGGTCCACGAGCGCATCAGGTCGCCCGCCAGCTCGGCGCCGTCCCGGGTGAGGACGTGCTCGTAGCGGGGCAGCTGGAAGCGCAGCAGGGCACGCCCCGCGCGGCGCTGCGCGGCGTCGGCGACCAGCGCCGAGCGCAGCCGCAGCGGGTGCGCCGAGCCGAGCACCACCAGCCGGTTGACGAGCTTCGGGTGCAGCGCCGCCGCCGACCACGCGATCAGCCCGCCCGCGCCGGCCCCGACGACGGTGGCGCTGCGCTCGCCCAGGGCCCGGATCAGGCCGACCACGTCGCCGGCGAGCGTGAAGCCGTCGTACCCCCGTGGTGGCTTGTCGGTGGCGCCGTAGCCGCGCAGGTCGACGGCGACCGCCCGGAAGCCCGCGTCGGCCAGCAGCGGCAGCTGCTCGTGCCAGGCCCACCAGAACTCGGGGAAGCCGTGCAGCAGCACCACCAGCGGCCCGGTGCCGAGTTCGGCGACGTGGAACCGGCTGCCGTTGGCGCTGACGAAGCGGTGCGTCCACGGACCCTCGGTCAGCACGCACGCCTCGTCCACCGGGGCGTTCCCGCCGCGGTGACTCATGCCGGGATCACCCATCGCTGCCCGCACTCACTCATAGGTGCAGGCTAGCGTGCCCGTACTCGGACCTGTCTGCGCAGCAGGGCGGCGGCCAGCAGCGAGGCGATCAAGGACCCCAGCAGCACCGCCTCCTTGATCAGGATCTGCTGCTCGCCCGCCGGGAAGGCGAGCTCGGCGATGAGCAGGCTCACCGTGAACCCGCACCCGGTGACCACCGCGACCGCGAGCAGGTCGCGCCAGGTCAACCCCTCGGGCAGCTGGGCCAGGCGCGACCGGACCGCGACGGCCGCACCGCCGAGCACCCCGACGGTCTTGCCGACGACCAGGCCGATCAGCACGCCGAGCGCGGCGCGGTCGGTGAACAGCGCCGCCAGCGTGCCCACGCTCACGGCGATACCCGCCGAGAAGAACGCGAACAGCGGCACGCACACGCCCGCGGAGATCGGCTGGAGCGTGTGCTCCAGCTGCGCGGCCGGGGCCTCGTGCTCGCCCTCGTCGGGTTTGACCCGGGTGAGCAGGCCGATCGCGACGCCCGCGATGGTGGCGTGCACGCCCGAGGCGTGCACCAGGGCCCAGGCCGCGACCGCGAGCGGCAGGTACAGCCACCAGCCGCGGATGCGGAACTGCTGGAGCAGGCCGTAGGCGGCCAGGGCGGCGGCGGCGCCGAGCAGGGGCAGGAAGGCCAGGTGCGCGGTGAACACGATCGCGATCAGCAGGATCGCGCCCAGATCGTCCACGATGGCCAGGGACAGCAGGAAGACGCGCAGGCCGGGTGGCAGGTCGCGGGCGCAGATGGCGAGTACGGCCAGCGCGAACGCGATGTCGGTGGCGACCGGCACGGCCCAGGCGCTCGTGCCGCCGGGGGCGCCGTACGCGATGAGAAAGCAGGTGAGCGCCGGAATGATCATGCCGCCGATCGCCCCGGCGATGGGCAGCGCCGCCTGGCGCGGGCTGCGCAGCTCGCCGACGACCAGCTCGCGTTTGAGCTCCAGCCCGGCGACGACGAAGAACACGGTGAGCAGGCCGTCCTGCGCCCACGCGGCGACCGACAGGTTCAGGTGCAGCGCCTGCGGCCCGAACGTGTAGTCGCTGAGCCGCTGGTACGCCCCGGCCAGGGGCGAGTTCGCGACGATCAGCGCCAGCGCGGTCGCGCCCAGCAGCACCAGGCCGCCGATCTGCTCGGTGCGCAGGAACCGCACCACTTCCGCGGCGGCGGAGCGGGCCGCCTGGGCCCGGCGCCGCTTCATCCGCTTCATCCGCGGGCTCGGCTGCGGCCGGGTCCGGCTGTCATTCATGATTCGGATCCTACGGTTCGGACCAGCAGATTTCGGGCGCCTGGCACAACTGGCCGGGGCGGCCATAACCCCTGGCGCGCCCGCGGCGGGGTGGGGCAGAGTTCCCGGTCATGACCACCCCCCTGCGTGTCGTCGACGTGAGCGGCACCCCCGAGCAGATGGGCGAGGCGTACGGCGCCGCCGCCACCGACCTGATCCAGGCCAACGTCGCCACCTACCTGGCCCGCTTCTCCCGGTCCGCCGGGCTGGACCGGCAGACCGTGCTGACCCGGGGCGCCGCCTTCCGCGACACCACCCGGGCGCTGGCCCCCCGGCTGGCGCGGATGCTCGACGCGACCGCCGGCGCGGCCGGGCTGGCGCCGGAGCTGATCTACGCCGTCAACGCCCGGTCGGAGCTGCTCTACGGCGACCCGTCCTGCGGCGCGCCCGGCGGCGCGGGGGCGGAGCTCGGCGAGTGCACCAGCATCGGGGTGCTGGACTCGCGCACCGCCGACGGCCACACGGTGCTGGCGCAGAACTGGGACTGGCACCCGGACCACCGCGACGGCAACCTGCTGCTGGTCACCCGCGACGAGCGGGGGCACGTGGTGGCCGCGCTGACCGAGGCGGGCATGCTGGCCAAGGCCGGCCTCAACGGCGCGGGTCTGGGGGTCTGCGTCAACCTGCTGGGATGCGACCGCGACGGGCGGCCCGGTGGATTGCCGTACCACGTGCTGCTGCGCTCGGTGCTGGAGGCCGACTCGCTGTCCTGGGCCACCCGCAACGCGGTGCGCGCACCACGCTCGGCATCCATCAATCTCCTCATCGGACAGGCCCATCCGTCCGGCGGTGAAATCATCGACCTGGAGCTGGCTCCGGGCGAGGCGGGCTGGCTCCATCCGGTCGACGGCCTGCTCACGCACGCCAACCACTTCGAGACGCCGCTGCCGGTGTACGACACCGTCAAGGACTGGGGCGGTTCGTCGCTGTTCCGCTCGGCGCGGGCGCGGCGGCAGCTGGCGGCTGCGGGGGATCGGCTGCGGCCCGAGGACATCCTCGGCGTACTGCGCGACCACCACAGCTACCCGGTGTCACTTTGCCGCCATGTCGATCCGCGCGACGAAGAGGCCGATCGCTCTGAGACGATTTGGACTGTTTTCCTCGACCTAGATGCCCGATCTATGCAGCTGATTCCCGGGCCGCCCTGTATCGGTCGGGAAGGTATGAGATTCACCATCCAATAGGGACGGTTAAAAATCTGAGAACGTTCCAACTGATGACAGCGACGGTCAGTTATGCAAGGCTGCTTTCATAATCGACGACACGGCCAGGCCGACCAACCATGCCGTGCTGACCGCGTCGTCTCCGTCAAAGGGAGGGAGGACCCTTTGCGAATCCGCAAAATTGGCAGCGCAGTCGGGATCACCGCCGCGTTGGTCGCTGCCAGTCTGACGGGTGCCCCCGCAGACGGCGCGCCGAAGCCGGTCAATCCGCAGGAACCGTCGTACGCACATCAGGCCGACAACCTGCCGAACCCGCTGGCCGAGTCGAAGACCGACCTGACCGAGCAGGCCATCGCCGCGGTCATCTCGGGCAAGGCGAAGGCTATCGAGCGCAACGGTTCCCAGGTCGTTCGCGTGGGTGGCAACCGCTGGGCCGAGCTCAAGAAGAAGGCCGACAAGGTCGACCCCATCTTCGTGGTGCTCTCGCAGTTCAGCGACACGACTCACCCCGTGATCGGCGGCACCCCTGGTCCGCAGAAGAACGAGATCCCGGAGCCGGACCGCACGCAGGACAACTCGACGAACTGGAAGTCGGACTTCAACCAGGCTCACTTCGACCAGGTCTACAACGGGTCGACGGAGTCCGTGGCTGACTTCTACTACCAGCAGTCGGGTGCCAAGTACACCACCAAGGCCTCAGTGTCCGACTGGGTGCAGGTGCCGTACAACGAGGCTCGTTACGGCAGCAACAACTTCAGCCAGACGAGCACCTACTGGCCGTTCATCCGGGACACGGCGAACGCGTGGTACAACGCGCAGATCGCGGCGGGTAAGACCCCGGCCGAGGTCGCGGACTACCTCAAGCAGTTCGACGTGTACGACCGGTACGACGCGGACGGTGACGGCAACTTCAACGAGCCGGACGGCTACATCGACCACTTCCAGGCTGTGCACGCTGGAGAGGGCGAGGAGGCCGGTGGCGGCGCCCAGGGCGCCGACGCCATCTGGTCGCACCGCTGGTACGCGTACTCCAACGGCGCCGGCTCGACCGGTCCGACGGGGGCGCTGCTGGGCGGCACCCAGATCGGCACCACGGGCATCTGGATCGGTGACTACACCATCCAGCCCGAGAACGGTGGTCTCGGCGTGTTCGCGCACGAGTTCGGCCACGACCTCGGTCTGCCGGACCTGTACGACACCGCCGGTGGCGACAACAGCACCGCGTTCTGGACGCTGATGTCGGGCGGTTCCTGGATGAGCCACAGCACCACGGAGATCGGCACCTCGCCGGTCTACATGGGGCCGTACGAGAAGCTCTTCCTGGGCTGGCTGGACTACACCACGGTCGAGAACGGCAAGACCAAGATGGTCTCGCTGGGCTCGGCGGCGACCCCGAAGGGCCTGCCGCAGGCGGTTCTCGTGCCGCTGCCGCAGCAGACCCTGACCACCAACTGGAACACGCCGTTCTCCGGCTCGTACGAGTGGTGGGGCGGGTCGGCTGACGACCTGAACAACACCCTCGAGCGGACCATCGACCTGACCGGCGCCACCTCGGCGTCGCTCAGCACCAAGGTGATGTACGACATCGAAGAGGGTTTCGACTACCTCTACGGTGAGGTCAGCACCAACGGCGGGGCCAGCTGGACGAACGTCGGCGGCCGCACCGACGGCAGCGTGGATGTCACCGAGGGCCTGGACGGCAGCTCGGCTGGGGCGTGGGTGGGGCGTTCGTACGACCTGTCCGCGTACCTCGGCCAGACCGTCAAGTTCCGGTTCCGCTACCAGACCGACGGCGGCGTGCACTACTCGGGTCCGTTCCTGGACAACATCACCCTCACCACCGATGGCGTCGGCGCTTTCTCCGACGACGTCGAGGCTGGCGTGGGCGCCTGGACCGCCGGCGGGTTCACCCGCTTCACCGGTACCAGCACCCGCACCGCGGACCACTTCTACCTCGCGGAGTACCGGTCCTACACCGGCTACGACAAGAACCTGAAGACCGGTCCGTACAACTTCGTCGGCGGCTCGAAGCCGGACTGGGTGGAGAAGTTCCCGTACCAGGACGGCCTGCTGGTGTGGTACGTGAACTACGCGTACGGCGACAACAACACCTCGGCGGACGACCAGGCCGGTCACGGTCTGGCGCTGCCGATCGACGCCCGCCCGGCGCCGCTGACGTTCTCGGACGGCAGCCTGCTGGGCAACCGGCGCCAGCCGTTCGACGCGACCTTCGGTCTGCAGAGCACTGACGCCGTCACGCTCCACCGCGGCGACATGACGCTCAACATTCCGTCGCGGCCCGGCATCCCGACGTTCGACGACTCGGACCCGAACCGTTACTGGTCGGCTGCGAACCCGTGGAACTCGGCCAAGGTCGCCGGTGACGGCGTGAAGATCACGATGTGGCTCGAGATCCCCGGCTCGCTGCCGGTGGTCCTGCTCCAGGTCAAGAACTGAGTAAGTAGGTAACAGAAGGGGCCTGCCCTCCGGGGCGGGCCCCTTCTGCCATGTTCCGACCCGTCAGCTCCAGCCGCCGTTCTGCGACGGCTGTCCGAGCGGCGGAGGCCACCGGTGGCACGCGGCGAGGCGGACACCGGGAAGTCGCCCGCACACCGCACCGCCTCTTCGAAGACCTCGCGCGAGGCGGCCACGCCGTCGCGGTGCTCAAAGACGAGCTGCACGCCGAGCATCGGTCAGCTCAGGGCGTCGTCGTGACCGGAACGGAATGCCATTCGCTCGTCAACCCGAGCACAGACACTGAACCACCGGGATGGCTCGATGTCATGAGGTTCGACTGGCAGCAACATGCCATTGACAGCTAGTTACCGGAGTATCAGGTTCGCTCTCTTTCGTGATCTTCATGGGACCGGCTCGCGGAGAGGTCGGTACGGCCGATCGGATACTGCGCAACGCGCAACGAGCCGAGTGCGACGCCGAGTTGGAACCGGTTCTCCACGCCGAGCCGGTCCATGAGGTTGCGCAGCAGATTGGAGACGGTCCGCTCGCTGATCTGCAACTGCTGTGCCGCACCGGCGTCGGTCAGCCCCTGCACCAGCAGGCTGACGAGCGCCTCCTCCCGCGGCGTGAGCGGGAACACGGGCATGGGAACCTCCTGGGGAGACTGAGCAGCGGACCAGCATCGTTCGAACGTCTCCACCAGCGATGCGACCAACGCGGTCTGGGCGACTTCGAGGTAGCCCCGTTCGTAGTTGTGCGGGTCGACCGGGAACAGCGCGACGCGGCGGTCGATGACGATCAGTTTCATAGGCACGTCCGACCGCACCCGGTAGCTCGCCCACGGTCTGGACGACAGGCCGCCGTAAGGAACCAGCCGGTGAGGGTCCGCAGCCTGAACGCCGATGATCCGGGTCGGCACACCGCGTTCGCCGAGATGCCGGCCAGCCGTTGCCCCGCCCCGCATGGACGCGACCTCGAACGCCTGTTCCGGGTTGAGGGTGAGCACCTCATGCCGCGCGTGCGAGAACAGGACCACCAGCCGCTTGCGGGCCTTGTCTCGGCTGGTGAGGTGTCGGATGTCGGGGCTCAGACCGACCGCGTCGGCTCGCGGGACCGAGCAGCGCACCTGTGGCTGGACTGCGGCTCGGTGCTGGCGGCGGCGCAACCGCTGGACGACGCTGTCAGTCGATCCGGCGCGCCACACCGCCTCCTCGCGCGGCCCAGTCCGCCGCCCCGCCGGTGCGACGGACTCGGCGCCGTACAGGTCCTCCAGCGCGTCGTCGACGCGTCTGCGAGACATGCCCAGTGACCGGGCGAGGCCTGCTGCGGTGTCTGGGCCGCAGGTGGCCAGGGTGCGGAACACCAGGTCCGCGTCCGGGGTCAGCCCCCACCTGGTCAGCAGCGGCACCGCGGCCCCCGCGGGGATGCTCTGCGACGTCATGTTCGACCTCCTTGACGGCAGAAGGAAATCACCGGGTATGGCCGGGCGTCTGCCGTCGTGATCGAACTGAGACCGGGAGATTGCGGGATCCCGCAACGGCGGGCCGAAACCTGGCGGCCGGAGGCGCCCCTCCACGAACATCTCCACAGCAGCAACATCCCGGCGATCCTGCCGGAAGGGGCTCCACGGGGGAGCCCCTTCCGGCACTTCACAAACCTGTTGGCGCCGTTGCCCTTGATAAATTGCTACAGCCTGACTACGTGCGGTTCAAGTGGAACACCGAGTACAACCGGGGCCAGATCGACAACAAGTTCCGGTCGGACATGGGCATCATCTGCGATGGAAAGATCATCGGGCTCCGGACGCACTGCCGCAGCTGGGCGCTGACGTACTACACGGCCGTCCGCAACGGCGGAGCAAGCCACTTCCGTTGATCGACCGACTGACCTGCCTTGACTGAAGGCGGGTCGACCGTGGCGGCCGGGGATGATCCGGCCGCCACGGTCACGACGAAAGGAGAATGTCGATGCGGAACTCGGCCAAGGCTGTCCGGATCGTGACGCTGGCAGTGGCCGCTCTCATCGCCGGGGTGGTCTGCCTGCCGTTCCGGCACGAACTTGTTCCGGTGGAGCCGGGTTCGGTGAACTACCACTACCTGACCACCTGGGGCGAGATCGCCCTGCCTTTCGTGCTCGCCGTCCTCGCCGTGGCAGGCGGGTGGTGGCTGCGAACGCTGGGAGGCGCCGCCTGGACGGCCGTGGCGATCAGCCTGCCGCCGCTGGTTCTCTACGCATTCCTGGGCGAGTTCCGCTACGAGTCCATGGGCGCGGACCTGTGGATGCTGGGCACGATGATGCTGAGCCCGTTCGTGCTGTTCGGGGCGATGCTGTTCGCGCTGGCCGGGTTCGGCCTGCGCCGCTGGACGGATCGCCCCCGCACCGCCTGAACGACGAAGCGGGGGCAGCCCCTGGGCCGCCCCCGCTTCGCGTGTAAGTCCTTGTACGCTGGTCAGTCCTCGTTCGAGGAACCGGAGTTCATTCCGGCGGCGATGAGGTTCATGACCGCCGAGTCCTGCAGCGTGGTGACGTCGCCCAGCGACCGCTTCTCCGCCACGTCGCGCAGCAGGCGCCGCATGATCTTGCCGGACCGGGTCTTGGGCAGCTCGGTGACCAGCATGATCTGGCGCGGCTTGCAGATCGGGCCGAGCGTCTTGGAGACGTGCTCGCGCAGCTCCGCCACCTCGGCCTCGGCACCGCCGCGCAGGATCACGAACGCCACGATGGCCTGGCCGGTGGTCGGGTCGGTGGCGCCGACGACCGCGGCCTCGGCCACCGCCGGGTGCGCGACCAGCGCCGACTCCACCTCGGTGGTGGAGATGTTGTGGCCCGACACGAGCATCACGTCGTCGACCCGGCCCAGCAGCCAGATCGCGCCGTCCTCGTCGCGCTTGGCGCCGTCGCCGGCGAAGTAGAAGCCCTGCTCGGCGAAGCGCGACCAGTACGTCTCGATGAACCGCTTGTCGTCACCCCAGATGGTGCGCAGCATCGACGGCCACGGGCCGGTCAGCGCCAGGTAGCCGCCGCCGCCGTTGCCCACGATCGAGCCGTCGTCGGCCACGACCTCGGCCTTGATGCCGGGCAGCGGGCCCATCGCCGAACCGGGCTTGCAGCTGGTCACGCCGGGCAGCGGCGAGATCATGATGGCGCCGGTCTCGGTCTGCCACCAGGTGTCCACGATCGGGCACCGGTTGCCGCCGATGTGCTCGCGGTACCACATCCAGGCCTCGGGGTTGATCGGCTCGCCGACCGAGCCGAGCAGGCGCAGCGAGCTCAGGTCGAACTGGGCCGGGATGTCGTCGCCCCACTTGGCGAACGTGCGGATCGCGGTCGGCGCGGTGTAGAGGATCGTGACGCGGTACTTCTCGACGATCTCCCAGAACCGGCCGCGGTGCGGGGTGTCGGGGGTGCCCTCGTACATCACCTGGGTGGCGCCGTTGGACAGCGGGCCGTACACGATGTAGCTGTGGCCGGTGACCCAGCCGATGTCAGCGGTGCACCAGTAGACGTCGGTCTCCGGCTTGAGGTCGAAGACCGCGGAGTGGGTGTACGACGCCTGCGTCAGGTAGCCGCCGGTGGTGTGCAGGATGCCCTTGGGCCGCGCGGTGGTGCCCGACGTGTACAGGATGAACAGCGGGTGCTCGGCGTCGAAGGCCTGCGGCTCGTGCTCGGCCGACGCGGTGCCCACCACGTCGTGCCACCACAGGTCGCGGCTGTCGTCCCACGCCACGTCCTGCCCGGTGCGCCGCACGACCAGCACCTTCTCGACGGTCGGGCACTCGGCCACGGACTCGTCGACGGTCGGCTTGAGCGCGCTCGGCGCGCCGCGGCGGTAGCCGCCGTCGGCGGTGATGACTACCTTCGCGCTCGCGTCCTGGATGCGTCCGGCCAGCGCGTCCTTGCTGAAGCCGCCGAACACCACCGAGTGGGTGGCGCCGACGCGGGCGCAGGCCAGCATGGCCACGGCCGCCTCGGGGATCATCGGCATGTAGATCGCGACGCGGTCGCCCGCGTTCACGCCCAGCGAGGTCAGCGCGTTGGCGGCCCGGCACACCTCGGCGTGCAGCTCGGCGTACGTGATGGTGCGGGTGTCGCCCGGCTCGCCCTCCCAGTGGATGGCGACGCGGTCGCCCAGGCCGTTGGCCAGGTGCCGGTCCAGGCAGTTGTACGCGATGTTGAGCTTGCCGCCGACGAACCACTTCGCGAACGGCGGGTTCGACCAGTCCAGCACCTGGTCCCACGGCTGAGCCCAGTCGAGGCGGCGGGCCTGGGTCTCCCAGAAGGCGAGGCGGTCGGCGTCGGCCTCCGCGTACGCCTCAGCGGTGACGTTGGCCTGCGCCGCGAGTTCCGCCGGCGGGTCGAACCGCCGCGACTCATGCAGCAGGTTCTCCAGGGTCTCGCTCACTGCCGCGCCTCCTTGGGGTGTCAAATTAGCCTGTGACGTCGGTCTCGGGCTGATGTTACGTCGCCGTGACGCGGCTTTACAGTTAGGGTCCCTAACAATTTCGGGCGAAGTGCCTACAAGCCGTTTTCGTTCCGGCGGCTAGTCTCCGGGCATGACTATGGACCCCCTGGCGCCGCTGCTGAACCTGGCCGACGTCGAATCTGCGGTGAACGGTGCCCGCGCTGCGGTGGATGGCGCGTACCGGCACCGCGCGCTGCGGCGGCAGGGCGGGGCGGTCGCCGCCGAGATCAGCCTGCGGTGCGCGGTCGCCAGCGCCGCGCTGGAGGGCCACCGGTACGACCTCAGCGCCGTACGCGGCGGCACCGTCCTGGACGCGGTCCTCCAGGGTTCGCTACGCGTCGCCGAAGCACTGCCCACCCTGCACGAACGCTGGCACAAGTCGCCCCGCCAGGTGCTCGCCCGCCTCCACCTGCTCGCGGGCACCGGCGTGCTCCCCGAGCACGACCTGGGCAAACCCCTGCCCGAGGCCGCCGCCCGCCTGGACACCCTGCTCGAACTGGTGGCAGCAGAGGCAGGCGACCCGCTCATCCGTGCCGCGGTGGTTCACGGCGAACTCCTGGCGCTGAAAGCCTTCCCCGGCGTCAACGGCGTCGTGGCACGGGCCGCCGCCCGCCTCACGCTGGTCGGCAGCGGCTTCGACCCGCGCGGCGTGATCCCCGTGGAGACGGCGCACCTGGACCGCGAGCCCGAGTACATCGGCGCCGCGAACGCATTCGCCACCGGCACCCCCGACGGCCTGCGCTCCTGGCTCCGCCACTACACCACCGCCGTAACCCAGGCCTGCACCGACTTCCCCACCCTCGCCGACCCCCTCCTCTAAGGACCCGCGCCGCCCCGCCCCGCCCCGCCCCGCCCCGTGCCGCGCCGTGCCGCGCCGACGTCGGGCAAGCAGCACTTTCGGGGAAACTGCTGGAATCTTGAGCCGAATTCCACCACTTTCCCCGAAACTGCACCACGCGAACGAAGCCACACCCATGCGCAGCCGTACCCACGCGAATGAAGCCGCACCCACGCACAGCCGCACCCACGCGCAGCCGTACCCACGCGAATAAAGCTGCACCCACGCGTAGCCGGACACGTGAACGAAGCTGTACCCACGCAAAGAAGCCGCACCGTCACACGGAAGCGCACGCACGGGAAAAGCCCCCGACCCCAGCCACCGCGCGCTCGCCGGCGGCGTCTGGACTGAGGAGCGTGCCCGAGCCGAAGGCTCGGCAGCGACGAGGGAAGACGCCGCCTGAAAGGCGAGCGCGCCGCGCCCCGCGAAGGCGGGGCGCAAAATTATGGATGGCGCCGCATGTTCGCGACGCCATCGCGCACGTCCCTCCGGGTTACCAGGCGTGCACCTCTGGCTAACTGCCCTCGACGGACCCGAGAGTCTCGCCGGGACTTTGCCTTCACGACGGCTAGATCGCGCGTGGGTGCCCGGTGGCCGTGCTCGAAAGCTGGCTTCTGCCAGCTACTTTCGGCTGCAGAACGCTTCCGTACCCACTTTTCTACGCCCGTTTCGCGCCGATGGCCAGCCCTCGCCGCGAATGTGTGACAGATGGGGCTGTTGTGGCACTTGTGTCACTCGGGCGGTGGGGCGGGCGTTCAGCCCGCGGCTGCTGCTGCGGCGCGGGCGCGACGGCGGCGGCCGTACCAGGCGATGCCGATCGCGACGCCGACGCCGAGCCCCAGCGCGGCCGCGGCCATGGGCACGGCGGGCCTGCTGCGCAGGCGTTTGGCCAGCGGCACGGGGTGCCGGAACTCCAGCACGGGCCAGCGCCGTTCGTTGGCCTCGCGGCGCAGCGCCTTGTCGGGGTTGACGGCGCTGGGGTGGCCGACCGCCGCGAGCAGCGGAATGTCGGAGACCGAGTCGGAGTACGCGTAGCATTCGGAGAGGTCGTAGCCGCGCTCGTCCGCGATGCGGCGCACCGCCTCGACCTTGGCCGGGCCGGCGGCGTAGAAGTCGATCTCGCCGGTGTAGCGGCCGTCGGCGATCTTCATCCGCGTGGCGATGACGTCGGAGATGCCGAGCTGGGCGCCGATGGGCGCCACCATCTCCTCGCCGGAGGCCGACACCAGGATGATGTCGCGGCCTGCCGCCTGGTGTTCCTCGATCAGGATGGCCGCCTCGGCGTAGATGTACGGATCGATCAGCTCGTGCAGGGTCTCGCCGACGATCTGGCGCACCTGGTCGACCTTCCAGCCGCGGCACAGCTCGGCCATGTAGTCGCGGGTGCGGACCATCGACTGGTCGTCGGCGCCGCCGCGCTTGAACATGAACTGCGCGTACGCCGTCTTGACGACGTCACGCTTAGTGATCAGACCGTCCCGGTAGAACGGCCTGCCGAACGCCAGCGCGCTCGAAGTCGCGATGACGGTCTTGTCCAGGTCAAAAAACGCGGCGCTGCGGCCCACGGCGAGAAAGTGTAGCCGGGATGTTTCGTCCGCGTCGCCCGGTGGGTTGCGCTCGTCCTGCCGGACCGCGTTACTGAGCGGCGAATCAGTGATTGCGCAGCGTAGGATCTTGGCATCATCTACGGCGTGTCGGGGCGTGTCGGGACAGATGCCTCTCGACGGAGCCCCGTCGAGTGGGGCATGCTTTCGCACACAAGCCCTCAGCGGTCGCCACCCCCCCCGCGGCCGCTGGGCGGGTTCCGGCCCACATCCCCCCTTTGGCCGGACCCCAGGACGACCCCCGTCTCCCCGGACGGGGGTCGTCGTCTTTCCGGCGGAAACCTTTACGTCATAGCAGATCAACCTGCCGGTCGGCGTGTCGTCCACAAGCGACCCGCCGTCCACAGCCGGGCCCTGCGCGACGTGGAGTCCGGATCGGATCGCGGCGCACAGTGCCCGCATGAGCCGTAGCCACCACCGATCCGGCGACACCGCCCGCGTACTGGCGGTGACCGCCGACCCCGATCTGCTCGACCACGTGCTGCGCATCGCGGCCGCCGCCGGAGTCGAGGTCGAGGTCGCGCACGACCCCGGCGCGGCCCGCCTGCGGTATGGGCGCCCGCCACTGGTCCTGCTCGGCGGCGACCAGGTCGGCGCCTGCGTCCGCGCCCGCCTGCCGCGCCGTCCCGGCGTCGTCATCGCCTGCCGCGACGGCCGCGACTCCCGCCCCTGGGACGACGCCCACCTGCTCGGCGCCGAACACGTGGTGCTGCTGCCCGCCGCCGAACCCTGGCTGCACGAACGCCTCGCGGGCACCCGCACCGCACCCGCCGGCGGCCGGGTGCTCGCCGTGCTCGGCGGCCGGGGCGGCGCCGGGGCCAGCGTGCTCGCCGCCGGGCTCGCCGTCACCGCCTGCCGGGAGCGGCTGCGCACGCTGCTCGTCGACGCCGACCCGCTCGGCGGCGGCGCCGACCTGCTGCTCGGCTGGGAGGAGATGCGCGGCCTGCGCTGGCCGCAGCTGGCCCGCACCAGCGGGCCGGTCGACCCGGCGGCGCTCGTCGAGGCGCTGCCCCGCCGCGGTGACCTGGTCGTGCTGTCCTGCGCCCGGGACGTGCCCGACGAGGAGTCGCCCGCCATGCCCGCGCTGCCCGCCGACGCCATGGCGGCGGCCCTGGACGCCGGGCGGCGCGGCCGCGACCTGGTCGTGGTGGACGTGCCGCGCCGCCTCGACGAGGCCGCGGCGGTGGTGCTGCAAGCGGCCGACCGGGCCCTGCTGGTCGTTCCGGCCGAGCTGCGCGCCGCCGCCGCGGCGGCCCGGGTCGTCGACCTGGTCCTGGCCCAGCGCCGCGAACTGTCCGTCGTCGTACGCGGCCCGGCGCCCGGCCGCCTCGGCGCCGCCGAGATGGCGCAGGCCCTCGGCCTGCCGCTGGCCGGGATGCTGCGCCCCGAACCCCGGCTCGCCGCCGCGTTGGAACGCGGCCAGCCGCCCGCCTCCGCGCCCCGGGGCCCGCTTGCGCTGCTGTGCGCCCGGCTCATCCGCGAGGTGACCGCGTGAGCGAGCGCGGCGATCTCGTCGGCGCCGGGGTGCTCGCCCCGCTGCTGAGCGACCCCGACGTCACCGACGTGCTCGTCAACGGGGTGCAGGTGTGGACCGACCGGGGCCACGGCTTGATGCGCGAGCAGCTGACCATGGCGTCGGCCGACGCCGTACGGCGGCTGGCGCAACGGCTCGCGGCGGCCGCCGGGCGCCGCCTCGACGACGGCACCCCGTTCGTCGACGCGCGGCTGGCCGACGGCACCCGCCTGCACGCGGTGCTGCCGCCGGTGGCCACGTCCGGGCCGTACCTGTCGCTGCGCACGTTCCGGCAGCGCTCGCTGTCGCTGGCCGAGCTGGTGCCGCCGCCGCTGGCCGAGCTGCTGCACGCGGTGGTGACCGCCCGGCTGACGCTGCTGGTCTCGGGCGGCACGGGTTCGGGTAAGACCACGCTGCTCAACGCGCTGCTGGCCCAGGTCCCGACCCGGGAGCGGATCGTGGTGGTGGAGGACTCCGCCGAGCTGCGGCCGGTGCACCCGCACGTGATCGGACTCCAGGCCCGCACCGCGAACGTGGAGGGCGCGGGTGGCGTCGGCCTCACCGAGCTGGTCCGCCAGGCGCTGCGGATGCGGCCGGACCGGCTGGTGGTCGGCGAGTGCCGGGGCGCCGAGGTCGTCGACCTGCTGGCCGCGCTGAACACCGGCCACGAGGGCAGCGCGGGCACGCTGCACGCGAACGCGCCCGGGGACGTGCCCGCGCGGCTGGAGGCGCTGGGCCTGCTCGGCGGGCTGCCCCGGGCCGCGCTGCACGCGCAGGTCGCGGCGGCGGTGCGGGTGCTGCTGCACCTGCGGCGTACGCCCCGGGGGCGGGTCCTGGAGGCCGTCTGCCTGCTGGAAGCCGACGGCCCGAACCGGCTCGTGACCGCCCGCCCCGCCTGGACCCACGACGCCGGGCTCGGCTCGGCCGCTCCTGGCCTGTGTCGCCTGCTGCGCGAACGCGACGTCGCCCCACCGACCTGGCTGGTCGGCCCGTGACCGCGATCCGGGCCCGCGCGGCGGTCGCGGGCGCCGCCGGGCGGCTGGGGCAGCTGCGGTCGCGTCGAGCCCGGCGGCTGCTGGGATTCGACCGGGACCTGCCTTTTCAGCCGTCTCGGCGAGCGGCGACCGTGGCGGTCACGGCTGCCGCGGCCGCCGGGGCGGGGCTGCTGCTGGGATCTGCGGCGGCCGGGGCGATCGCCGCCTGGTACGCCCTGCTCGGCCTGCGCCTGCGGCGGCGCGCCAGCGCCGACCGGCATCGGTCACGGCTGCGGGTCGACGCGCTCGACCTGCTGGCGGCGACGGCCGCGCAGCTGCGCGCCGGTGCCCCTACCCGGACGCTGCTGCTGCCAGACGAGGAGATCGACCGGCAACTCCACGCCGCCCGGCGGCTGGCCGACAGCACCGGCGCGCCACTGGCCGACCTGCTGGAACGGCTCGAAGCCCAGTGCCGGGCCGCCGACCGGGCCGACGCGGCCGCCACCGCCCAGGCAGCGGGCACCCAGCTCACCGCGATCCTGCTCGCCGGGCTGCCGGTCGGCGGGCTCGGGCTCGGCTACCTCATCGACGTGGACCCGCTGGCGATCCTGCTGCACACCCCGCTCGGCCTCGGCTGCGCGTTCGCCGCGGTGCTGCTCCAGGCGGCCGGGCTGGCCTGGACGCAGCGGCTGGCCCGGGGCGGCCCGGCGCCCGCGGTCGGCCGGGCCGCCGGACGGCGGCTGCGCAGGCTGCGGCTGCGACCGGGGCAGCAGTCGGCCCCGGGGCGTACGCGGTGGCTGCTCGCGCTCGCCGCCGGGGCCGGCACCTGCCTGATCGTGCCGCAGCCGGCCGGACTGGTCGCGGGCGCGGCGGTCGCCGCCGCCACCGAACTGCTGCTGCGCCGCCAGGAGCCGGCCGCCGTCCGGCTCGAACGCGAGGAGGCCGTCGGCGCCCTCGCCTGGGCGGCCGACCTGGTCGCGGCGGCGCTGCGTGCCGGTGTGCCGCTGGACGGCGCCGTCCTCGCCGTCGCGGCCGCCCTGCCCGGACCGCTCGCCGTACGGCTGCGCCGAATCGGGCGCAGCCTGCGGCTGGGCGCGACACCGGTCGAGGCGTGGCAGCACCTGGCCGACCTGCCGCCTGCCGCGCGCCTGCTCGCCGCCGTCGAGCGCAGCGCCGCCAGCGGCACCGCGCTGGCCGGGGCGCTGCACCGGTGCGCCGACGACCTGCGCGCCGACGCGGGGTTCCGGCGGCAGGCGACGGCGCAGCGCAACGCCGTCCTCGTCGTGCTGCCGCTCGGGCTGTGCTTCCTGCCCGCCTTCGTGCTCGCCGGCCTGGTGCCGGTGGTCCTCGCCGTGCTCGGCGAGGTGCTCTGAAACCGCAACCGAAAGGAGTTCGCCCATGCGGCGACGCCCGTCCATCACCGCGACCGCGCCCGAGCCCGATCTGCTCCCGCCCGTCGCGCCCGACCTCGACAAGCCCGATCTGCTCCCGCCCGTCGCGCCGGACCTCGACGAGCCCGACCCGGCCGAGCTCGCCGACCCCGCCGACTTCACCGAACAGTCCGACCCCGACCCGGCCGACTCCGCGGACCGGTCCGACCTCTACCCGGCCGATCAGTCCGACCCCGGCTCCGTCGACTCCGCCCTCCCGGCGGGGACCGGCGTGGGTCGGCCCTCCGGCCGGGCCGCGTCGCGGCGGCGCGGGTTCGCGGCGTCCGACGCGGGCATGAACACCGCCGAGTACGCCGTCGGCACGCTCGCGGCCGTCGCGTTCGCGGGCATCCTGCTCAAGGTGCTGACCAGCGACAGCGTGCAGGCCGCGCTGGCCGGCGTGGTCCAGCGGGCCCTCGGGTGACCCGACGAGACCGGGGTAGTGCCACCGCCGAACTGGCGGTGGCACTACCCGCCGTCGTCCTGCTGCTCGTCGCCGGGCTGGGCGCGGTCGCGGCGGTCACCACCAAGCTCGGCTGCGAGGCGGCCGCTCGGGACGCGGCACTGGCCGCTGCCAGGGGCGCCGACGTGCCCGCTGGGGCGAGCGTCACCGCGACCGAGGACACGGTCACCGCGACCGTCCAGCGGTCGATCAAGGTGACGACGCTGACGTGTGCGGCGACCGCCGCCCGGGAACCGGGTGCGCCGTGAGCACGCTGACGGCCCTCGCGCTCGGGCTGGTGTTCGTGCTGGCGGGGACCTCGCTCGCCGCGACCGGAGCGCAGCTGGTCGCCCGCGAGCAGGCGCAGACCGCCGCCGACCTGGGCGCACTGGCCGGGGCGGCGCGCGCGGTCGAGGGTGCCGACGCCGCGTGTGCGCGGGCGCGGCAACTGGTCGCCGCCAACGACGGCACGGTCCTGCGCTGCGAACTGGACGGTCTCGATCTCACCGTCGAAGCGCAGGTGGTGACCGGCGCCGGCGGCGCGGCGGCGACGGCGGTCGCGGGCCCGGTCCGCATCACCGAGGACACCGATCCGTGACCGTTGGCTCGGGACAGGAGGCGAAGGTGGATCCAGGCCGGGAGCTGACTGGTGGTTCCAAGGCGCGACCCGGCCCCGGCGATGTCGTGACCGGCGATGTCGTGACGGGCGATGTCGTGACCGGCGATGTCGTGACCGGCGGCGTCGTGACCGGCGACGTCGTGACCGGCGACGTCGTGACCGGCGACGTCGTGACCGGCGACGGCCAGGGGCGGCTGGATCGGACGGCGGCGGAGCAGGCTGGGCTGTTCACTCGGCAACAGGCCCACGATTGCGGATTCTCCGACACGCAGATCCGGCGCCGGGTACGGACCGGCGACTGGAAGGTTGTGCTCGGGAAGGTGCTGGTTCGGGGCGGCCGGGTGGTCACCGCGCTGCTGCGCGACCGGGCCGCCCTGCTGGCGGTGCCCGAGTCGGTGCTGTGCGGCCCGTCGGCGGCGCGCCGGTACGGGCTCGACGTCACCGACAGCCGAACCTGGCTCGCCGTCGGCTGCGACCGCCGCGTCCGGCTGGACGGGGTGGAGGTGAGCCGGGGCGTCCTGCCGCCCGCAGAGGTAGACATGGTCGACGGGGTGCTGCTGACCTGCGCCGCCCGAACCGTCGTCGACTGCGTACGCGTGCTGCCGCCTGATCAGGCCGACGCGCTGCTTGACCGGGCGATCCAGCTGCGGCTGATCACGTTCGACGAGTTCGTGGCCCGGGTCGGCGGCGAGGTCGGGCGGCACGGGGTGCGGGTGCTGGTCGCGGCGGTCCGACGGCACGCGCTCGGGGCGCGGTCGACGGCCGAGCGGCTGCTCGTGGGGAAGCTGCGGCGGCGCCGGATCAGGGGGTGGCGGGCCAACCTGCCCGTGTACGACGCCGACGGGCTGATCGGGGAGGTCGACCTCGGGTTCGAGGAGGTGATGCTGGCGGTGGAGGTCGACGGGCGGGCCTGGCACAGCGCGGGCGACCGCTTCCAGCACGACCGCTTCCAGCACGACCGGACCAGGCAGAACCGGCTGGTCCGGGCCGGCTGGACCGTCTTGCGCTTCACCTGGCACGACCTGCGGGACATGGACCGGGTGACGGCGGTGATCACCGATACCCTCACCCGCCTCCACCGAAGCCGCCCCCGCCCCCGCGGCTCGGCCAAGGTCCGCAACTGATCCGCCGCACGCCCGGCACCCGGCTCAGCAGCGAGACCTGACCGCCCCCACCGCGAGCAGGTCCCCGCGTGAACGCGCGGTGATCGTCGTTTCCGGTCGGAAGACGCTGCCTAAAGCCGATCTCTGACCGGAAACGCCGATCATGTGCGCGGAGGCCGGTGAAGATCGCCGTCTCCGGTCGGAAGGTGCGGCTCAGGCTGAGTTTCTGACCGGAGACGGCGATCACGCGGGGCGGCCCGCGGGCGGGGGCGGGGGCGTGGGTGGGGTGGTGGGGGGTAGGTGGGTGAGGATGGTGTCGAGGATTTGGACGGCGCCGGGCTTGTGCAGCGGGTTGTTGCCGTTGCCGCACTTCGGGGACTGGATGCAGCTCGGGCAGCCGCGTTCGCACGAGCAGTCGGCGACGGCGGTGCGGGTCGCGCCGAGCCAGTGCGCCACCATGCCGTACGCGCGCTCGGCGAAGCCCGCCCCGCCGGGGTGGCCGTCGTACACGAAGATGGTCGGCGCGTCGGTGTCGGCGTGCCGGGCGGTGGACAGTCCGCCGATGTCCCACCGGTCGCAGCTCGCCACCAGCGGCAGCAGCCCGATCGCGGCGTGCTCGGCGGCGTGCAGCGCCCCGGGCAGGTCCTCGATCCCGGCCACCGCGGCCTCGGCGACGGTCGCCCAGACCGCGACGGTGCGCAGGGTGCGGGTGGGCAGCTCCAGCGGCCAGGTGCCCAGCACCTCCCCGGTGTCCATCCGGCGCCGCTGGAACGACACGACCTGGCTGGTCACCTCGACCTCGCCGAGGAACAGCCCGACCGGCCCGCAGTCGAGGTAGGACCGCACCTCCAGCACGGTCAGCGCGATGGTGTCGCGGGCGTGCGTGGAGAACGGCGGGTTCTCGGACTCGACCAGGGCGACCCCGTCGGCGAGGTCGAGCGACTGCACGACGTACGTGCGGCCCTGGTGGGTGTAGACGGCGCCGGGGTGCAGGTGATGGTGGGCGGCGCCGGAGTCGGCGGTGCCGATGAGGCGGCCGGTGGACGCCTCGATCACGGCGATCGGCGGGCCGCCGGTGCCGCGCAGGTCGATCTCGGGGCGCTGCGGGTGGGTCCAGTACCAGCCGGTGGGGCGGCGGCGCAGCGCACCGGCGGCGACGAGTTCGGCCAGCAGCGCCTCGTCGGCGCCGAACAGCGGCAGGTCGGCCTCGGTGAGCGGGCGCTCGGCGGCGGCGGTGCACAGGTGCGGGGCGAGCACGTACGGGTTGGCGGGGTCGAAGACGGTCGCCTCGACCGGGGTGCCGAACAGCGCCTGCGGGTGGTGGATGAGGTACGTGTCCAGCGGATCGTCCCGGGCGACCAGCACGCACAGCGCGTCGCGGCCGCCCCGCCCGGCGCGTCCGGCCCGCTGCCACATCGCGGCCCGGGTGCCCGGGTAGCCCGCGAGCAGCACCGCGTCCAGCCCGGTGACGTCGATGCCGAGTTCCAGCGCGTTCGTGGTGGCCACGCCGGTGAGGCTGCCGTCGGCCAGGGCCCGCTCCAGGGCGCGGCGCTCCTCGGCCAGATACCCGGCCCGGTACGCGGCGACCTGGCGGCCCAGCCCCGGCTGCGCCTCCTCCAGGGCATTCTTGGCCTGCGCCGCGACGACCTCGGCCCCGCGCCGGGACGGGACGAACGCCAGCGTCCGCACCCCCTGGACCACGGCGTCGGCCAGCAGGTCGGCGGTCTCGCGCAGCGCGGAGCGGCGCACCGGGGTGGCGTCGCCGTCGGCGGAGACCCCGGGCAGTTCCGGCGGCTCCCACAGCGCGAACGTCGTCGACCCGCGCGGCGCGGTGTCCTCGGAGACCGCCACGACCGGTCGGCCGATGAGCCTGCTCGCGCTGCCCGCCGGATCCCCCGACGTCGCCGACGCGAGCAGGAACACCGGCCCGCCGTCGCGCCGCGTCCGGGCGGCGTCGAGAAGGGGCCCTTCTGCTACGGAATCCGAGGAGAAGGCGCCCTTCCTCACCTCCGGGCGAAGGATGGCGCCGGTGGCGCCGGTGGGGCTGGTGGCGGTGAGGCGGCGCAGGCGGCGCAGGACGTGGGCGACGTGGGCGCCGAAGACGCCGCGGTAGCTGTGGCTCTCGTCGACGATGACGTACCGCAGGTTGCGCAGGACGCCGGACCAGCGGGTGTGCTGCGGCAGGATGCTGTGGTGCAGCAGGTCGGGGTTGGTCAGGATGACGTTGGCGTGCTGGCGGATCCAGTCGCGGTCCTCGCGGGAGGTGTCGCCGTCGCACACCGCGGCGCGCAGGCCGGGCAGTCCCAGCGCGGCCAGTGTCCGAAACTGGTCTGCGGCCAGCGCCTTGGTCGGGGCGAGGTACAGCACCCGCGCGCGCGGGTCGGTGAGCACCGCGGACAGGGCCGGGAGCTGGTAGGCCAGGGACTTACCGGAGCCGGTGCCGGTCGAGATGACGACATCGGCGCCGCTGTGGGCGAGCTCGGCGGCGTCGGTCTGGTGCTGCCAGGGCGCGCTGATCCCGGCCTGCTCCAACGCCCCGACGAGCGCCGCGGGCACCCAGCCGGGCCAGGCCGCACGCTGTCCGGCCCGGGCGGGCAGCCGCTCGACGTGCGTGATCTGGTCTCGTTTGAGCCAGTCCGGCAGCAGGTCCACCCCAGCACTCTGCCACCATGCGCCCGTACGCGGCCAGCCCGGCGTACGCGTAGCCGCCGAGCGTGGGCGATGGTTAGATGCACTGAGACACAGTCAGGCCGGGTCCGGCGTCGTGAGGAGGTGCCGATGGAGCTGTCGCTGGCGACCCGTGTGGTCGCGGCGCACACCGTGCTCGAGGTCGGCGGCGAGGTAGACGTCTACACGGCTCCGAAGCTGCGTGAGCGGATCGCCGAGCTGCTGGACAGCGGCGTGACCGCCGTCGTGGTGGACCTGGGCCGGGTCGAGTTCATGGACTCGACGGGGCTGGGCGTGCTGGTCGGCGGGCTGCGTAAGGCGCGTGCGCTGGGGGCGACGTTCGGCGTCGTGTGCGCCCGCGACTCGCTGCTGAAGATCTTCCGCATCACCGCGCTGGACCAGGTGCTGCCGCTGTTCCCATCGGTCGACGCGGCGACCGCGGGCTGAGCCGGGCAATGGCGACCGTACGCCTCGAATTCACTCCCGAACCCGCGCACGTGCGAACGGCGCGGCTGGTCGGCGTGGCCGTGGCCCGGCGCGCCGGGGTGCCCGACGACCAGCTCGACGAGGTGCGGCTGGCGATCGGTGAGGCGTGCGCGCGGGCGGTGGCCCGGCACCAGCGGGTGGGGCTGCGCAGCCCGGTGACGGTGGCGTTCACCGACGGCGACCGGTTCGTGGTGCAGGTGTGGGACAGCGCCGGCGACGACGCGCCGATCGAGGCCGAGGAGCAGATCACCTTCGATGTCAGCGCCAGCCTGCTACAGGGGATCGTGAAGGACCTGCAGGTACGGCCGCTGGAGGCCGGGCCGGGCTCCGAGGTGCAGATGGTGTGGCCCGTTCGGCGCGCCTTGCGCTTGGGACGCTAAAACCACGCACGGCGGGCATAGAGTCGCTGAGCGTACCGCACAAACCCCGGCGGCGCAGCAAGAAAGATCACCGCGACACGGAAGCTCCTGGGTGTGACCCGGACCACGTGCCCGGTTTACAGTTCACGGGTTGTTTCTGCGCCGTAACCGTCGCCATGGATGCGTCGGGAGGCGGTCGCGTGTCTCAGTTGATCATGATTCCTCGGGAGGACAAAGATGTCCGGGACCAAACTCGTCGCCAGTGGCGACGGGCTGGCCCTTACCGGCACGAACGTGTCGTACGTAGTTGTCGCGGCAGTGATCGCGCTGGTGGCGTTGGGTTTCGCCGCCGCGCTGGTCAAGTCGGTGCTGGCAACGGGTAAGGGCACCAACAAGATGCAGGAGATCGCCGCCGCCGTCCAGGAGGGCGCGTCGGCTTACCTGTTCCGCCAGTTCAAGACGCTCGGCATTTTCGTCGTGCTCGCGGTCATCCTGCTCTTCCTGCTGCCGGTCCACGGCAGCGGCGACAACGACACCGCCCTGAAGATCGGCCGCTCGGCCTTCTTCGTGGTGGGCGCGCTGTTCAGCGCGTTCATCGGCGGCGCCGGTATGGCTCTGGCGACCCGCGCGAACCTGCGCGTCGCCGCCGCCGCCCGCGAGGCGGAGGGTGGCCGCGAGGCGGCCATGGCGATCGCGTTCCGCACCGGCGGTGTCGTCGGCTTCCTGACCGTCGGTCTGGGCCTGTTCGGCGCCGCCCTGGTGGTGCTGCTGTACAAGACCGACGCGGCGACCGTGCTGGAGGGCTTCGGCTTCGGTGCCGCCCTGCTCGCGATGTTCATGCGGGTCGGCGGCGGCATCTTCACCAAGGCCGCCGACGTCGGCGCCGACCTGGTCGGCAAGGTCGAGCAGAACATCCCCGAGGACGACCCGCGCAACGCGGCGACCATCGCCGACAACGTGGGCGACAACGTCGGCGACTGCGCCGGCATGGCGGCCGACCTGTTCGAGTCGTACGCGGTGACCCTGGTCGCGGCCCTGATCCTGGGCAAGGCGGCGTTCGGCGTCGACGGCCTGGTCTTCCCGCTGATCGTCTCCACGATCGGTGTGCTGATCGCGATCGTCGGCGTGTTCCTGACCCGCCTGCGCAAGTCCGACAAGAACGGCCTCCAGGCGATCAACCGCGCCTTCTACATCTCGGCCGCGCTGTCGGCCGTCGTGGTCGCGGGCGCCTCGCTGTGGTACCTGCCGAAGACGTTCGCCGAGCTGGGCAAGCCGGAGTTCTCCGGCAACCCGCAGCTCGTCGCCATCGGCGCGGTCGTCATCGGCATCGTGCTGGCCGCCGCCATCCAGGCGCTGACCGGCTACTTCACCGAGACCGACAAGCGCCCGGTGCAGGACATCGGCAAGACCTCCGAGACCGGCGCGGCCACCGTGGTGCTCTCCGGCATCAGCGTCGGCCTGGAGTCGGCGGTCTACTCGGCGCTGCTCATCGGCGCCGGCGTGTACGGTGCCTACCTGCTGGGCGACGGCAACCTGGTCGTCTCGCTGTTCGCGATCGCGCTGGCCGGCTGCGGCCTGCTGACCACCGTCGGCGTCATCGTCGCGATGGACACCTTCGGCCCGATCTCCGACAACGCGCAGGGCATCGCCGAGATGTCCGGCGACATCGACGAGAAGGGTGCGCGCACGCTCACCGAGCTCGACGCGGTCGGCAACACCACCAAGGCGATCACCAAGGGCATCGCGATCGCGACGGCCGTGCTGGCCGCGACCGCGCTGTTCGGGTCGTACACGGACACCCTCGGCGTCTCGCTGACCGAGGCGGGCAAGACCGCTGGCGACGTCATCGACCAGATGCTGAACGTGGCCAACCCGGCCAACCTGGTCGGCCTGCTCATCGGCGTCTCGGTGGTGTTCCTGTTCTCGGGTCTGGCCATCAACGCGGTGTCGCGTTCGGCTGGCGCGGTGGTGCACGAGGTGCGCCGCCAGTTCCGCGAGCTGCCGGGCATCATGGACGGCACGCAGCGGCCGGAGTACGGCAAGGTCGTCGACATCTGCACCCGGGACGCGCAGCGCGAGCTGATCACGCCCGGTCTGCTGGCGGTGCTGGCCCCGATCGCGGTCGGTTTCGGCCTCGGCGCGGGCGCGCTGGCGTCGTACCTGGCCGGTGCCATCGGCGCGGGCACCCTGATGGCCGTGTTCCTGGCCAACTCCGGTGGCGCCTGGGACAACGCGAAGAAGATGGTCGAGGACGGCGCGCACGGCGGCAAGGGCTCGCCCGCGCACGCCGCGACCGTCATCGGTGACACGGTCGGCGACCCGTTCAAGGACACCGCCGGTCCGGCCATCAACCCGCTGATCAAGGTGATGAACCTGGTGTCGCTGCTGATCGCCCCCGCCGTGGTGGCGCTGTGGTACGGCGACAGCGCGAGCGCCGGTGCCCGCACCGCGATCGCCCTGGTCTGCGCCGGGATCATCGTGGTGGCCGTGTTCATCAACAAGCGCAAGCCGATCGCGGTGGGCGCCGGTGACGAGGGAAAAGCTGACGCTGCGACCCCTTCGCAGCGCGAGAAGGTCAGCGCCTGAGCACCGAGCAGGGCTTGACCTGAGAGATCAATAGAAATCGTGGGGGCTGCCGGGAGGCGGCCCCCACGGCATAGGGTGCGGAGTATGCGTTCCAAATCCGGTGCTGCGCCGGCGCTGCCGCTGGCCGTGCTGGTGGGGCTCGTGGGGCTGGTCGGGCTCGCCGGCTGCGTCGCGTCCGGACCCCCGCCCCGGGTGTGGGCGGCCTCGGTCTGCTCGGCGCTCACGCCGTGGCGGGATGAGATCTCCACGCTGACCACCCGGGCGCAGCAGCAGACCCCCGCCTCCACCACCCCCGAGCAGGCCAAGGAGAACCTGGTCCGGATGCTTGAGGGCGCCCGCGACGCCAGCGAGCGCGCCCGTGGCAAGGTCGTCGCGGCCGGGGTGCCCGGGGTGGACGGCGGCGCCGCGATCGCCGACGGGGTCGCCGACTCGCTCACCAAGGTCCGCGACGCGTACGGCAGGGCCGGCGACGCGGTCCGCGCGCTGTCGACCGACGATCCCGCCGTCTTCTACGACCGCGTCTCCGGCGTGATGGTCACCCTCCAGCAGGAATACTCCGCCAGCGCACTCGACACGAGCTCGCTGCGCTCCGCCGAGCTCCAGCAGGCGTTCGCCGAGGTACCGGAGTGTCTCTGAACCGGCAGCTGGCGATGTTCTCCGCCGAGTCGGCACGGCCCTCGCCGTACGACCTGGCGGGTCTGCTCATCGGCCCCGGCCAGGTGACCCGGATGGGCGGCACGGCCCGGGTGTCGGTGGTGGTGGACGCCGCCTGGCGGGTGCACGCGCTGGCGGCCGAGTTCGCCGCGCGCGGGCTGGAGACGAGCTGGGAGGAGGCGGCGATCGAGGGCCACTTCGGGGTGCGCACGTCGTACACCGGGATCCTGTCGCCGCTGGCCGAGGCGTGGCTGCGCGGCTCCGGCAAGCGGCCTCCGGCCGGGTTCGCCCTGGACGGGGCGCGGCTGCGGCTGTGGTTCGCGGCGGCGGGCTCGGTCGTTCCCGAGGGCGACGGCGCGCTGCTGCGGCTGGGCGCCAGCGACGAGCACTGCGGGGCCGTGGCGCTGCGCGCGTTCACGTCACTGTCCAGCGCGGCCGAGCTGGCGAAGGGGCCGTCGCTGCGGATCAGCGGGCGGCGCCGGGTGGCCCGGCTGCGCGAGCTGGTCGGCGAGCGCCCCCACGTGGCGCCGCCGGGCGCTTGGCCCGGCGACGCCACGTTCGCCGCGGACTCCGACGAGACGTCGGCGCGGCGCCCCACCCCGGCTCCGAAGTCGCCCCCCGCGACTGTCGAAGCGCCGAGTGCCGAGGAATGGCTACTACTGGATCAGCGTCCAGCCGGCACGGGGACCGACTCGACCGGGCCGTAGCGGGCCGAGGCTGCGCCGGTGACGTGCGCCCAGTAGCGGTCGCCGTAGGACCAGTGCCACCACTCGGTCGGATAATTGACCATGCCGACCGCGGTCAGCGCGTCGCCGAGGATCCGGCGGTGCCGCGCTGCCTCGGCGGAGACGTTGGCCGAGTCGGTGTGGCAGGCCTCGCTGTCGGTGTCGTTGACCTGGGTCCCCATCCAGATCTCGGCTCCGTCGGCGGTGCACAGCGTGAGGTCGACCGCCGCGCCGGCGACGTGCGGGGCGACCTCGGGCGGCGAGATGTACCGGCTCGCCCGCCGGTGGTACCAGTCATCGTCGCGGCCGGGCTGGATCGTGCGCAGCCGCTCCTTGTGCGCGTCGAAGTACTGCCGCTGCAGGCACAGCGGCCGGTAGCACTCGACGATCAGCAGCCGCAGCTCCGACGGCAGCAGGGTCTGCGCGGTGACCAGCCGGTCGACCACGCTCAGCCGTACGTGCGCGAACGCGCCGTCGGGGTCGGCGAGCCTGGCGTCCAGCCGCAGCGCCCCCACGGTCCGCAGGTCGATCAGAGCCTCCTGGCAGTCGGTCACCGGGGTCTCCACGACCGCGGTGTCCGACAGCAGCACCATTTCCGCCATGTCACTTCCCCCTTCCCCCCGTGCACAGGCGTATGTGTGCCGGATACGGGTGGCTGGCCCCGTGCCCAGCCACCCGTATCTCCGACGGCTGTCATCTTTCCGGCAAGCGCTTTAACTTTTCTGTAATTGACCAGGTCGGATGCCCTGCGCCGGATGACGGCGGGCTTTCGCGACGGTCAGTGCCCGGATGCGAGCTCCGCGTATTCACGCGCGCCGTGGTCGTGGAAGACCTTGCGGGCGCGGTCGCGGATCTCGGCGGCACCGGCGAGCTCGCCGCGCGCGGTCAGCAGGGCCGCCCGGTCGCGGTCGAGCCGGGCCCGCCACACCGGCACGTCCATGGTCTGCCAGATGGCCAGGGCCGCCTCCAGGCAGGCCTCGGCCAGGTCGAGCCGCTCGCAGGCCAGGTGCAGCTGCCCGAGTACGCGCAGCGTCGCAGCCTGCCCCCAGCGGTCGCCCATGGTGTGGCTGACGGACAGCGCCCACTCCAGGCGGGGCAGCGCCTCGTCGGCGAACCCCTGCCGCAGCCGCGTCTTGGCCAGCGCACGCACCGCGTACGCCTCCATCAGCTCGTCGCGCTGCTCGTGGAAGATCTCCACGGACTGCTCGCACAGCTCCCGCGACCGGTCCCACTCGCCCCGCGCCCGGTGGTAGAGCCCGAGGGTGCGCAGCGTGTGCCCCTCCCCGAGCTGGCTGCCCACCCGCCGGTACGCCGCGAGCGACTCGAACAGGTCGTCCCACGCCCCGGCGTAGTCGCCCAGCTCCAACCGGATCGAGCCGGCCAGGCGCCGCGCGTACCCGATGCCGGTGTCGTCGCGGGCGTCGTGCAGCATCGCGACCGCCTGGTCCAGGAAGTGGATGCCCTCGGCCAGGCGCCCCGGCTCGCGGCAGGCGATGCCCAGCCCCGCCAGCGCCGCCGCCTGCCCCGGCAGGTCGTCCAGGTCGCGGAACAGGCTGAGCGAGGCCCGGAAGTGGCGCCGCGCGTCGGTGTAGTGGTCCTGGTCGTAGCGCAGCTGCCCCAGCTCGGTGAGGATCACCGCCTCGTCGCGGGGCTTGTCCGCCTTGCGGGCCGCGGTCAGCGCCGCCTCGACGACGCGGCTGCGCGTCTCGAACCGGTTCGTGCCCATGAACGCCGACGCGTTGCGGGCCGAGGCGAACTCGCAGACCAGGTCGTACATGCCCAGCGCGCCCGCGCGCTCCACGCCCGCGGCCAGCGCCGACTGCTCGGCCTCGAACCAGTCCCACGGGTCGGCGATGACCAGCGCGGTCACCTCGTCGTCGACGGGGAAGAAGTTCGAGGGCGCGCGCCGCCAGCGCATCTCCGCCGGCGGCGACTCGGCCGCGGTCCGGTTGATCAGCGCCAGCCAGCCGCGCAGCGCGCGGGCCACCGCTCCGGTCAGCTCGTCGGCGGGCTCCTCGATCACGGCGCACTCGCGGGCGTACAGCCGGATCAGGTCGTGCAGCCGGTAGCGCATGCCGCCCATCCGGTCCACCCCGACGAACTCCACCAGGTGCTCGTCGACCAAGCGCTCCACCAGCTCCTCGGCCTCGGCCAGGGAGGACTCGGCCAGCCAGGACACCACCCACGGCGAGAAGTCCGGCACCCCGAAGTAGCCCAGCCGCCGCAGCACCGAGCGGGAGTCCGACTCCAGCGCCCGGTAGCTGACCTCGATGGTGCTGCGCACGCCGACGTCGCCGACGGACAGGTGGTTCAGCCGCCGGCTCTCGTCGGCGAGCTTGTCGGCCAGCAGCCGCAGCGGCAGGGCCCGCCGGCCGGCCAGCCGGGCGCTGACGATCCGCAGCGCCAGCGGCAGCCCGTCGCAGTACTCGATGATCCGGGCCGCGGCCTCGGGGTCGGCGTCGATGCGCTCGGTGCCGGCCAGCCGCCGCAGCAGTTGCAGCGCCTCGGCCGGGTCGAGCATCGGCAGCTCGGTCAGTGCCGCCCCGGCCAGGCCGGGCAGGCGGTCCCGGCTGGTCACCAGCACCGCGCTGCCGGTCACCCCGGGCAGCAGCGGGCGCACCTGCGCCTCGGACCCGGCGTCGTCCAGCACGACCAGCATGCGCCGCTGGGCGAGCAGGCTGCGGTACAGGTCGGCCCGCTCGCTCGCGCCGTCGGGCAGCTGGGACTGGTCGACGCCGAGCGCGCGCAGGAACCGGGCCAGGACTTCGGCCGGGTCGGCCGGTGCGTCGGACAGGCCGTGCAGCTCGGCGTAGAGCTGCCCGTCCGGGAAGTCGGCGGCGAGCTGGTGGGCGACCCGGGTGGCCAGGGTGGACTTGCCGGTGCCGCCCGGCCCCGCGATCACCTGCACCGCGGGCAGCCGGTCCGGGACCGGCCGCAGCGCCACGGCCAGCTGCTCGACCTGCTCGGCGCGGCCGGTGAAGTCGGCGGGCACCGGCGGCAGCTGCGCCGGAACCGGGTGCACGGCGCCGGAGGCGGCCTGCTCGGGCGAGCTCGACGACGCGGCCAGCAGTTCGGTCTCGCCGCGCAGGATGGCGTGGTGCAGCGCGGTGAGCTCGGGGCCGGGCTCGACGCCCAGCTCGTCGATGAGCACCTCGCGGGCGTCCCGGAAGCAGGCCAGGGCGTCGGCCTGCCGCCCGAGGCGGTAGTAGACGGTCATCAGCTGGCAGCGCAGCCGCTCGTTGACCGGGTTGCGGCCGACCAGCACGGTCAGCTCGCCGACCAGCTCGCTCCACTGGCCCTGGGCGATCTCGGCGGCGATGCGCTCCTCGGCGGCGGCGACCCGCATCTCGTCCAGGCGCGCCGCGTCGGCGGCCAGTCCGGTCTCGCCGAGCCCGGCCAGGGCCGGACCCTCCCACAGCGACTCCGCCCGGCGCAGCAGGTTCGCGACCTGGGGGTGGTCCCCGGCCGCCGCGGCGGTGCGGGCCTGCGCGACCAGGTCGCTGAACAGGTCGCGGTCCAGGGAGCCCGGCGGGATGCGGACGGTGTACCCGGGAGCGGTGGTGGCGATGACGTCGTCGACGCCGCGCGCGGCGAAGGCGCGGCGGAGGCTGGAGACGTACGTCTGGATCAGGGCGCGGGCGCTGTCGGGCGGGTCGACGCCCCAGAGGACGTCCACCAGGCGCTCGGTCGGCACCACCCGGCCGTGCTCCAGCAGCAGCGCGGCGAACAGGGCCTTGGGCTTGGTGCCGCCGAGCGGCACGGGCTCCCCGGCGACGGCCGCGCCGACGGGTCCGAGCAGCCGGAACTCCACCTCGCACCTCACCGTCGCACCTCAGGGGCGCCCAGTGTAACGGCCCGGTCACGTCGGCCCGGCGCGTCGGTCGAGCACGTCAGTCCAGGTCACAGGCCACCGGACAGCGCCAGTATGGATGATCGCGCATGCCGCGTCACCCTGGCCGGTGCTCAGCGTGACCGGGTCGGTACCTGGACATTGGCGGACTTTCGCCATGACGGAACCCCGCCAACATCGTCTATTCACCCGAGGGCTGCCGACCCGGTAGACCCTTGTCATGTTCTCCCCCTCACATTCCCCCGGCACCCGTCGCAGGCGGTGGCAGCTGGTCTCGGCGGCCGCGGTGGTGCCGCTGCTCGCGGCGGGTTTCGCCGTCCTGCAGGCGCCCGCTTCGGCCGCGCCGAGCAAGCCCACCGTTCCCGCCAAGCCCTCGGCGACCCACAAGGTCACCTTGGTCACCGGCGATGTCGTCACGGTCACCACGATGTCTGACGGCAGGCAGATCGCCGATGTCGACCGGCCGGACAACGCCGTCGGCGGCGTGAAGATCCAGGAGATCAAGGGCGACCTGTACGTCATCCCGGACGAGGCCGCGTCGCTGCTGTACGCGAACAAGCTGGACCGGCGGCTGTTCGACGTCACGGATCTGATCGAGATGGGCTACGACGACGCCAAGTCGTCCCAGGTGCCGCTGATCGCCACGTACACCCCGGCCAAGACCAAGGCCAAGACGGCCGATCCGGCGGCGCCGCGCGGCAGCAGGCTGGTCCGCAGGCTGAACGGCATCCACGGCGCCTCGCTGTCGGCCGACAAGCGGCAGACCCGCACCTTCTGGACCACCGTCGCCCCGCAGGGCGCCACGGCGCTCGGCTCGGGCGTGGCCAAGCTGTGGCTCGACGGCCAGGTCAAGGTCGACCTCAAGGAGAGCGTGCCGCTGATCGGCGCGCCCGAGGCGTGGGCGGCCGGTTACGACGGCCACGGCGTCAAGGTCGCCGTGCTCGACACCGGCATCGACACGACCCACCCCGACCTGGCCACCCAGATCGACGGCACCGCCAGCTTCGTGCCCGGCGAGTCCGTCATCGACATCCACGGCCACGGCACCCACGTCGCCTCGACGATCGTGGGCACCGGCGCCGCCTCCGGCGGCGACTACAAGGGCGTCGCGCCCGGCGCCGACCTGATCGTCGGCAAGGTGCTCGGCGGTGTCGAGGGCAACGGCGCCGACTCGTGGGTCCTCGCGGGCATGGAGTGGGCGGCCCAGCAGGGCGCCGACATCGTGAGCATGAGCCTCGGCGACAGCTTCCCGTCGGACGGCACGGACCCGATGTCGATGGCGGTCGACCAGCTGTCCGCGCAGTACGGCACGCTGTTCGTCATCGCCGCCGGCAACGCGGGTCCGCAGAGCATCTCCGCGCCCGGTGCGGCCGCCTCGGCGCTCACCGTCGCGGCGACCGACAAGCAGGACGGCCTCGCCTACTTCTCCAGCACCGGGCCGCTGACCAACGGTGCCATGAAGCCGGACATCTCCGCGCCGGGCGTCGACATCACCGCCGCCCGTTCGCAGCAGCAGGTCAACCCGGCCAACGACGGCATGTACTGGACCATCAGCGGCACCTCGATGGCCACCCCGCACGTGTCGGGCGCGGCCGCGATCCTGAAGCAGCGGCACCCCGACTGGACCGGCCAGCAGCTCAAGGAAGCGCTGATGAGCAGCGCCAAGGGCCTGGCCGACTGGTACAACCCGTACCAGGTCGGCACCGGACGGCTGGACGTGGCCGCCGCCGTCCGCAACACCGTTCGCGGCACCGGCACGCTGTTCTTCGGCAACTACAAGTGGCCGCACCAGCCGACCGACACCGCCGTCACCAAGGACCTGACCTTCACCAACAGCGGCACCGCCGACGTCACGCTGAACCTGGCGCTGACCGACACCGGTGGCGCGTTCACGCTGGGCGCCGCCACGGTCACCGTGCCGGCCGGCGGGACGGCGACGGTTCCGGTCACCGGCGACCCGCAGGCCGCCCCGAACGGCAGCAACACCGGTTACGTGGTCGGCACCGACGCGGCCACCGGCCAGCCGGTGACCCGCACCTCGGTCGGGCTGCTCAAGGAGGACGAGGCCTACGACCTGAACATCAAGCTGGTCGGGCGGGACGGCAAGCCGGCCTCGGGCTACGTCGGGATCAACCAGGCCGGCAGCGAGTGGCCGTGGTCGCTCTACGTCGAGGGCTCGACGACCCTGCGCATGCCCCCCGGCACCTACACCGTGTCGAGCTACCTCGACGTGGCGGGTGCGAAGGCGGACCGCAGCGGTCTGGCCGTGCTGGTCGACCCGGAGGTCATCCTCGCCGGCGGCCCGGCCGACGTCGCCCTGGACGCGAGCAAGGCGCGCCTGCTGGAGACCGAGGCGCCGCAGCACGCCGAGAACCGGCAGGTCATCGTCAACTACAAGATCCACTTCAACGGGACCGACCCGTGGTACGACATCCGGGGCGGCTACGAGGTCCCGCCGATGTACGACGACGTCTACGTCTCCCCGACGGAGAAGATGACGCAGGGCGAGTTCGTCTTCACCAGCCGCTGGCGCAAGGGAGAGGAGCTGCTCAGCCTGAGCGGGATGGCCGGGCTGCTCCACTTCGAGACGCTGGTGCAGGCGGGCAGCACCCTGGACACCTCCGCGGACACCATGCTGGCGGTCTACGCCGGCAAGGGTGCGCCGGCGGACTACCGCAAGATCAAGGCCAAGGGCAGGCTCGTCGTCGTGCAGCGCAGCGACGAGGTCATGCCCGAGGAGCGCACCGCCGCCGCGATCGCGGCCGGGGCGAAGGCCCTGATCGTGGTCAACGACGCGCCCGGCGGCCTGCTGGAGATCGTCGGGGAGTCGACGATCCCCGTCGCCACCGTGCACCGCGACGCGGGCAAGCTGCTCATCGCGATGGCCAAGCTCGGCTTCGTCAACCTGCGGGTGAAGCAGACGGAATACACCCCGTTCGTGTACGACCTGGCCCGCGCCTACCCCGGCCAGGTGCCGGACAAGCCGCTGGTCTACAAGCCGAGCCAGCGCGACCTCGTGAAGATCGACGCTCGGTACTACAACGCGGGCGCCCCCGCCGAGGGCTCCGGGTTCCGCATCGACCTGACCATCATCCCGGCGCTCGGCTTCCCCGAGCGGGAGTGGCACCCGGGCACCCGGGTCGAGTGGGTCACCCCCGACCAGGAATGGGCGGAGTCGCACGAGCAGAACAGCTACGGCGAGCTGCCGTGGGTCATGGTGTCGGGCGCCAACACGTTCGCCAAGGGCAGCACGCCGCGACTGGACTGGTTCGCCCCGGCGACCCGCCCCGGCATGAGCGACTCCTTCGGCGTGCAGAACTCCCGCGCGCAGAACTACATGACCTGGAACGTCCTGGCCTGGGGCTCGTCCAGCGACGTGATGCGGCTCGGCGGCTACCTGCCGTGGGGCGCGACGCCGGAGCACCTGCAGGTGTTCCAGGGCGACACGCCGATCTACGACAACCAGTTCAGCGGCGACATGCAGTGGCAGGAGGTGCCGGCGGGCAACCTGCCCTACCGCGCCGTCCTGGACGCGGAGCGGCCCGGTGATCTGTTCCGGCTGTCGACCCGTACCCACAGCGAGTGGACCTTCAAGTCCGGCTACGTGGACTCGGACTACTTCGAGCCGTTCTCGGTGCTGAACCTGGACTACGCGCTGGAGACCGACCTGCACGGCGACGTGAAGGCCAACGCGAACCAGCAGATCACGCTGCACCCGGTCTCGATGGACCACGGCACCGTGCCCGGCAAGGTCACCAAGGTGACCCTGTCCGTCTCCTACGACGACGGTGCCACCTGGCAGAAGGTGACCCTGACCAAGGGCGCCGACGGCTACTGGACCGGTTCGTTCAAGACCGCGAACAAGGCCGGCGGCTTCGTCTCGATTCGCGCGAGCGCCGAGACGAACAGCGGCTACAGCGTCAAGAACGAGATCATCCGGGCGTACGGCCTGCGATGAGTCACCGAGGTGGGCCCCGGGGAGGAGACTCCCCGGGGCCCGTCCCGTCTGACAGCTCGTCAGCAGGGACTATTCAAGTTTCCGCACCATGGCGCATACTCTCCCCGCAGTCATCACCACCGGGGAGGGTGCCGATGCTGGGCGCGCTGGGGCTCGACCCCACCGAGGAGCGGGTCTACCGCGCCCTGCTCGGCCGGCCCAGCACCACCGCGATGCTGCTGGCCGACGTGCTTGAGCTGCCCGAACCGGACGTGGACCGGGCACTGTCCCGATTGGTCGGGTCCGGCCTGGCCCAGCGCTCCGGCGGGGAGGCGTACGTCGCAGCGCCGCCCGCGATGGCGCTCGGCGCCATGATCACCGAACGGCGCGACGGCCTGCGCATGGCCGAGCAGGCGCTGGTCACCCTCGCCGAGGAGCACCGCGCGGCGGTGGCCGGGCGCAGCATCGGCGAGCTGATCGAGGTGCTGTCCGGCGTCGACGCGATCCGCCACCGGTTCCAGCAGGTGCAGCAGGCGGCCCGCAAGGAGATCCGGCACTTCGTCACGGCGCCGTACATCGCGGTGCCGCCGGGCTCGAACGCCCAGGAGGACGCCGCGGCCGAACGGGGCGTGCGCTTCCGGGTGGTGCTGGAGCGGCCGGTGCTGGCCGAGCCCGGCATCGTGCCGGAGATCATGGACTCACTCCAGCGAGGCCTGGAGCTGCGCGTCGCGGACTCGCTGCCGATGAAGCTCATCCTGGCCGACGAGGACCTGGCGCTGGTGCCGATCGCGGTGTCGTTCCTGCCCGGCAGCGAGCCCGGCGCCGTCCTGCTGCACCGCAGCGCGCTGCTGGCCGCGCTGGAGGCGCTGTTCGAGATCGTGTGGCAGCGGGCGTACCCGCTGGAGCTGGCCGCGTTCACGGGCGGCGAGCTGCCGTACGCGGAGGTGGAGTCGGACGGGCCCACCCCGCTGGACCGGCGGATCATGGCGTTGCTGCTGTCCGGCCTGACCGACCAGGCCGTGGCCACGCAGCTCGACCTGTCCCTGCGTACGCTCCAGCGCCGGCTGCGCCACCTGATGGACCTGGCCGGGGTCGACACCCGCATGCAGCTCGGCTGGCACGCCGCCCGCCACGGCTGGGCCTGATTCACGAACCCGGGCGCGGCGCAGCCGCCGTCCGGTCGGTCACCTGGCGTCGATCAATCGCGTCGGGCAGATGGGCGAGCTTGAGCCGTCCGCGCTGGACAGCGACGTGCTCGTCGGAGAGCCAGATCTGCGATTCACTCATGACTGTCGGGTGCCCCCTCGGCGACGCTGACATGAGCGGTACGTGGCACCGCGATGAGGTCGAACCCCATGGTGGCGAATGCCTCGACGAGGCGATTGACGGCCGGATTGCGCCCGGCTTCCATGTTCAGGATGGTGGTGCGGTCGGTTCCGACGAGGCCGGCGAGCTGTGCCTGGGTCAGGCCGCGCTCGCGTCGAGCGCCCTGGAGCGCCTGTTTGACGCCCCGGCTACCCCGAATGCGGTACCACATGAAGACTCCGCCCCAAGTTTGTGATGTTGGGCGAAGCCAACATTAGCACGCTACAGGTCGAATGTTGGCTGTAGCCAACATTCGGGGAGAAGCGAGGCGATGTTGGCTGTGGGCAACATTTTGCAAGATCGCCGGTTGGCGCGCAGTATGGAATCCCTCTTGTCCGGTTTATGGCGCGGAGTATCGTGTCTCCGGTCACAAGAATGTGCCCGTACGTCAATGGGGTGTGTAACCCCTGACGCACACTGAGCGTTACCTTGGACATCCGCGGCCGGTGTCACCTCCTCGGGGCATCAGCCGCCGCTCGCCTGCTGCGTAACCTCAGACCGAGCCGCCCGGTGGGCGGCTGAAGCCACCCGGACCACCGCGGAGAGAAAAACGTGCCGACTGCTTCCAGGAACCGGCTGGTGATCGTCGAGTCCCCGGCGAAGGCGAAGACCATCTCGGGCTACCTCGGCCCGGGATACGTCGTCGAGGCGAGCCTCGGGCACATCCGCGACCTCCCTGCGGGGTCCAAGCAGATGCCGGAGAAGTACAAGAAGGAGCCGTGGGCCTACCTCGGCGTCGACGTCGACAACGGCTTCGCTCCCGTATATATCGTCAACCCGGACCGGGCCAAGCACGTCAGCAAGCTGAAGGCGCTGCTCAAGGACGCCGACGAGGTCCTGCTGGCGACAGATGAGGACCGCGAGGGCGAGGCGATCGCCTGGCACCTGGTCGAGACGCTGAAGCCGCGCGTCCCGGTCAAGCGGATGGTCTTCCACGAGATCACCAAGCCGGCCATCCAGGCGGCCGTGGCCAACCCGCGCGAGATCGACCGCGACCTGGTCGACGCGCAGGAGACCCGCCGCATCCTGGACCGCCTCTACGGCTACGACGTGTCGGCGGTGCTGTGGAAGAAGGTGCAGCGCGGCCTGTCCGCGGGCCGGGTGCAGTCGGTGGCGACCCGCATCGTGGTCGAGCGCGAGAAGCAGCGGATGGCGTTCCGTGCCGCCGACTACTGGGACATCACCGCGACGCTCGCCGTCCAGAAGCCCGGTGACGGGCCTCGCACCTTCACCGCGACCCTGATCGCGCTGGACGGCGACCGCATCGCCTCCGGCAAGGACTTCGAGCCCACCACCGGCCGGCTCAAGCCCGGCTCCGGCGTGGTGCAGCTCGACGGCGACGGCGCCCGGGGGCTGGCCGCGCGGCTGGACGACCGGCCGTTCACGGTCACCCGGGTCGAGGAGAAGCCGTACCGGCGCAAGCCGTACCCCCCGTTCATCACCTCGACGCTCCAGCAGGAGGCGGCGCGCAAGCTGCGCTTCTCCTCGGCGGCGACGATGCGCACCGCCCAGCGGCTGTACGAGAACGGCTACATCACCTATATGCGTACCGACTCGGTGAACCTCTCCGAGTCGGCCCTGGCCGCCGCGCGGACCCAGATCGCCGAGCTCTACGGCTCCGGCGCGGTCCCGCCGCAGCCGCGCCGCTACACCGGCAAGGTCAAGAACGCGCAGGAGGCGCACGAGGCGATCCGCCCCGCGGGCGAGAACTTCCGCACCCCGGGCGCGGTCCGCAACGAGCTGTCGACCGAGGAGTACAAGCTCTACGAGCTGATCTGGCAGCGCACCGTCGCCTCGCAGATGACCGACGCGGTCGGCATGAGCGTCAGCGTGCGCATCCGGGCGACCACGGCGGCCGGTGAGGACGCCGACTTCGGCTCCAGCGGCCGCACCATCACCGACCCCGGCTTCCTGCGGGCGTACGTCGAGTCGTCCGACGACGAGTCGGCCGAGGCCGACGACGCCGAGCGCAAGCTGCCGGTGCTGGTCAAGGACCAGCCGCTGACGGAGGAGGGGCTGGAGGCGGTCGGGCACACGACCCAGCCGCCATCCCGCTACACCGAGGCGTCGCTGGTCAAGGCGCTGGAGGAGCTGGGCATCGGGCGCCCGTCGACGTACGCGTCGATCATGCAGACGATCCAGGACCGCGGCTACGTCACCAAGCGCGGCCAGGCGCTGATCCCGACCTTCGTCGCGTTCGCGGTGATCGGGCTGCTGGAGCAGCACTACCCGCGCCTGGTCGACTACGGCTTCACCGCCGCGATGGAGGACCAGCTCGACCAGATCGCGGGCGGCGACGCCACCGCGCTGGAGTTCCTGACCTCCTTCTACTTCGGCTCGCCGACGGCGGAGGAGGGCTCGGTCGCGCAGGCCGGCGGCCTGAAGAAGCTGGTCACCGAGCACCTGGGCGAGATCGACGCGCGCAGCATCAACTCGATCAAGCTGTTCACCGACGAGCAGGGCCGCGACGTGGTCGTCCGCGTCGGCAAGTACGGGCCGTACCTCCAGCGCGGCGCGAACGTCAACGGGCACGGCACCGGCACCGGCACCGGCACCGGCAGCGACATCGACCCCGACGCCGAGACCGCGAGCGAGGGCGACCGCGTCTCCGTCCCGGACGGGCTGGCCCCCGACGAGCTGACCCCGGAGAAGATCGAGGAGCTGTTCCTCGGCGGCGGCGGCGAGCGCAGCCTCGGCGACCACCCGGAGACGGGCGAGCCGGTGGTGCTCAAGTCCGGCCGGTACGGGCCGTACGTCTCCAGTGGCGAGATCAACTCCTCGCTGCTCAAGACGCACACCCCGGACACGCTGACCCTGGCCGACGCGCTGCGGCTGCTGTCGCTGCCGCGCCTGGTCGGCAAGGACGCCGACGGCACCGAGATCTTCGCCAAGAACGGCCGGTACGGCCCGTACATCGAGCGGGCCGGCGACTCGCGCTCGCTGGAGAACGAGGAGCAGCTGTTCACGGTCACCCTGGCCGAGGCGCTGACGCTGCTGGCCGCCCCGAAGCAGCGGGGCCGCCGCACGGCGCAGCCGCCGCTGCGGGAGATGGGCGTCGACCCGCTGACGGAGAAGCAGCTCGTCATCAAGGACGGCCGGTTCGGCCCGTACGTCACCGACGGCGAGAGCAACGCCTCGCTGCGGCGCGGGCAGTCCCCGGAGAGTCTGACCATCGAGCAGGCCAGCGAGATGCTGTCGGAGAAGCGGGCGAAGGGGCCCGCCCCGAAGAAGGCGGTCAAGAAGGCACCGGCCAAGAAGGCCGCCGCGGCGACGAAGGCCACGGCGACCAAGGCGGCGGCGAAGAAGACGACGGCCAAGAAGGCGACCGCCGCGAAGGCGGTCGAGAAGGCCGCTGAGCCCGCCAAGAGTGTGCCGAAGAAGGCTGCCGCGAAGAAGACAGCAAGCTGACCGCTTACCGACCCTGCCCAGGGTCGTTGACCCTGGGTAGGGTGTCGATGCGAGCGTCGCGTCCGGGTCCCGGATCGCACGCCGCGGTGAGGAGCGGATAAGTGTCCACACCAGCAGTCAGTACCGGCCCGCTGCGGCGGGTGCCGGTGCAGGGCCGCAGTGTCGCGCGGGTACAGCGCATGCTCGACGCGTGCGCTGAGTTGATCGACGAGGTCGGCTACGACGGCCTCAGCACGACGCTGCTCGCCGAGCGGGCCGGCGTCGCGATCGGCTCTGTCTACCAGTTCTTCCCGGACAAGCGGGCCATCGTGCAGGCGCTGACGCTGCGCAACGTCGAGGCGTACATGGAGCGGCTGGCCGAGCGGATCCCCGCCGGTGAGCTCGCCCACTGGTGGGACGGCGTCGACGGGGCGATCGAGGAGTACATCGAGCTGCACCGCAGCGTGCCCGGCTTCCGTACGCTGCACTTCGGCGACGTCGTCGACGTGCACCTGATCGACCCGGAGCGCGACAACAACGCGGTCATCGCCGATCACCTCGCCGACCTGCTGATCCGTTTCCACAACGCGCCGGACGGCCCGGAGCTGCGGTTCGCGCTGACCATCTCGGTCGAAGCCGCCGACGCGCTGATCAAGCTGGCGTTCCGCCGCCACCCGGACGGGGACGCCGCCGTGCTGGCCGAGTCCAAGCGCCTGGTTCGCGGCTACCTCCAGACGTTCGCCCTCGCCTGACCCGTCCGCGGCGTCGGCTCTGCGGCCTTCATCGGCGTCATCCTCCGGCTGCGCTCCGGATGACACCGAGCGGCCGGAAGCCGCCGACGCCGCGTACCACTCCCGCGTTTTTGTGGCAAGTCTTCAGGGTTGGATCCGGGTCGGGCTCCGCCGGGGCAGGGCTAGAGTGAAGCCGCAGGAAAGCCCGGATGATGATCATGATCTGGGCAGCGACGCGGGAGGGTACGGCCATCAGCACGCCAGCGCAGGCACCCGACGGTGAGCCGATCCCGGCCCCCGTCGCCCAGGCCGATCTCACCGGCGGCGCAGAACTGCGCGCCATCCTGCGGATCCGACCGTTCCGGCGGCTGTGGCTGGTGCTCAGCGCCGCCTCGCTCGGCGACTGGCTGGGTCTGCTGGCCACCGCGACGTTCGCCTCGGCCCAGGTCAGCGGCGACGCGGCCAAGGGCTTCGCGTTCGGCGGCGTGATCGCGATCCGGCTGCTGCCCGCGCTGCTGCTCGGTCCGCTGGCCGGGGTGATGGCGGACCGGTTCGACCGGCGCTACACCATGGTCATCTGCGACCTGCTGCGGTTCGTGCTGTTCGCCACGATCCCGACGGTCGCGCTGTACTCCAGCGACGCGAAGATCACGGTCGGCTGGGCGGCGGTCGCCACGTTCATCATCGAGGCGATCACGCTGATCTGGATCCCGGCCAAGGAGGCCGCGGTCCCCAACCTGATCCCGCGCGCCCGGCTGGAGGCGGCCAACCAGCTCACGCTGATCTCGACGTACGGCATCACGCCCGTGCTCGCCGCCGCCGTGCTCGCCGTGCTGAACCAGTTCTACGCGTGGCTGGAGAAGACCGGCACCCACGTGCCCGGCTGGGCCGACCCGTCCAGCCTCGCGCTGTACTTCAACTCGCTGTCGCGCCTGGCCACGGCCCTGGTCGTGCTGTTCGGCATCCGCGAGATCTCCGGCCACAACGGCCAGCGGCAGCGCAGCGAGAGCATGTTGCGCCAGTTCGTGGACGGCTGGCGCTTCATCGGCAAGACGCCGATGGTGCGCGGCCTGGTCTTCGGCATCCTGGGCGCGTTCTCCGCCGGCGGTGTGGTCATCGGCACGGCGCAGTTCTTCGCCAAGTCGCTGGGCGGCGGCGACTCCACCTTCGCCATCCTGTTCGCGGTGATCTTCATCGGGCTCGGGCTCGGCATCGCCCTGGGCCCCCGCCTGATCGGCGCGCTGTCGCGCAAGCGCTGGTTCTGCCTGAGCATCATGCTCGCGGGCGCGTCCGTGGCGCTGCTGTCGCTGGCCCCGCACCTGTCGCTGGCGGTCGTCTTCGCGCTGCTGGTCGGCTCGGGCGCGGGCATGGCGTTCCTGTCCGGGACCACGCTGCTGGGCGGCGAGGTCGGCGACGAGGTGCGCGGCCGGGTCTTCGCGACCGTGCAGATCGGCACCCGGGTGGTGCTGATGCTCGCGATCGCGCTGTCGGGCGTGCTCGTCGGCGTCGGCGGCTCGCACGACGTCGGCGGCACCGGCGTCCCGATCTCCTCCACCCGCGTCCTGCTGGGCGTGGCGGGCGTGCTCGGCGTGCTGGCCGGCTTCTGGGCCCTGCGTCAGATGGACGACAAGCCCGGCGTCCCGCTCTTCGCCGACCTGATCAGCTCCGTGCGCGGCCGCCCGCTCAGCCCCGCCGAGGCCACCCCCCGCCAGGGCGTCTTCGTGGTGTTCGAGGGCGGCGAGGGCGCTGGCAAGTCCACCCAGATCGCGCTGCTCGCGCAGCGGCTGGAGAGCGACGGCCGCGACGTGGTGGTCACCCGCGAGCCGGGCGCCACCGAGATCGGCGCCCGCATCCGCAAGATGGTGCTGGAGACCCACACCGCCCCGTCCGCGCCCGGCGACGCCGCCGCGCTGGCCCCGCGCGCCGAGGCGCTGCTGTACGCCGCCGACCGGGCCCACCACGTCACCACGGTGGTCCGCCCGGCGCTGGCCCGGGGCGCGGTCGTCGTCTCCGACCGGTACGTCGACAGCTCGCTGGCATACCAGGGCGCGGGCCGGACCCTGCCGGTCGACGAGATCTCCTGGCTGTCGGCGTGGGCCACCGGCGGGCTCAAGCCCGACCTGGTGGTGCTGCTCGACGTCGACCCCCGGGTCGGCCTGGCCCGGGTCGACCGCCGCGGCACCGCCGACCGGCTGGAGAGCGAGTCACTCGCCTTCCACGAACGCGTCCGGTACGGCTTCCTCGACCTGGCCGCCAAGGACCCCGAGCGCTACCTGGTGCTCGACGCCACCCGCGCCGAGGACGACCTCGCCGAGGCGATCGCCGCACGGCTGGCGGCGCTGCTGCCCGCGGCCCCGCGCGACACCGGCCCCGCCGGACCCGCCAGGGCGGACCGCCACCCGGGCCTGGCCGAACCCCGTACGCCGGGTGAGTCCTCGGCCGAGTTACGGACCAGCCGGGCATGAACGACGTCTTCGCCCAGCTCGTCGGCCAGCCCGACGCCGTGGGCACCCTGCGCGCCGCGGCCCGGGCCGCGGCCGCCGTCCTGCGCGGCGAGGCCGTCGGAGCCGGGGCGATGACCCACGCCTGGCTGTTCACCGGCCCACCCGGCTCCGGCCGCTCGGTGGCCGCCCGCGCCTTCGCCGCCGCCCTCCAGTGCACCGACCCCGACCGGGGGCCGGGCTGCGGCGTGTGCAGCGGTTGCCACACCGCCCTGGCGGGGACGCATCCGGACGTGCGGCTCGTCGTTCCGGACGGGCTGAGCATCCCGGTGGCGCAGATGCGCGACCTGGTGCTGCGCTCGGCCACCACCCCGGCCAACGGCCGCTGGCAGGTGCTGCTGATCGAGGACGCCGACCGGCTCACCGAGGCGGCCGGCAACGCGCTGCTCAAGGCGGTCGAGGAGCCGCCGGAGCGGACGATCTTCCTGCTCTGCGCCCCGTCGGACCACCCGGACGACATCTCGGTGACCATCCGCTCGCGCTGCCGGGTGGTGCCACTGCGCCAGCCCGCCGCCGAGGCGGTCAGCACGCTGCTGGTCGAGCGCGACGGCGTCGACCCGGCCACCGCGGCCTGGGTCGCGGCCGCCGCCCAGGGGCACGTGGGCCGGGCCCGGCGCCTGGCCGGTGACGCGCAGGCGCGCGACCGGCGCGCGGCGGTGCTCGCCGTGCCGCGCCAGCTCACCGGCATCGGCGCCTGTTTCGACGCGGCCGGTGGGCTGATCGCGGCCGCCGAGGCGGAGGCAGCGGCGGCGGTCGCCGAGGCCGACGCGGCCGAACGGGCCGCGCTGGAGACCGCGCTGGGCGCCGGCGGCACCGGCAAGGGCGCGGCCGGAGCCGCGCGCGGCATCGCCGGACAGCTCAAAGACCTGGAGAAGCGGCAGAAGTCGCGAGCCACCCGGGCGCAGCGCGACGCCCTCGACCGGGCGCTGCTCGACCTCGCCGGGTTCTACCGCGACGTGCTCAACGCCCGCTGGGGCGGCCCGGTGACCCCGGTGCACGCCGACACCGCGCCGCTGGCCGAGGCGGCCGCGCAGCGCTGGACGGCCGAGAGCACGCTGCGCCGCCTGGAGGCGGTGCTCTCCTGCCGTACGGCGATCGACGCCAACGTCAAGCCGCGCATCGCGGTCGAGGCGATGATGCTCCAGCTGTGGCAGGGCTGACTCAGTCCACAGTGGATTGTCCACAGGGGCTGCCGTGCCGATCGTGGAGCCGGTACGGTGAGCGCATTGTCGCCGCGTCGACGGGCACTGCCGTGGCCGCTGGCGCGCACCGCGCAGTCCACTGAGGAGCGACCCATGCCCCGGGAGATCGACGACGCCTGGATCGAGGAGGCGATCGCGTCATACCGGCGGATCGAGGAGCGGCAGGAGGCGCTGACCCGGGCCCTGGCCCGGGTCGAGGTGACCGTACGCTCGCCGGACGACCTGGTCGAGGTCGTCGCCGACGCCGACGGCGCGGTCCGCCGCGTGGTCGTGACCGGGTCGATCGAGGGCCGCACCAGCATCGAGCTGTCCCGCGCCATCCAGCAGGCGATCACGGCCGCCACGGAGGCCGCGGGCTGGGCCAGGCGCAAGGTGTACGACGAGACGTTCGGCGGCTACGCCGACCTGGGAGGTGCCCGGTGATCGACCGCCTCGCCGCGCGGCTGGACTCCGCCGCGCAGGAGCTGGCACAGGTGCGCGCCGAACTGAACCGGGCCCGCCCCGGCACGGCCTGGCTCGACGCGATGTGGCCGCAGGCCGCACCCGACGCCGACCGCGCGGTGCCGTCGCCCAACCCCGCCGACCTGCCCGGACGGCTCGGACGGCTCGCGAACACGGCCCAGTCCCAGCTCGACACCGCCTGGAACACCCGGCGGGACGCGGCCCACCACAGCGAACGCGATCTCGTCGAACTCGCCGCCGCGGTCCGCGCCGCCGCCGCGGGATACCGCGCCGCCGAAGAACCCGCCGGGCCGGTGGCGTGATGGACGCCCTCACCCGCCTGCACACGCACACCGCCGGTCTGCTCGGCCAGGTCGACGACCTGCTCGCCCGCTGCGGCGCACCGGCCGACCACGACATCTGGCCGCTGCTGCGCCGCACCGGCGCCCTGCCCGGCGACCTCGTCGGCGGCCTGGCGGCGTGGAGCCCCGGCCCCTGGCTGGAACAGGCAGAAGTGCTGCGCCGGGCCGCCCGCCACACCGACGAGGTGGCCGCCGCCCTGCCGGTGGCCCAGCCGGCCGACTACGGCTGGCGCGGCCCGGCGGCGGAGGCTTTCGCCGTACGGGCCGGGGCGGCGCGGGCGCGCATGCGGGGCTGGAGCGAGCAGGCGCTCGCCGACGCCGACCGGCTCACCGAGCTTGCCCACTGGCTGCTGGACGCCCGGCTGCGGGCCGCGCGGGTGCTGGGCCGGGTCGCGGGCAGCGCCCAGGCGGTCACCCTGGTCACCGGGATCGCGCCCGGCGCGGCGACGCTGCGGATCATGGCCGGGGGTGACGCCGGGGGTGCGGACAGGTCGCTGCGGGTGCGCGCGGCCGCGGCGGCGGAGATCGGCGCGACGCTGCTGGCGGAGTTCGACCGGCTGCTCGCCGAGGGCGAGGAACTGGTCGCGCGGGTGCCGGCGGTCCGGGCGACCACCGAGGCGACATTCGACCTCGGCCCCGCAGCAGCGGCCCTACACGTCGACCTCTGACCGCCCGACCCACCCACCCACCCCTGCGGCTGACCCTCGCTGCTGTTCGGCTGCTGCCGCAGCCTCTGGTTTTCCATAGACGTTGGCCTATCACGTCGACTTCGATCTTGCCGGAGTCGATGTGATAGGCCAACGTCTATGACGAGGCGGGGCTCGGGGTCGGCGGGGCAGTGGTGATCGCTGTTTCGGGTCGGAACCTGTGCGTGGAGCGCGGTTCCTGACCTGAAACAGCGATCATGGCCGCTGGGCCGCTGGGCCGCTGGGCCGACGGGCCGACGGGCCGACGGGCCGAGGGGCGGGTTAGCTGAGGAGGTCGGTGGGGCCTTCGGTGGCGCGGCGGCGGGCGAGCAGGAGCAGGAAGCGGCCCGCGATGAAGAGCACCACGCCGGCGCCCGCGATCAGGGCGATGTTGGTACCCGTACGCGGCAGGTTGCAGCCGGGCGTGTCGCAGTCGCTGCTGTCCGCGGCCGGGGACTGCCCCGGACCGCTGCCGCCGCCGTTGCCGCCGCTCGGGTGCGCGGACGGCGAGCCGCTGCTGCCACCGCCGGGGTTGCCGGCCGTGGCGCTGGGCTGCGGGCTGCCCCCGCCGGTACGCCGGGGGGCGGCCGCGGCGGCGCGCAGCATGCCGACGCCGAGGTCGAGCACGGCGGCGCTCTCGCCGCGGTCGTCGCCGAGCGCCAGCACCTGGATCCGCAGGCTGGCGGCCTGCGCGGTGACGCCCCGGTCGGTGGTCCGCTGCTCCAGCTCGCCGATCGAGATCTTCAGGACGGCCAGCTGGCACGGCGTGCCGAGGCCGCCGAGGCGGGTGGCGCCGAGCAGGTCCCCGAGCTGCGGCAGGCCGCCGAGTTCGGGCAGCTGGGGCAGCAGCGTGTCGGTGCCGGCCGAGCCGGTGAGCCGGTTGGCGATCGGGGTGAGGTTGCCGACGGGCAGGCCGCTGAGCAGGCTGCCGAGCGTGCCGGAGTCCAGCAGCGGCAGGCCTTCGAGCTGGGCGCGGCGGCGCAGGGCGGGCAGGTTCAGCACGCCGAGCAGGCCGCCGGTGGCCGGGAACGGCACGGCGACCTCGAACGACCGGTGCGCCGAGTCCAGGGTGCGGGTGCCGACCCCGGGGGCGGTGATCTTCAGCAGGGGCGCCTGGTAGTCCACCGCCGAGGTGGCGGCCTCGCCGGTGGCCAGCACCTTCAGGCGCGGCGGGGTGAGCACCTCGACCTTGACCGTGCCGCCGATGAGGTCGAGGTCGGTCAGGCCGATCTCGGCGCCCGCGGCGGAGGCGGCCCGGCCCCGGTGGATCAGGGTGCCGGTCATCGCGGTGCTGGAGGCGTTGTGCGCGGCGCGGACCAGCGCACCCCGGCCGCCGGGCAGCACGGACGCGTCGACCAGGGCCGCCGAGGCGTCGCCCGCGGGCCCGTGGGCGGTGCCGCAGGCCTGGCCGTCGTCCCACTTGGCGCTGGCGAGCAGGTCGCCCGTGCCCGCCTTGACCACGCCGAAGTCGACGGAGGACGCGTTGTTGCGCACCGGGTCCTGGTGCGAGGGCGGCGCCTGCTGGTAGACGCGGCCGTCCAGTGGGCCGGTGGGCAGCCTGAGGCCCAGCAGCCGGGCGTCGGCGTACCGGGCGGTGCCGGTGCTGCGGATCGCGTTGGTGGCCGACATGCTCGCGCTGGCGGACCCGACGGTCACGTCGGCGACGGCCGGCAGCGGCAGGCCCAGCGGGCGCAGGTCGAGCGCGCTGACCTTGAGCAGATCGGCGGCGGCGCCGGCGGCGTACCCGCCGGGGCGGTCGCAGCCGGTCGTGGCGAGCGACGGCGTGGACACGAGCGCGAGCCCGCTGAGCGAGACGAGTGCGACCGTACCGGCAGCCGCGAGTTGGCGACGCATGCTTCCTCCGGGGGCGGACGTGGCACCTCCCGGACGGCCGTTTGGCAGCACCGGCGGGACGGGCCATGTACCTGGCGGGGGTGCGCGGGGGTGCGCACCCTACGCCGTGGCCCAACGAAGGGTCCTCGGCCGGGTTACGGCGGTCTGCGTATACGTATCCGGAAGAGCTAACGACGAATCAACCGAAAAGGTGCGCACCATCTGACTTCCGTCCAGCCGCGCTCACCGATTCCGCCGATGCGCGAAGTATGGTGTGGCGATGGGCATGCTCTGCGCGGTCACGTTCAACCGGTACGGGCGTCTTTACTACCTCGATCCCGGTGACTTCCGCCCCCGGGTCGGTGACAAGGTGCTCGTCGCGACCGACGAGGGCCCCGAGGTCGCCGACTGCGTCTGGGCCACCGAGTGGGTAGACGAGGACACCTCCGGCTTCCCGAAGGTCATCGGCATGGCCGGAGACGAGGACGCGCGCCGCGACGAGCTGATCCGCCAGCGCAAGGCCGAGGCCCGGGTCGCCGCGAACCGGCTCATCCGCGAGCACGAGCTGCCCATGAAGGTCATCGCCGTCGACCACGTGCCGGGCGGGAGCCCGGGGGACGAGGTCGGGGCGGGTCCGCGTACCACCGTGTATTTCACGGCGCCGCACCGCGTCGACTTCCGTGCCCTGGTCCGCGACCTGGGCGCGACCCTGCGCTGCCGGGTCGAGCTGCGCCAGCTCTCGGCCCGCGACTCGGCCAAGGTGCAGGGCGGCATCGGCTCCTGCGGGCGCGACCTGTGCTGCGCGACGTTCCTCACCGAGTTCGAGCCGGTCAGCATCCGCATGGCCAAGGAGCAGGACCTGCCGCTGAACCCGATGCGCATCTCCGGGGCGTGCGGCCGCCTGATGTGCTGCCTCAAGTACGAGCACCCGCTCTACTCCGAATACCACGCCACCGCACCCGCGATTGGCGAGCAGGTGTCCACGCCGGACGGCGACGGGCGCGTGGTGGGGCATTCGGTGCCGCGGGACGCGGTGGTGGTCCGGCTGAACGCCGACGGCTCGCGCAATGTGTGCCCGAAGGCGTCGGTGTGCGGGAGCCGCAAGTCATACGAGGACCGGTACGCGGTCTGACTACGCCTGAACGACGACGGCTCCCGCACCCCGGCTGCCCGAAGGCGCCGGTGTGCGGGAGCCGCAGGTCGTACGAGGACCGCTAGGCGGTCTGGGCGATCGTGCTCGCGTCGATCGTGTCCGACGGGATCTCGGCCGGCGGGGCCGCGTGGCGGGCGGCCGGTGCCAGCGTGATGATGTCGTCGATCAGGCGCGGGCGCAGCGGCTTGCTCGGCCGGAACCACGACCCGGTCGGCTGGGCGATCCACTTGCGCCCGACCCGGTCGATGCCGATCGGGTAGATCGTCAGCGCGCCGTCCGCCGTGAACCGCATCCGCAGGAAGCACTTGAAGTCCTCGATGCCCTGCCCGGCGAACAGCTCGTTCACGTTCACCCGGAACCGGGCCGCGACCAGCAGGTACGCCGAAACCAGGAACGCCGCCACGATGCCGGCCGGGATCAGGTAGAAGGCGACCGCGAACGAGGTCACCTGCCACTGCCGCCAGTCCTCGTCCGGCAGCAGACGCCACAGGGCCATGCCGCCGACACCGAGGGCGATGTGCGCGGCGCCGTGTAAGACGCCGAGGACCACCGCCGATGTTCGGGTCTGCCCCTCCGTGAGGCCCACCGCGAAGAACACGGTCGACGCCATCACGATGGCCGTCATCAGGAAGATCGGCACCGTGATGATCCGGCCGTTGGCGTTGTTCAGCGCGAGCATGAGCATCGTGTGCAGGATGCCGAGCATTGTGGCGAAGCCCGGGTTGCGCCACGGCAGGCGCGCGAAGACGCCGGTGCCGAGCCAGCGCGAGCGCATCTTCGTCGGGTACGTCCCCTGTAGTTCGTACGGCAGCGGGGTGCTCTGACGGCGCAGCTGGGAGTGCTTGGGCGGCACCGTGATCTGGTCGGGCAGATTGTCGGTGGCCGCCATGTACGCGCCGCCGCCGCCGCAGGTGATGAGCTGGCGGCCGTCGTCGCTCTGCGCGTAGCGCGCGTAGTGGTGCAGGTCGCCGCTGAGCATCATCGCCACGTCCGCGCCGCTCGGGTCGATGACCGAGCGCAGGAAGTAGTCGATGGTGTCGTAGTACAGCGGGTGCTGCTCGGACTGGACCCAGGCCGGCTGCGGGGTGAGCAGGATGATCCGGTCGCCGGGCTCGAACGTCGCCGCGACACCGCGGAAGTACTCCAGCTGCGGGTCGTCCATGTACGCCGCACCCTGCACGTCCAGCGCCAGCAGCCACCAGCGGTGCGGCAGCTTCAGCGCGAAGTAGCTGCGGGTCTGGCGGGTGCGCCAGCCGCCGATGCGGGCGCCCTCGCGCCGGGCGAACAGGCGCAGGAAGGCGGTCAGGCCGTCATACCAGTCGTGGTTGCCGGGCAGGGCGTAGACCGCCGGCGGCGGCGTGCTGGGCGCCTGCGGCAGAGCGGCACGGTACGGGCCCTCGAAGCGGTCCTCGTACGCCTTGCCGCTGGCCGTCGGGTACACCTGGTCGCCGCCGAGCACCAGCACCTCGGCGCGGGGCAGCTGGTGCCCGTTGACGTCCAGCTCGTCCTGGGCCACCAGATAGGCCATCGAGTACGTGGCGTTGAAACCGTCGCCGAGGTCGGCGACGTAGTCCAGCCACAGGTCCTCGCACTCGGCGTGCTCGTCGTGGACCTTGGTGGGGAAGGCGTTCTGCAGCTCGCGCTTGTCCAGATAGGCGCCGAACTGCGCGGCGAACGCCACCCGCGCGCCCGTCGCGGCCAGCTGCACCGGGCTCAGCCAGGCGACCGGTCGCTGCGGGGTGAAGCCGAGCTGCGCGGGCTCAAGCTTGCTCGGACGGGGTTTGGGTACGCCCACCGGCGTGGGATCAGAGGGGCTGCGCGGAGGGTTGACGGTCACAGCAGCGCAGCCTAGTCCGCAGTGGATCGCTAGTCAGCGGCCCGAACGGGCAATACGAGGCAGTTACGGCTTTCGGACAGAACCACCCCGGCGCAGCCCGTGACCTGCCCCGGAACAGCCGACCCCAGCCACCTTGCCCCCGTCCGCCCCCCGCCCCGCCCCATCCCCCCGCCCCGCCCCCGTCCGTCCTCGCGGGGACCGGCGGAACGGTCGGGGACCGGTGGAACGGTTATGGAGTGGCCGCCGAGCGGCGGTAAGGGTAACCTAAGCGGCATGATGATCACTGAGGGCAAGGCCCCGACCGACCGCGCCGCCCGCTACCTGAAGCAGGTGCTGTCGCACTTCAGCCACAAGATCGAGGTGGAGCAGGCCGAGGACCACGGCAGTGCCGCGTTCGGGGCGGGCAAGGCGTACCTGACCGCCACCGACGAGGCGCTCGTCGTACGGATCGAGGCTGCCGACGCCGAGCAGGCCGCGACGGTGCAGCGTGTCATCGTCAGCCACGCCGAGCGGTTCGGGGAGAAGGACCAGCTCAAGTTCGGGGAGTTCGCGCCAGTCGCGGTTTGAGTGTGACCCGCCGCCTACCCGGTGGGCGCAACCGCCCGCGATCGCGTATAGTGATCCGACGTTGCCGCCTTAGCTCAGTCGGTAGAGCGTGTTACTCGTAATAACAAGGTCGACGGTTCGATTCCGTCAGGCGGCTCGGTGACGAAGCCCCAGGTCAGATACCTCTGACCTGGGGCTTCGTCGTTAACGTGACCATCCTGCACCGCCCGCGACACCGTCCCGCGACACCGTCCCGGGGTCGCGCCCCGGGGTCGCGCGCCGGTCGCGCCGCCCCGTCGAGGTGAGGCTAAGTGGGCGGCGCGGGAGCGAGGGTTCGGCAAGATCGCCGTTTCGGGTCAGGAAGCGCGCCTGAGCTCTACTTTCTGACCCGAAACGGCGATCACCCGGCGGAGCCCCAGCCGAGCCCCGGCCGAGCGCTGGCCGAGCGCTGGCCGAGCCTCGGCGGGTCAGGCGGCCGGGTCGGGGGTCGGGAGTGGGGCTGGGGTCGGGGTGGGGCGGCGGGCTGTGAGCAGGGCGAAGACGGCGGCGGCGGGGAGCAGGAGCAGGCCGCTGGCCGAGAGCCCGGCGCGCAGCGAGCCGCGCCCGAGCGCCCCGACGGGCGGTCCGCCCGCGATCTGCCCCAGCGCGTCCACCTGGGCCTGCATTGAGATGACCGTGGCCCTGGTGCCCGACTCCGTCTCCGCGACGAGCACGGCGGTCAGCAGCGGTCCCACGGCCGTACGCAGCAACCCCGCCACCAGGTACGCCGCAGCCGCCGCCCAGAAGCTCCCGGCCAGCGCGAACCCGAGCACCGCCACTGCGGCACCGGCCTCCAGCCAGGCCAGCAGCCGCCCGATCGGCCGGGCGCGGGTGAGGTCCACCCGGCGCCGGATCACCTCGGTCACCGCGACCGAGCCGAGCATCGCGGCGACGCTGAACAGGCCGAGCCAGGCCAGTGGCGACAGGGCCGCGGGCAGCGGCACGTCGGCCAGGAAGTGCGGCTGGGACAGGCGGTCGAAGCCCTCGCTGCTCATGGCGAGGAAGACGGTCGCGGTGACCAGACTCAGCAGGGCCGGGCTGCGCCGGATGACCGAGAGCCCGGCTCTGACCTGCCCGCCCATCGACCCGACCGCGGCTGCCAGCGCCGACCGCGCCGCCCCGTCCCTGCCCGCCGCTCCGTCCCTGTCGGCCGCCTCGTCCCTGACCGCCGCCCCGTCCCTGACCGCCGCTCCGTCCGCGGCCGCCGGGCGGTGCGGGGTGAAGTGGTGCTCCGGCATGGCCACGGCCAGCAGGACGCCCAGGGCCAGGGTGACGGCGGCGCCGACGACGATCGGCAGGGCCAGGTCGAGCGAGCCGAGCGCGACAGCCGCCCCGATGCCGAGCACGCCGCCGAGCTGGGCGAACTGGCCGCCCCGGGCGAAGGCGGGCCCGGCGCGGTCGGGGCCGAGCTCGTCGGCCGCCCAGGCCTCCAGGGCCCCGTCGACGCAGACGGCGCCGACGGCCCAGACGACGTTGGCGGTCAGGACGGCGGCGTACGTGGGGACGAGGCCCCACAGCAGCAGCCCCGCCCCCATGAGCAGGTATCCGATGATCACTGAGAGCCGCCTGCTGTACAGGTCGGCGATGACGCCCGTGGGCACCTGGGCGGCGAAGCAGACCGCCTCCATCAGGGTGCCGACGAGGATGAGCTGCAACGGGTCGAGCCCGATGACCTGCACCTGGTAGACCAGGTTCAGGGCGTACGCGGTGTGGCCGGCGAACGAGCCGACGCCGCTGAGCAGCAGGAAGATGCGGTACGCGGACATACGTCTCCGAAGACGGGTCGGGATGGGGGATCCCGGTGCCGGAGACGGCGAGCAGGCGGAAAGGTCAGCAGACCCGAGCGGTCGCCACGGCACCGGTGGACGCGGTGGTGCGGGCTGACCTCATCGGGAGCTCCTCTCGTGGGCGTACCCCGCGACGCTAACCCACCTGAGCGCAGCGGGTAAAGGGCGTCGATACCGGTACGGAAACCGTGTCTTCCCTACCGCTGGGCGCCGGGCGGGACGAAGTCCCAGAAGGCGCCCTCGCGGCGAAAGCGCAACGCGCACCGGTCGCAGCTCGCAGACTCCGCGGTCCAGGAGAGCCGGCTGACGCACTGCGGGCAGACCACCCGACGGGCCAGGTCGGCCACGTGCGGGGGCAGGTCGGCGCCGTGCTGGCGGAGCCTGTCGTACGCCGGGGCGGCCGGGTCGTGGCGGCGGCCGAGGACGAACTGGCTGGGGCCCCACCAGCCGCGCCCGGCGGTCTGCGCCACGACCTCCATGCCGTGTACGAGCGGCCGGGCCAGCCGGGTGGCCCTGGCCGGGGCGACCTTCTCCCACTGGCGGAAGTTGTTGACGCTGGCGCCGAGCGCGGTGCGCCAGCCCAGCCGCCCGAGCCGCTCGCGTACGGCGCGCAGCTGGAAGTTCCAGTACGGCTCCTCGACGCCCTTCGCGACCGGCTCCGGCCCGCGTACGCGGCGCAGGTCGCCGCCCCTGAGGCCGCGGGCGAGCCCCAGCACGTGGTGCTTGATCGGGACGTCGACCAGCCAGCCGCCGCCGATGGTGCGGCTCATCTCGGTCAGGCCGCGGTCGAGGTCGGACAGGTGGTGCAGGACCCGGACCACCATCGCGGCGTCGAAGGCGAAGTCGCGGAACGGGATGCGGTACAGGTCGCAGCGGATCAGGTGCAGCCGCCCGGCGGCGAGGTCGGCGGCGTACCGTTCGCCGGCGTTGCGCAGGTTGGTGGCCGAGTAGTCCATGATGACCGAGTGCTCGGCGTGGGGCAGGTAGTGCCCGGCGTTGCGGCCGAAGGCGCCGCCGAAGTCGGCGAACCAGTGGGGGCGGCCGAGCTTGGGCACGAGGCGCCGCAGCACGCGGTCCTCGGCCCAGAACTCGTAGTCGCGGCCGGCCCAGTAGCTGCGGTAGTCGTAGCCGTGGGCGTCGTAGTCGATGACCTCGACCTGTTTCGTCTGCATGCGACCGCTCCGCTCCGTTTCGACGGTGTGACCCGTGAACAGGCTAAGCGACCGAAAGCAGACGATTTGGCCGAATTAACGCGGAAGCCGCCCGGAAGGTGTCACGCGGTGACGGGTGCGGGCTCGAATTCACCTGATCGGATGAGCTCGGCCCGCGCCTGCTCCTCGGCCTGCTTGCGGGCCAGCCCGTCGCGGCCGTCGTAGCGCCAGAAGCTCGGCAGCAGCCCGGCCAGCACGCCCGTGCCCGCCACGCAGAGCACGCCGCCCCAGGTCACCGCTCCGGCATAGCCCCAGTAGCGGGCGCTGAGCCCGGCCCGGGTCTGGCCCAGCATCGGCCCGGTCAGGTAGGACAGCATCTCGATCCCGGCCAGCCGTCCGCGCAGGAAGTCCGGAATCGTCTGGTTCCAGATCGTCGCCCGGAACAGGCCGGAGATCATGTCGGCGCCGCCCGCGACGGCCAGGCCGATCAGGGCCAGCCACAGCTGGTCGGCGACGCCGAACAGCACGATGCCCAGGCCCCAGGCGCCCGCCGCGACCAGGACCGCCCGGCCGTGCCGGTGCACCTTCGACGTCCACGACGAGGTCAGCGTGACCAGCATCGAGCCGATCGCCAGCGCGGCGTAGAAGAAGCCGAGCACCGACGGGCCGCCGAACCGGTCGGCCACCCACGGGTAGAGCGCCACCGGGAAGGCGAAGAACATCGCGTTGATGTCGACCAGGTACGTGCCGATCAGCTCGGGACGGCTGCGGGCGTACCGGACGCCCTCCACGACCGTGCGCAGCGACGGCCGGTCGGCCGCCTCCGGCGGGGCCACCGCGCGCACCATCGAGAAGCAGATCAGCGACACGATGAAGGTGGCCAGGTCGAACCCGAACACCCACGCCACGCTCAGGTTGGCCAGCATCACACCCGCCAGGGTGGGCGCGCCGATCTGGGCCACCTGGTATCGCAGCGAGTTCAGCGCCGCCACCGCGGACATCTTCTCCGGTGGCGCCAGCCGCGGCATCATCGAGTCCATCGCCGGGCGGTGGATGCCGTCGACGGCCGCGGTCAGGCCCGCGACGAGGAACATCACCCAGACCCGGGGCCCGATCAGCGCGTTGATCAGCAGCACGCCGGTGAGCACGGCCAGCGCCAGCTCGGCCCAGAACACCAGCTTGCGCCGGTCCACGTAGTCGGCCAGCGCGCCGCCGACGAACGCCATGAACAGCAGCGGGACCAGCTCGACCACGCCCAGCAGGCCCACGGTCAGCGGGTCGCCGGTCATCTGCTTGAGCTGGATCGGCACCGAGACGTACGTGATCATCGAACCGAAGCTGCTCACCCCGGCCGCCGTGTACACGAGCCGGTAGTCGCGTCCGCGCAGCGGCGACAGGTCCAGGGCGAGGCGTTTCTTCGTCACGAGGCCCGATGTTCTCGCGTGACCAGGCAGAACGGCAACCTGTTTAGCTGCGGCACCCGCCGGCGGCGCGCGTCAGTCGACGAAGATCTCGCCGGTCTGCTCGAACCGGGCCAGGTGCTCCAGCGTCCAGGTCACCGCGCCGGAGCTCGGGTCGGGCAGCGCGTCGGGGGCGAACCAGCCGCAGTCGGAGGCCTCGTACGGGTCCGGGTTGAGCTCGCCGGTGACGTCGGTCAGCAGGTACGACCCGGAGATGTGCTGGTAGGTGTCGCCGTACACGTTGGTGAAGGTGTACTGGGGGCCGGACAGGAAGGCGAACAGCACGGCGTTGCCGGCCTTCAGCCCGGTCTCCTCGAACGTCTCCCGGATGGCGCAGTCGCGCATCGACTCGCCTAGCTCCATCGCGCCCGCGGGGAACGCCCAGTAGCCGTTGTCGGTGCGCTTGATCAGCAGGACCCTGCCCTGCTCGTCGCGGATCACCCCGCGTGCGGCCAGGAAGAAGAGCGTCGCGCTGCCCATGGCCGCCCGCACCTTGCCGTGGTACGAGTTGTACCAATCCTCGTCGGAGCCCATGGACGTCAACAGTAGAGCCCGCCTGGTTCTGGCGGTACCGGCCACCTGCTCGGTCATACCGTGGCAATGTTGCCCTTATGAGGGCGATCTGGAAGGGCGCCGTCTCGTTCGGGCTGGTTTCGATCTCGGTGAAGCTCTACTCCGCCACGGAGGAGAAGGACATCCGGTTCCACCAGGTGCACCGGACCGACGGTGGGCGGGTCAAGTACCAGCGCGTCTGCTCGCTCGACGGCGAGCAGGTCAGCTACGACCAGATCGCCAAGGGGTACGACGTCGGCGGCGGCGAGATCGTGGTGCTCACCGACGACGACTTCAAGAACCTGCCGCTGACCACGTCGCGCGCCATCGAGGTGCTGGAGTTCGTGCCCAACGAGCAGATCGACCCGATCCTCTACGACAAGGCGTACTACCTGGAGCCCGACGGGGCCGCCGGAGTCAAGCCGTACCTGCTGCTGCGCGAGGCGCTGGCGCACGTCGACCGGGTGGCGGTGGTCAAGGTGGCGCTGCGCCAGCGCGAGACCCTCGCCACGGTACGGGTGCACGAGGGCGTGCTCGTGCTCAACACGATGCTGTGGCCGGACGAGGTGCGCGAGGCGGCGTTCGACTTCCTCGACGACGACGTCAAGCTGCGCCCGCAGGAGATCAAGATGGCGTCGTCACTGGTCGACTCGATGTCGGGCGACTTCCACCCGGACGAGTTCACCGACCAGTACCGCGAGGCGCTCCAGCAGGTCATCGACGTGAAGATCGGCAAGAAGGACACGGTGGTGCAGCCGACCACCGAGGAGCCGATCGCGCCCACGATCGACCTGATGGCGGCGCTGCGCGAGTCGGTGGAACGGGCCCGCGCCGCGCGCGGGGCCGCCAGGCCCGAGGAGAAGGCCGCCGAGATCATGGGCGCCCACGCCACGGTCACACCGATCAAGAAGGCGGCCAAGAAGTCGGTGCCCGCCAAGGAGACCGCCTCGGCGAAGTCGTCCACGGCGAAGAAGTCCACCGAGCCGGCCGCCGCGAAGAAGACCACCGCCAAGAAGGCTCCGGCGAAGAAGGCCAAGGCCGCTTGATCGTCGCGCCGATGCTGGCCACCGCGGGCCCGCTGCCCACCGGCCCCGACTGGGCGTACGAGGTGAAGTGGGACGGGTTCCGCGCCGTCTACGCCGACGGGCACTTCTACGGCCGCTCCGGCCGACGCCTGACCGGTCCTCGCCTGCCCGCCCTCGACGAGGTGGTCGACGGCGAACTGGTCGCCTTCGACGCCCGCGGCCTGCCCAGCTTCCACGCCATGCAGCAGGGCGTGCCCCCCGCGTACGTCGCCTTCGACGTCATCCGCCCCGACCTGCCCTACACCCGGCGCCGGGAGCTGCTGGAACGCCTCGACCTTTCCGTCTCGCCGAGCTTCGACGACGGCGAGGCCACCGTGGCCGCCGCCCGGGAGCTGGGGCTCGAAGGGGTGGTGGCCAAGCGCCGCAGCTCGCGCTACCAGCCGGGCGTGCGCTCCCCGGACTGGATCAAGTGGAAGTTCGTGCACACCGCCGACTTCGTCATCGGCGGCTGGCGCCCCGGCGCCCGCCCGCTGGGCGCCCTGCTCATCGGCTCACCGCTGCCCGACGGGCGGCTGCGCTACCGCGGCCGGGTCGGCGGCGGCCTGACCGTCCGCGCCGAGCGCGCGCTGCTGCCCGTGCTGCGCGAGCTGGCCCGGCCCGACCCGCCGTTCGCGCCTCCGGCCGAACCCGGGACCTGGGTCGAACCGCTGCTGGTGGTCGAGGTCCGCTACACCGAGATCACGCCCGACGGCCGCCTGCGCTTCCCCTGCTTCCTGCGGCTGCGCCCGGACAAGCTGCCCGCCGACTGCGTCGACCCGGCCGAGGACGGCCCCGATGCGCACTGAGGTCGACGGCCGCCAGCTCACCCTCAGCAACCTCGAAAAGCCGCTCTATCCGGACGGCACCACCAAGGCCGAGGTGATCGACTACTACCTGCGGATCGCGCCGGTGCTGCTGCCGCACCTGGCCGACCGCGCGCTGACCCGGATCCGCTTCCCCGACGGCGCCGACCGCCCCGGCTTCTTCGAGAAGAACGCGCCCGCCAAGCATCCGGCCTGGGTGCCGCTGTCCCCCGACGGCCTGATCATCTGTCAGGAGCCCGCGACCCTGGTGTGGCTGGCCAACCTCGCCGCCCTGGAACTGCACACCCACCAGTGGCGCGTCGGTGCCCCCGGCCCCGACCGGGTCGTCTTCGACCTCGACCCGGGCGCGCCCGCCGGACTCGACGAGTGCCGCGCGGTCGCCCTCGCCCTGCGCGACCGTCTCGCCGTGGACGGCCGCGACGCGTACCCGAAGACGTCCGGGCGCAAGGGCATGCAGGTGTCCGCGGTGTTCGCGGGTGGCTTCGACGAGGTCATGGACTACGCGCGGGCGATCGCGGCCGAGTTCGCGGCCGCGGCCAAGGACATGGTCACCGACCAGATGGCCAAGGAGGTACGCCCCGGCCGGGTCTTCATCGACTGGAGCCAGAACCACCAGGCCAAGACCACCGTCAGCGTGTACTCCCTGCGCGCCGGCCCGGTCCCCACCGTCTCCGCCCCGCTCACCTGGGACGAGGTCGCCGCCGGCGACTTCACCGCCGAGGACTTCACCCCCGCCGAGGTCCTCGCCCGCACCACCCGCCTCGGCGACCTCCACCAAGGCCTCCTGCCCGCCTCCGGACGCCGCCGGTGATCCGATATGGCGGGGCGATCGCGCGGGCACCGCACCGGCCCCGCCGCGAGGCACTGGACTCGGGACGAGTGCGATCCCGGCGCTCATGTCACCCGAAGGCACCGCCGCCGGGACGCCGTGACGATCCGCGGTGTGGGCCGCCGGGCAACCATGTGAGGCGGCGCATCACTCCTCATGCGATGTGCCCACACCATATGAGGTGTGGTCTGCGGTGTGACCTACCGAGGTCAGGTCGTCATCCACAGGAGATCGGCCGGTTTTCCACAGGGCTCGATCCGCGTTCGGATCGGCGGCAGCATGGGCGTGGTGGATGAGGAACAGGCGACCTTGGCAGGGCGGCTCGGGCGGCTGCTGCGGATCGAGCGGGAGCGGCGCGGCCTAAGCCAGCAGGAGCTCGCGCGCCGGGTCGACGTGGCACAGCAGCACATCTCGAGGCTGGAGCGCGGTCGCGGGCCGGTGAGCTCGTCCTACGCTGATCGGGCGTTCGCGGCTCTCGGCCTGCAACTGCGGGTCGAGGCCGAGGCGGCGGGCAGCGGTCGGGACAGCCGCGTGGCGACGGCGGTGGCGCAGCTGCGGGAGTTGCAGTTCCGGGTGGTGAGCAACGTGCACCTGCTGAAGGTGCGGGCGCCCGGGGAGCTGCGGTTCGTGTTGGACGGGCCGGCGGCGGCGGTGCTGCAGGGGGTGCCGGTCGACGAGCGGCGTGTCGACGTGCTGATGGCGGAGGCGGACGTCGAGGTGCTGGCGGCCTGGGTGCTTCGCAAGGCGCTGCGGCGGTGGAACGAGCGGACCCGGGAGTTCGACGGCTACCGCACGGACCCGCGTGATCCGGGGCCGCTGTGGTGGGGCGACAGGATGGTCGAGCTGCGGGCGCGGCTGGTGCCGGAGCTGCCGGAGCCGGTGCTGGTCGAGTTCGACGGCGAGGTGCTGCCGGTGCGGCCGCTGCCCGCCGTCGAACTCGACCACCCTGAGGTCGCCTGGGTGCTCGGCCGACTGCGGGAGCGGCCGGAGCTGGGGTGTCAGGCGCCGCCAGGCGGCTCGGGGGAGAGCACGTCGGCGGCGTCCACGATGGTGTAGGCGTAGCCCTGCTCGGCCAGGAAGCGCTGGCGGTGGGCGGCGTACTCGGTGTCGACGGTGTCGCGCGAGACGACCGAGTAGAAGTGGGCCTGGCGGCCGTCGGCCTTGGGCCGCAGCACCCGGCCCAGCCGCTGGGCCTCCTCCTGGCGCGATCCGAACGTGCCCGACACCTGGATGGCGACGGCCGCCTCGGGCAGGTCGATGGAGAAGTTGCCCACCTTGGACAGGATCAGCGTGCGTACGGAGCCGTCGCGGAATGCGTCGAACAGGCGCTCGCGCTCCTTGGTGGTGGTGGCGCCGTGCACGATCGGCGTCTCGGTGCCGCGGTCGGAGAGGAACTGCCCGATCTCGTGCAGCTGGTCCAGGTATCCGCCGATGACCAGCACCTGCTCCCCGGCGTGCCGGTCGATCAGCGCCTCGATCACCGGCAGCTTGCTGTGCACGGTCGCCGCGACCCGGTACTTCTCCTCCGGCTCGGCGGTGGCGTACTGCATGCGCTCGGCGTCGGTGAGCGACACCCGGACCTCGGTGCAGTCGGCGGGGGCGATCCAGCCCTGCGACTCGATGTCCTTCCAGGGCGCGTCGTAGCGCTTCGGCCCGATCAGGCTGAACACGTCGCCCTCCTTGCCGTCCTCGCGGACCAGGGTGGCGGTCAGCCCGAGGCGGCGGCGGGCCTGCAGATCAGCCGTGAACCGGAACATCGGCGCGGGCAGCAGGTGCACCTCGTCGTACACGATCAGGCCCCAGTCGCGGGCCTCGAACACCGACAGGTGCGGGAACACGCCCCCGCGCCGCGTCGTGAGCACCTGGTACGTCGCGATGGTGACCGGCCGGATCTCCTTGCGCTCACCGGAGTACTCGCCGATCTCGTCCTCGGTCAGGGTGGTGCGGGCCAGCAGCTCCCGGCGCCACTGCCGCCCGGCGACGGTGTTGGTGACCAGGATCAGCGTCGTCGCGCTGACCTGTGCCATCGCGGCCGCGCCGACGAGGGTCTTGCCCGCCCCGCACGGCAGCACGACCACGCCGGATCCGCCGGCCTGGAAGTGCTCCACCGCCTCCCGCTGGTACGACCGCAGCTGCCAGCCGTCCTGGCGCAGCTCGATCGCATGGGCCTCGCCGTTGACGTACCCGGCCAGGTCCTCGGCGGGCCAGCCGAGTTTGAGCAGCACCTGCTTCAGGTGGCCGCGCTCGGACGGGTGCACGGCGATGGTGTCGGCGTCGAGCTGGGCGCCGAGCATCCCGGCGACCTTCTTCGACTTGGCCACCTCGACCAGCACCGCCCGGTCCAGCCCGCGCAGCACCAGCCCCTGCGCGGGGTCGTTGAGCAGCTGGAGCCGGCCGTACCGGTCCATCGTGTCGGCGACGTCCACCAGCAGCGAGTGCGGCACCGGGTAGCGGGAGAAGCGCAGCAGCGCGTCGACGACGCTCTCGGCGTCGTGTCCGGCGGCGCGGGCGTTCCACAGCCCGAGCGGGGTCAGCCGGTAGGTGTGCATGTGCTCGGGTGAGCGTTCCAGCTCCGCGAAGGGCGCGATCGCCATGCGGCAGGCGGTCGCGTCCGGGTGGTCTACCTCGAGAAGTAACGTCTTGTCCGACTGGACGATCAGCGGTCCGTTCGTCATGCTCACCTCGTCTGCGTCGGCGGTACGCGTTTCCGCCGGTTCGTTCCCACCGGGTTCGTTCCCACCGGGTTAGTCGCCCGCCTGGTCCGATGCAGGTCAACAGTCCAGTCTCCCACGCGGGGCAACCCCCGCCCAGGCGGAGACCGTCTCAGGTGCGGGCAGCGCGACGCTGCCCGGATCAGCCGTGAGCCTTGGGGAGGGCCTGTGCGCCGCATAGTCGTGAGCGTGCTCGCGATCGCCTGCCTGGCGGGCACCGCCGCGTGCCAGCCGAAGCCGGCCGTGCCGGGCGCGGTGGCGCAGGCGTCCGAGCTGCCGCTGCCGGCCGAGTCGGCGCAGCCGTCACCGAGTGCCGAGGTGCCGGTGCCGTCGGCGTCGCCGAAGCCCACCACCAGCCCGAAGCCGGCCACCTGCCAGCAGGGGGAGCACCAGAAGGCCGTGGAGCAGGCGCTGGCGGCGCTGGGCGGCTACGGCAAGCTGACCGTGGACGGCGTGCAGTCGCAGGCCGACTGCGACGCCGTCAAGAAGTTCCAGAAGCGGTTCGACCTGCGCCCGGTCGACGGCAAGGCCGGTCCGATGACCCGCAACGTCGCCGAGCGGCTGCTGGCGAGCAAGCCGGGCGCCTGCGGTGCGGGCAGCGGCCTGACCGCCTGTGTCGACCTGACCCACCAGACCGTGTGGATCATGAGCGGCGGCAAGGTCGTGTACGGCCCGACCGTGACCCGCACCGGGATGGCGGGCTACGCGACCGACACCGGCTCGTTCGCCATCCACGACCGGCAGCTGAAGAACTGGTCGGAGGAGTGGGACGTGTGGCTGCCGTACTGGCAGCGCGTGGTCGGTGGTAGCGGTTTTCACCAGACGACGACCTGGATCCACAACGGCTCGATCGGATCGCACGGCTGCATCAACCTTCTGCCGGTCGACGCGGTCAGATTCTGGAACACGCTCAAGAACGGCACCACGGTAAAGATTTTCGGGCGTCGCCCCGGCACCTGATGCCGATCTGGACGGTCGGCCGGAGCTTATCGGTCGTTCGGTTGAATCCGGTGCCGAACCGCAACCCCGGACCACCTGGAATGCGTAATCCGTGTGCCGTGCGCGTTCGGGGCGCCTAACGGGGGCGAGCGCAACGTCAGTGGGCCGTGGCCGCGGGGGTGGCCGCGGCCCACTCCCTTTTCGCGTGCCGGGGCCGCCGGGACCGTGCCGTCAGCGCCGGGCGCGCCAGGTGGCCCCGGCGATCGACACCACCAGCAGCAGCGCGATGGCGCTGCCGATCGACTCGCCCGCGGCGTCGACGATGTTGCGGCGCAGGCCCAGCCAGGCCCAGAAGAACCAGGCCACGAGCACGGCGGACACTCCGCCGACGGCGAGCACGGCCCGGTGGGAGACCGCCCGGTCCGGTGGGGGCGGCTCGACCTCGTCCCGTACCGCGTCCTGCTCTGTCGTCATCGCGCCCCGTCCTTTCCCATCCCTAGCGTGCCACCCGGCAGGGCGTTTCGCCCCGGTTGCCAGGCATTAGGGGGACTCCGGTCAGTCGGCGGGGGCCGCCGCCGTGATCCGGTGCAGCGCGAACGTGTGCAGCGTCTGGGTCCGGTCGTCCTCGGCCCGCAGGTAGCCCGCCCCGAGCGACACCGGCCGCACCAGGCGGGACGCGTTCGCGCCGTGCGCGTCGACGTACCCGACCCAGACCTTGGCCTTGTCCCGCACCGCCTGCTGGAGCACCGCCAGCGCCTGGGAGTGCGCCTGCACCGCGGTCAGGCTCGACATCGGGTGCCCGGCGGCCGCACGGACCTCGGCCGGGGCCCGGCGCGCGGCCCGCGCGCGGGCGTCGCCACGCCGGATCTCCTCGATGATGCCGAGCAGCCGCGGCTCGGTCAGCCCCGGCGCCTCCAGCGGGTCCGGCTGCGGCTCCAGCGCCGCCCGGGGCGCGGCCCGCCGCGACTTCGGCTTGGTCAGCACGGCCGCCCCGCTCGCGTCCTCGGGCACCGGCGCGTACCCGGCGTCGCGCAGCGCGGCCAGCAGGCGCCCCGAGCTGAACGGCGTCACCAGCACCGTCGGGGCCAGCCTGCGCAGTTGCAGCGCCGACAGCCGCCGGTCGGCCAGCACCGCCGACACCAGGCCCTCGTCGTCGCTGCGCAGATACGCCTGCGCCCCGCCCGTGCGCAGCCCGCCGTGGGTCCGCGCCACGTCGTCGATCAGGTACGTCAGCGCCTGCGGCACCGGGGTCTTCGAGCGCCGCTGGAACAGCGCGTGCAGGTCCGTCCCGGCGTATCCGGCGTCCAGCGCCCGGCGCAGACTGGCCGAGGTCACCCGGTACACGCTGGCGCCGCCGCCGGACTCGTGCTCGGCGACCAGGTCCAGTTCGGCGCCGAGCGCGGGCTCGGGCGGCCCGGGGACCACCACGGTCAGGTCGGCCTGCACCAGCACGTGGTCGACCGGGGGCGGCAGCAGCGCCGCCAGGGCCAGCACCAGCGGGGTCTGCTCCGGCGGCAGCTCGGCCTCGGGCCGGCGCCCCAGCGGATCGGCGTCGGGGTCGCCGTGCCCCACCTCCAGCAGCTGCCTGCCGTACCCGGTGAGCGCGCCGGAGCCGGTCACGCCCAGCTCGGCCGCCTCGGTCAGGGCCTCGCGGTGCAGCTCGGCCCGGCCGCGCAGCCGCCGCGGCGCCTGCCAGCGCAGCCGTTCCAGCAGCTCGTCGGCGCTGGGCGCCGAGCCGGGCGCCAGTTCGGCCAGCGCCGCCAGCACCGCCCGCCGGGCGGCGGGCATCCCGGCCCGCTCCAGCTGCGGCGACAGCACGGTCAGCGGCCGGTCCTTCTCGTCGCGGCCGCCGGTCAGTCCCGGCTGCCGCGGCATGGCCAGCCACGCCCCGGCCAGCACGGCCCAGCGCTGCGCCAGCGGGGTGCCGCGCCACAGGTCGTAGCCCGCGGCGGGCAGGAAGACGGTCTCGCTGCCGAGCTCCAGCTCGCCCAGCAGCCCGGCCGCCATGGCGGCCTCCAGCAGCAGCGCGGCCAGCGGTTCGGCGATCCCGGCGGCGCGGGCCAGCCGCCGCAGCGGCAGCACGCCCAGACCGCCGCCGCGCAGCACCGGCGCGGGCTCCTCGTGCAGCGCCTCCAGCAGGTCCTCGGTATGCCGCACCGCGTTCATCGCCTGCCCGGCCCCGGCCCGGTCTGCGAACAGCTCCGGCCGGGGCTGCCCGGCGGGCTCCGGCGGCAGCGGGTGCAGCTGCCCGAGCGGCCCGGCGTCGCGGCGCAGCAGCAGCCCCAGCTCGCGCGGCAGCTCGACCGCGTCGTCGCCGGTGGCCACCAGCAGGTGGTGCTCCAGCAGCCAGGTCACCGGCTCGCTGCGGTTGGTGCTGGTGCCCACGGGAGGCCCCTCGGCCAGCCGGTCCAGCACGGCGCGGGCCTCGGGCGGCGCGCTGAGCAGGGTGCGGCGCAGCTTCGCCGGGTCGGCCATGAGCGCGGCCACCGCGCCGTCGGAGTCGCCCGCGGTCGCCAGGTCGGCGGCGGGCCGCCCGAGGCCCGCCAGGTATGGCGAGCACACCTCGTCGACGGTGGGGATCAGGGTGAGCGTGTCGTCGGGTCCGTACACGAGGGACCTGGCCCGCAGCCGGCCGACCGCCTCGGCCACCCGGGCCGGCTCGGGGCCGCCCGCCGGGGCGCACGCCATGGCGACGACCGCCGCCAGCGAGGTGGTCCGGGTGTCGGGCTCGCGGGTCAGCCGGAGCGCGTCGAGGATCTCCAGGGTGAACCGGTCGAGGGTGTCCAGGGTGCGGGCCACCGAGACCCGGGTCTGGGCACGGGCGGCCAGCACCGTCACGTCGGTGGGCACCGGCGTGATCAGGTCGGGGCGCACGCGCAGCAGCGCGCCCAGGGCGTCGTCGGGCAGCGCGCGCAGGTGGTCGGCGTACTCGGTGGTCATCGTGTCTCCACGCTATCCGGTCGGGCCGCCGCGCGCGGGCCGCGCGGCACGGGCGTACACCGCCCGGGTCTGACAGCGGTGCAGGGCCTCGCCCTGTCACCGCGTGATATCGATTAGCCTGAGTGTGTTGTCCGGGATGGTCCGTCGGCCCGACCGGCGGCGGGACCGGGGATTCCAGTTGGGTGCCCGGAGCACGATCGCTAGCCTTGTCAGCGGGCCGCCGTGGGCGCGGCCTCAGTCGGACGTGTCGGGCGCCAGCCGCCCGCGGTGCAGAGAAGCAGGTGTTGCAGCAGTGCCTACGGGTCGGGTGAAGTGGTATGACACGGAGAAGGGCTTCGGTTTCCTGACCCGTGACGAGGGCGGCGACGTCTTCGTGCACAAGGCCGCGCTGCCGGGCGGGGTGGGCGACCTGAAACCGGGCCAGAAGGTCGAGTTCGGCGTCGCCGCCGGCCGCAAGGGCGACCAGGCCCTGCAGGTCAAGCTCATCGACGCGCCGCCGTCGCTGGTGGAGTTGCGTCGCCGCCCGGCGGACGAGCTGAACAACATGATCGAAGACATGATCAAGGTGCTGGAGAGCGGGATCCTGCCCGACCTCAAGCGCGGCCGCTTCCCCGAGAAGAAGAGCGCGCAGAAGATCGCCGAGGCGCTGCACGCGATCGCCCGCGAGCTCGAGGTCTGAGCTACAGCACCACCGCAGGAGTGAGGCCGGCCGCCGCCGCCCGGGTCAGCAGGGCCCGGGCGGCCGCGTGTCCGGCCTCGCCCAGTTCCTCGGTGAACTCGTTGACGTACAGCTTGATGTGCTGGTCGACGACCTCGGGCTCCATCTCCTGGGCGTGTGCCAGCACGTAGTCGCGGCTGGCCGCCGGATCGGCCCAGGCCGCCCGCACCGACGCGCGCACCCACGCGGCCGCCGCGACGGGGTCGACCGCGCCGCGCCGGGCCAGGATCGCGCCCAGCGGGATCGGCAGGCCCGTGTCCGTCTCCCACCACTCGCCCAGGTCGACCAGGCTGGTCAGGCCGTAGCGCGGGTACGTGAACCGCGCCTCGTGGATCACCAGGCCCGCGTCGAACCGCCCGGCCGCCACCCCCGGCATGATCTCGTGGAACGGCACCACCTCGATGCGCCCCGGCACCTGCCCGCTCTGCTGTGCCCACAGCCGGAACAGCAGGTATGCCGTGGTCCGGTCGCCGGGCACCGCCACGGTCGCCCCGCTGATGTCGGCCCGCCCGGCCGTGAGCAGCAGCGGGCCGCAGCCGCGGCCGAGCGCGCCGCCGCAGGGCAGCAGCTCGTAGCGGTCCAGCAGCCACGGCAGGGCCGCGTAGCTCACCTTGACCAGGTCGAAGCGGCCGTCGAGGGCCGCGGTGTTGGTGACGTCGACGTCGGCGAAGGTCACGTCCAGCGCCGGGGCGCCGGGGACCAGCCCGTGCGCCAGCGCGTGGAAGACGAACGTGTCGTTCGGGCAGGGCGAGAAGGCGATGCTCAGCGGCGCGCTCACGAGCGGCGCTCCCGCCGGTGCCGGTCGTGCACGATCATCGTGGCCAGGCCCGGCAGGCCCCACAGCACACCCGCGACGCAGATCCACAGCCAGCTCTCGTGGCCGTTGGCGGCGAGCCAGTCCCGGAAGATCAAGAAGACGAGGCCGACCAGCGCGAACGCGCCGATTCCGGCGAGGGCGAAGGGGACGGTCGGCGGGTCCAGCGGTTTGGGTGGTTCCATGGGCACGAGAACAGGGTACGCGCTGGCAGGATGTGCACCATGCCCCTGCTGCAAGCACTGCGCCACCTCGCGGACCTGCTGGTCCGGTTGATCCGCATGCTGGTCGCCACGGTGAACCGCTCCGTGGTCGGCATCCGGTGGCTCACCCGCACCGCCCTGCGCGTGCGGATGATGGGCTCCGGCGGTGATCCCAGCGCCGGCCGCCTGTTCGACCTGCACGCCGTGGTCATGGCCGCCGACCTGTCCCTGCTGGCCGGGCTGCTCTGGGCCGCGGGCTCCCCCGGCGCCGTCGGGTGGTCGGCGGCGCTGGTCGGCGGGCTGGTGCTGGCGGCACTCGGCGGCGTACTGGTCAGCCGCGTCCCCGCCCTGACCCGGGCCGCCATCGGGCTGGCCCTGGTGGGCCGGGGCGTCGCCACGGTGCTGGCCGCTCAGTGGGCCGGGGACCTGTGGCCGCTGCTGATGCTGCTGCTCGCCCTGGTGCTGCCGCAGTGGGCGATGCACCTGACCGTGCTGCGCCGGCTGCTGCCGCGCACCGTGCACCCGCTCGGCGGCCTCTACCGCGCCATGCAGTACGGCCTGATCGCGGGCCTGGCCACCGGCGTCACCGGCCTGCTCGTCGGGCTGGTCGCGGCCGCCTGGCCGCTGTGGGTGGCGGCCGTCCTGCTGAGCGTCGGCGCGCTGCTCGCCCTGCGCCTGCCCGGCTCGGCGACGAGCACACCGGGCGGGGCGAGCGGCGGTACGGTGGTCAGCGGCGAGATCGTTCCCCGCCTGCCCGCCGCCGTCGACGGCGGCCCGGCCCGGGTGCCGCACCAGGAGGCCCGGACCACCCCGGACGGCTTCCACGTGTACCGTCCGTCGTCGCTGGACCCGACCGACGAGGGAACCAAGAAATGACGCTGCTGGTCGTGACCGCGGTGGCCGCCGAGGCCGAGGCGCTGCTGCGCGGGATGCCCGCCGGCCACCCGGTGACCGTGACGCCGGTCGGGGTCGGCCCGGCCGCCGCGGCCGCGGGTACGGCCCGCCTGCTGGCCCTGGCCGGTTCGCGCTACCGGGCCGTCGTGTCGGCCGGGATCGCGGGCGGCATCGGCGTCGAGCCCGGTGGCACCGTGCTGGGGGCCCGCAGCATCGCGGCGGACCTGGGCGCCCAGTCGCCGGAGTCCGACACCGGCTTCATCAGCGTCGACGACCTGGGCTTCGGCACCGCGACCCTGGAGGCCGACGCGGATCTGCTGGCGGCGCTGCGCCGGGTGCTGCCCGACGCCGCCGTCGGGGACGTGCTCACCCTGTCGACCGTGACCGGCACCGCCGAGACGGCCCGCGAGCTGGTCGCCCGGCACCCGCTGGCGGTGGCCGAGGCGATGGAGGGCTACGGCGTCGGCTGCGCCGCCGAGCAGGCCGGAGTCCCGTTCGCGGAGCTGCGTACGATCTCGAATCCGGTCGGGCCGCGCGACCGCGCCTCCTGGCGCATCGGCGACGCCCTGAGCGCCCTGACCGCCGCCGCGCCACACCTGGCCGCCCTGGCGGGCAGCTGGTAGGCGCGGCGGCGGGCCGACGTCAGTAGTAGCCGAGCCGGGAGCCGGTCAGGCCGACGCCCAGCATGCCGAAGTCGCCGTCCGGCGGGGCGGGGAACAGCTGCGCCCCGGTCCAGGTGGTCAGCTCGGTCAGAGCCGTGCCGCCGCGCAGGACGGTGACCAGGCCGTGCGGCCGGGGTTCGCCGCCGATCCACTCCCGGTATGCCCCGACCAGCACCTGCGACGTCCCGTCGCCGTCGCGGTTCAGCACCGCCACGGCGTGGCCGAACTCGTCGTCCTGCTCGGCCGTGTCGCTGATCCCGGCGGTGTCCTGGGTGTACTCGCGGATGCCCGCGCCGGTCAGCCGCCCCGCCGAGCCCGGCACCACGTAGACGGCGCCCGCGTTCGGGTGCCCGGCGACGGTCCGGCCGGGTGCCCCGACGACCAGGTCCGGGTAGCCGTCCCCGGTCACGTCGCCGGTGGCCAGCGCGCTGCCGAAGCCGTCACCCAGGGCGGTCGGCGCCGGTTTCACGATCTGCGCGCCGGCCGTGGACAGGCCGCCCGCGCGGCCGACCAGGCTGACCACGTCGCAGACGCCGCCGAGGCTGGTCGGGATGCTGGTGGCGCTGCCGGAGACGACCTCGGCGGCACCGTCGCGGTTGAGGTCGACGACGGCCAGGGTGCGGCCCAGACCCAGGCGCGGCTGGGCGGCCGTCGCCATGCTCGCGGCCTTGACCTGCGTGGCGCCGGCCGTGGTGAGCCCGGCGGCGGAGCCCTTCAGCAGCGTGATCGCGCCCGTGCCGATGCGGGGATCGTCGCCGTCCTCGCCCGGGGCGCCGACGGCCAGGTCGGCGTAGCCGTCGCCGGTAGCGTCGCCGATCGCCAGCGCGGCGCCGAAGTAGTCGCCGGTGAACATGCCGTGCTCACCGGTGTCCGGCACCCCGGCGGTGTCCTGGTCGAGCCAGGTGCCGCTGGTGCCGAGGCTGCGGCGGCCGCCGTACACGACGGCGACGCCGCCCTCCAGGCCGTTGGCCGTCGGCGCGCCCACGGCGAGGTCGTCGTAGCCGTCGCGGTTGAGGTCGCCGGTGGCCACCGCGGAGCCGAACGACTCGTACTCGGCGCGCTGGCCGAGCCCGGCCACGGTGTCGCGGTTGATCTCGCGGGCGCGGTCGAGCCGCAGGCCGGCCGTGCCGCCCGGAATGATCCAGACGGAACCGGAGCCGGGCGCGGCGTAGCGCCGCGAGCCGGTCTGGCGCAACGCGGTGTCGACGTAGTCGCCGACGACGAGGTCGTCGTAGCCGTCGCCGTCGAAGTCGCCGCCCGCCAGCGCGGTGCCGAACTCGCCCCCGCCCTGGTACGGCCGGTCGATCGTGATGACGTCGCGGGCCCCGATCCGGCTGTACGACACGATCACCGTGCCGCCGTAGCTGTCCCCGGCGACGGCGATCTCGTCGCGCCCGTCCCCGTCGAAGTCCCAGCGCGCGGCGCCCTGCGGCGTGCCGGTGCTCGCGGGCGGCGTCTGCCCGATCCGGCGCAGCAGCACCGGCCGGCGGACCTGGACCTGGTTCGGCGACACCCGCGGACCGCCACCGGGAGCCGCGGGCGCGGCTCCCGCCGCCGTCGCGCCGGTCAGTCCCAGCAGCGACACCCCGAGTACGCACAGTGCACGACGCATGAAAGATCCTCCCCGTGTTCCGAGCACGGGTGAGGTTAAACGATCATCGCGCGGCGCCTGAGCAGGGGGTGCTCAGACCTCCTCGACGCCGCCGTCGTCGTAGATGGTCGGCGGGGCGGGGATGACGGTCTCGTCGATGAGCACCTCGGAGTGGCCGCCGCAGCCGTGGTCGAGCGAGACGATCCTGCCGTCGTCGGGCGCGTACACGTTGGCGCAGGCGCCGAAGACGCGGCCGAGCGAGCCGGCCAGCTGCACGTAGAACGCGCACGAGACGCAGCGGGCGGTGCGGGGCGCCGCCAACGAGATGGGCGCCTCGGGGCCGTGGTCGCCGTCGTACCAGCGCTGGGCGGCGTCCTCGCGGCCCAGCGGGCTCAGCACGCGCGGGCGGCCCAGGCCCAGCTCCCAGGCGACCTCGTCGACGGCGGGGTCGCCGTTGAGCATGTAGCCGGGGGTCAGCCGCTCGTCGTCCTCCGGGGTCGGCAGCAGGTCGCCCACGCCCAGGTCGCCGGGGTGCAGCCGCTCGTGCCAGGGCACCCAGCCGGGCGCCAGCAGCGCGTCGCCGCCGGGCAGCAGCACCGTCTCGCAGATGGTGACGTGCTTGCTGCGCGGGGCGCGGGTGACGGTGACCGCCCACTGCCAGCCCCGGTATCCGGGCAGGTCGCAGGCGAAATAATGGGTGACCACCCGGTCGCCCTCGGCGACCGTGTTCAGATGCTCGCCGACATGGCCGGCGTCATCGGTGATCGCGGTACGGGCCGTCTCGACGGCCTCGGCACATACCTGGTCGACTTTCGGGGCACGGGTGGCGGTCCTGGTCACGTTCCCCATTCTTCCTCATCGCTGATTCGAGGTTTAGCGGACCCGGGCCGGATCCGATACACAATCGGTCGTCGATCTGGGACGATGCGGCGCATGAGCACAGCAGGCACCAACGCGGTCGGTGGGCTCGACCGCTTCTTCGAAATCTCCGCCCGCGGGTCGACGATGTCCCGCGAGGTGCGTGGTGGCCTGGCCACCTTCTTCACGATGGCTTACATCGTGGTTCTCAACCCGCTCATCCTGGGCGGCGGCGTCGACAGCACCGGCGCGAAGCTGCCGATGGCGGCGCTGGCGGCGGGCACCGCGCTCGTCGCGGGCCTGCTGACCATCCTGATGGGGGTATGGGGCAGGTTCCCGCTCGCACTGGCGGCCGGCCTCGGCGTGAACGCCCTCGTCGCGTACGAGATCGCGCCGAAGATGACCTGGGCCGACGCGATGGGCCTGGTCGTCATCGAGGGCGTGATCATCGGCCTGCTGGTGCTGACCGGCCTGCGCACGGCGGTGTTCCACAGCGTGCCGATGCAGCTGAAGACGGCGATCGGCGTCGGCATCGGCTTGTTCCTGGCGATCATCGGCTTCGTCGACGCCGGGTTCGTCCGCTCGACCGGGACCGGCTCGCCGCCGATCGGCATGGGCGTCAACGGCACGATCATCACCTGGCCGGGGCTGGTGTTCGTGCTGGGTCTGCTGCTGACCGCGGTGCTGGTGGCGCGCAAGGTGAAGGGCGCGATCCTCATCGGCATCATCAGCTCGACCATCCTGGCGATCATCGTGGAGGCGGTCGCCAAGGTCGGGCCGTCGTTCGTCGACGGCAAGCCCAACCCGGCGGGCTGGAGCCTGAACGTGCCGGCGGTGCCCACCAAGTGGGTCGCCGCGCCGGACCTGTCGCTGCTGGGCCACTTCAACGTGCTGGGCGGCTGGAAGACGGCCGGGCCGATCGTCGCGATCATGTTCGTGTTCACCCTGCTGCTGACCGACTTCTTCGACACCATGGGGACGATGGTCGCCGTGGCGCAGGAAGGCGGCATGCTGAAGGAGGACGGGACGGTTCCCCGTACCCGGGAGATCCTGCTGGTGGACTCGATCGCGGCCGCGGCCGGCGGTGCGGCGAGCACGTCGAGCAACACGTCGTACATCGAGAGCGCGGCGGGTGTGGCCGAGGGGGCGCGGACGGGCTTCGCGAACCTGGTCACCGGCGCCCTGTTCCTGGTGGCGATGTTCCTGGCGCCGCTGGTCACCATCGTGCCGTTCGAGGCGGCGTCGACGGCCCTGGTCATCGTGGGCTTCCTGATGATGACCTCGGTCCGCAACATCGACTGGTCGGACTACGAGATCGGCATCCCGGCGTTCCTCACGATCGTGGTCATGCCGTTCACGTACTCGATCTCCAACGGCATCGGCGCGGGCGTGATCTCGTACGTGCTGATCAAGCTGGCCAAGGGCAAGGCCCGCGACGTGCACCCGCTGCTGTGGGCGGTGGCGCTGCTGTTCGTGGTCTACTTCCTGCGCGGTGTGCTGGAGAAGGCGCTCTTCTAGGACGGCCCCGGAGGCGCTGTGACGGCGGTGACAGCGCCTCTTCCAGGGAAAACCATTTCGTTAGCCAGGCTTATTAGCTAGGCTATGGATTGTGACGGAGCAGGTGGTGATGGTGGCGCAAGCCTCTCCCGAGGAGCTGACGGAGCGGCTCCGCGATGCCATCACCCGGCTCAACCGGCGATTGCGCCAGGAACGGCCGCTCGGCGATCTCACCGTTACCCAGCTTTCCGCGCTCACCAGCCTGCGGATCGGCGGCGCACTCACCCCACGTGAGCTGTCCGAGGCCGAGCGGGTGCAGCCGCCCACGATGACCAAGATCGTGGCGAAGCTGGAGGACCGCGGTCTGATCAGCCGGGCCCCGCACCCCACCGACGGGCGGCAGGTCCTGCTGTCGCTCAGCCCGGAGGGGATCGCGGTGCTCGACCGCTACCAGCGCGTACGAGACGAATGGCTGGCCCACCGGCTGGCCGAGCTCGTCCCGGACGAACGCGACATCGTGGAGCGTGCCGCCCAGTTGCTGGAGCGGCTGGCCCGGGAGTGACCGCGGGCACCCGCCCGTATCGCGCCGAGCAGCCTGGTCCGTCTCAACCGGATGGCTGCTATCCAAGGAGGCGCAACCTGCGTGCGGGCGAGACTGAGCACCACCTTCCGATCCCTGACGGTCCGTAACTACCGGCTGTTCGCCGGCGGTCAGCTGATCAAGCTGGTCGGCGTCTGGATGATGTACGTAGCCCAGGACTGGCTGGTCCTGGAACTGACCCACGACTCGCCGACCGCCCTCGGGCTGGTCACCGCGCTGCAGTTCGTCCCGGTCATGCTGCTCACGCTGTACGCGGGCACCCTGGCCGACCGCCTCGACAAGCGGACCCTGCTCATGATCTCCAACGGGGCGTGGGCGGTGCTCGCCGTCATGCAGGCCGTGCTCATCGCCACCGGCCTAATCCAGTTCTGGCACATCCTGATCTTCGCGGGCCTGCTCGGCATCGCCCAGGCCGTCGAGACCCCCGTGCGCCAGGCGTTCGTCTCCGAACTGGTCGGCAAGGAACTGCTGCCCAACGCGCTGTCGCTGTCGGCGGCCACCTTCCAGACCGCCCGCGTCACCGGCCCGGCCCTGGCCGGTGTGGCCATCGCGGGCCTCGGCACCGGCCCGGTGTTCCTGCTCAGCACCGTGATGGCGATCGCGCCGGTGTTCATGCAGTGGCAGATGCGCCCGGCCGAGCTGTTCCGGCCCGAACTGCCCCCGCGCAGCGAGAAGGCCCGGGTCACCGACGGGCTGAAGTACGTACGCAACCGGCACGACCTGCTGCTGCCCATGGCGATGATGTTCGTGATCGCCATGTTCGGCTACAACTTCCAGCTCACCCTGGCACTGCTGGCCAAGACCGTCTTCGCCACCGGTGCGGCGACGTTCGGGCTGTTCAACACCGCGCTGGCCGTCGGCTCGCTGGCCGGGGCGCTCGCGGGCACCGCCCGCAAGGGCCGCCCCTCGGTCTACCTGCTGCTCGCGGCGGCCGTCGCCTTCGGGGTGCTGGCGCTGGCGGTGGGCTTCGCGCCGTACCGCTGGCTGGTGCTGGCGCTGCTGGTGCCGACCGGGTTCAGCACCGTGTTCCTGGCCCAGGCCGCCAACCAGCGGGTGCAGCTCGGCGTGGACGGGGCGTTCCGGGGCCGGGTCATGGCCCTCTACGTGCTGATCTTCCTCGGTACGGCCCCGATCGGCTCGATGGTGATCAGCTGGATCGTGGAGCGCTACGGCGCCGCCGCGGGCATCTGGCTCGGCGGCGCGATCTCGCTGCTGGCCGCCGTGGTCTGCCTGGTCTGGCAGCTGCGCCACGCCGGGGACAAGCTGTCCATCCAGGTCCGCCCCAGCCCGCGGCTGCGCGTCGTGCACGACGACAGTGTCGTAACCGCGTGATGGGATCCGATCCATGGATCTGTTGAGCGCACTCGAATCCGACTACGAGCGGCTGCTGGAGGTCAGCGGCCTCGCCCCAGCCGGTGCGCAGGTTCCGACCTGCCCCGACTGGTCGGTGGCCGACCTCGACCGGCATGTCGGCATGGTCTACCTGCACAAGGTGGCCTGCATGCGCGACGGCGCGATGCCCCAGGAACCGCAGGACTGGCCGCCGCCGGGCGTGGCCGACGAGGACCCGATCGCCCTGCTGCGCCGCGGCTACGCCGAGCTCACCGCGCAGTTCGCGGCCAAGGCGCCGGCCGAGTCCGCCCCGACCTGGTTCGCCCCGGACCAGACCGTGGGGTTCTGGATCCGCCGGATGGTGCACGAGACGGTGATCCACCGCATCGACGGCGAGCTGGCCACGGGCGTGGGCTCGCTGACCGTGCCCGACGAGGTCGCGCTGGACGGCATCGACGAGCTGCTGCGCTGCTTCCTCGCGTACGGCAGCACGGCCTGGCACCAGTACTTCGCGGCGGCATTGGCCGGGGCGGACGGCGGTTCGGTCGCGATCGAGTCGGGCAGCCGCCGCTGGCTGGTGGCGCCCACGCCGACCGAGGTGCTGGTCACCGAGGGCGACGGTCCGGCCGCGGCGACGGTCGCCGGGGCACCCGACGCGATGCTGCGCTGGGTGTGGCGGCGGGGCGACGACGCCGAGCTGGCCGTCACCGGAGCCGCCGGGCGGGTGGCCGGGCTGCGTGACCTGCTGGGAATGGCGACAGGCTGACCGCCTGTTGGACGTACGTACGGTTTGCGGTGGCGAGTGGCGAAGGGTTGGGCATAGTGTCATGAACGTGGCTACCGACAGCGCACTTCCGATCACCCTGGGGGTGATGGCGCTTGCCGGCATGCCCGCCGCGATCGCCGCGGTGATCTGCGCCGACGACATGGTGGTGCAGGTGCGCCACCGCGCCGAGAAGGTGCGCGAGGCCTGGCACGAGCAGCGCACCCTCGACCGGCTGGAGCGGGCCTTCGCCCCCGCGCCGCCGGCGGGCCCGCCGTGGACCAACGCCGCCCGCGTGGCCACGGTCGCGCTGGGCGCCGCCCGGGAGACCATGGTCCAGTTCGCCGCGCAGCGGCTCAGCGCCGTCGGCCTGGCCCCGGCCTGGCTGCCCGAACCCGCCCCGGTGGCGATCGGGGGCGGCCCGCTGCCGTTCGAGCAGATCGTGGCCGCCCTGCGCGAGCTGCCCCGCGAGCACGACGCCTACGACCAGGCCCTGCGCGACGCGTGCCTGTGCCTGGGCATCGACGAGCACCTGGCCGAGGTGGCCGGGCTCGACCTCCAGATCGAGCGGGTGCGGGTCGAGGGCGCGCTCATCTCCGCCGGAGTCGTGCTCTCGGAGCCCTGATGCGCCTGTTCGTGGCCGTCTTCCCGCCACCGCCGGCCGTGGCCCACCTGTCCGATCTGGTCGATCGGCTGGAGGTGGGCCGGGCCCACGCGCGGGTGAGCCCGCCCGAACGCTGGCATCTGACCCTCGCCTTCCTCGGCGAGGTCCCCGACGACGCCGCCGAACCCGCGACCGCCGCCCTCGGCGCGGTCACCGGCACCTGCGGCGACCTGTCCGTATGCGGCGGCGGGAAGTTCGGCCACGGCCGTTCCACGGTCCTGTGGGCGGGGCTGGACGGCGACGTGGACGGGCTGGTCCGGCTCGGCCGCGAGGTGCGCCGCGAACTGCGCGCCCGCCGCCTGCACCCCGACGACAAGCGCTTCCAGCCGCACCTGACGCTGGCCCGGCCCGGCGACCGGCTGCCCGCGCACGCCCTGCACGCCGACCTGGCGGCCCTGCACGACTACCGCGGGCCGAGCTGGACGGTGCGCGAGCTGCTGCTGGTACGCAGCGAGCTCGGCCCGCACCCGTCCTACCACCCGCTCACCGCGTCGGCCCTGCGCGCCGGGTGAAGGCAGGGCACCTTCTCATCGCCATCCGATGCAGAAGGTGCCCTTCCCGACCGAGCGGGTTACCAGGCCCAGGCTTCGGGGCCGGGGCCGCCCTTGCCGACGGGCGGGAACAGCTCGTCCAGCCGCGCCAGCGTGTCGTCGTCGAGCTTGAGCGTGAGCGCGTTGAGCGAGTTGTCGAGCTGCTCGATCGTGCGCGGGCCGATGATCGGCGCGGTCACGCCGGGCCGCGAGAGCAGCCAGGCCAGCGCCACGTCGGCCGGGTCGGCGCCGATCGACTCGCACAGCTTCTCGTACGCCTCGATGGTGGCCCGGTGCTCGGCCAGCCCCTCGGCCGAACGGCCCTCGGTGGCCCGGCCGCCGCTACCGTCCTTGAGCTTGCGGACCGCGCCGCTGAGCAGGCCGCCGTGCAGCGGCGACCAGGGGATGATGCCCAGACCGTAGTGCTGGGCTGCCGGGGCGACCTCCAGCTCGACGTGCCGGGTCATCAGGTTGTAGATCGACTGTTCGGCGACGAGGCCGAGGAAGTTGCGGTGCTTGGCCGCCTCCTGCGCGGCGGCGATGTGCCAGCCGGCGAAGTTGGACGAGCCGACGTAGAGGACCTTGCCCGCGGCGACGAGGGTCTCCATCGCCTGCCAGATCTCCTCCCACGGCGTCTTACGGTCGACGTGGTGCATCTGGTACAGGTCGATCCAGTCCGTCTGGAGGCGGCGCAGCGAGGCGTCGGCCGCCCTGATGATGTGGCGGGCGGACAGGCCCTGCTCGTTGGGCCACTCGCCCATCTTGCCGTACACCTTCGTGGCCAGCACGACCTTGTCGCGGCGGCCCCCGCCCTGCGCGAACCAGCGGCCGATGATGTTCTCGGTGATGCCCTCGCCGATCTTCCAGCCGTAGACGTCGGCGGTGTCGAAGAAGTTGAGCTCATGCTCCAGGGCCCGGTCCATGATGGCGAAGCTGTCCGCCTCGGTGGTCTTCGGACCGAAGTTCATGGTGCCCAGGCAGAGCCTGCTGACGGTCAGGCCGGTGCGACCCAGTGTGGTGAACTCCATGAGTCCCCACCCTATCCCCGTCGTGCCGGGGCCGGGCACTGCCAAGATCAGAGGTTTCGGTCAGAAGGCAGTGCAGAACACGACCTTCTGACCGGAAACGACGATCACCACCCTGCCCCCCGACCACCCGGAAGCGAGCAGCGGCGCGTCAGTTCTCCCGCGCCGCCGGCGCGCCGCCGAAGAGGACGTCGTCCCAGCTCGGGAGGCGCTTGCGCGGCTTGTCGCCCGCGGCGGTGTTCGCGTCGGCCGGGGCCTGGCGGCGCGGGCGCAGCACGGCCAGCGACGGGACGGCCGGCACTTCCTTCGGCGCGTCCGGGTCCTCGTCGAAGGCGCTGCCTGCGCCGCCGATGGTGGCCGCGGCGGGGCGCTGGCGCGGGGTCTCCGAGGGCAGGTCGAGGCCGCGGCCGGGGCCGGAGCCCAGCGGCCGGTCCATCGCGGCGACCAGCGCGTCGCGGCCGGCCCGGATCGGGTCGCGGCTGGGACGGCGCGTCACGTCCGTCGCGCTGGGCAGCCCGTGCCCGCTGCGGCTCGGCGGCGGGGTCTGGCCCGCGTTCGGGTCCTGGCCCAGGATCTGGGTAGGACGCTCGGCGCAGAGGTACTGCGCCATGTCGTCGTGCGGGGAGACCTGCTGCCGGTTGCGGTCGAGCTCCCAGATCGCCTGCGCGGTGGCCTTGCCCGAGGGCCAGGTCGCCACGACGCGCCAGGTGCCGTCCTCGCGGCGGTACGCATCCCAGGAGATCTTCTCCGTGTCGATGCCGTGCTGGGCGAGGCGCCCGTCCACGACGTCGGCCAGGGTCGCGCCCTTGTCGGAGTTCCTCAGCCGGGTGCGGCGGGCGTGCTGGGCCAGCATGGCCCGCTCCTGCAGCACCGGGCCGGCGTAGCGCAGCACGCGGTCCACCGGGACGCCCGCGACACGGGCGACGTCGTCGGCGGACTCGCCGGCGCGGATGCGCGACTGGATGTCGCGTGGGGACAGCACGGGGTTGGCGTCGAAAGGCACCGCCGCGATGGTCACCAGATGCGCCCCCGCACCCCGGTCGGGGTGGGTGGCCGAGGTGACACGGTCGTCGATGGGCAGTGCGAGTAGACGGCCGACCTCGTCCGCGAGGACGAGCGCCTGGCCGTCTTCGGAGAGGGCGACGAACCGTACGGGTCGCATCGCTATCCTCCGTCTCCTGTGCCTGTCCATACCTGTGGCTACCGGGGGGAGCTCCCGGCCTAGGTAGGACGTTCTCACCCGACACCGTACGCGGTGAGGGCGCGCCTGCGCACCCGCCACGCCGTGTCTGAGGACACGCTCACGTTCACATGTCGGAATATGTCCACGCCGGACCGGTGCTGATCAGGCGTTGCGCGCGGCGGCGAGCGAGGAGTCGAGGCCGCGTTTGAGGCGGCGGCCCAGCGGGCGCTCGACGTACCGGTGGATCAGCCACGAGACGCCGAGCAGCAGCGCGATGACCCCGACGAGCAGCAGCCACGCGGGCGCGTGCCGGTGCAGGCCGCGGATCAGGGTCTGCCCGATGGCCTGGTGGATGAGGTACAGCGGATAGGTCAGCGCGCCCGCGGTGACCAGCCACCGGCCGCTGACGCGCCGGAACGCGCCCAGCGCGACCGCGATCATGACGGCCCAGAACAGGGTGACCACGGCCGCGACGGGCCACCAGTTGAGATGGAGGGTCACCACCCCCGGGTACTTCTCCAGCCGGTAGAGCGCGATCACCCAGTTGGCCCCGACCAGGCCCCACAGCAGCAGGTTCGGGCCGAATCGGTGGACCAGGTAGAGCGCGGTGCCCGCCACGAAGTAGGGCGCCGAGTCCGCCACGATCAGGTTGTCGAGCAGGCCCTCGTGCCACGAACTGGAGAACGCCGCGACGACCGTCCACAGCGCGCAGAAGTAGACGACCCGGCGGTAGGTCACGCCCAGCCAGACCACGATCGCGAACAGCAGGTAGAAACGCAGTTCCGTCCCGAGCGACCAGTACGACCAGTCCTGGTCGGTGACGCCCAGCCCGCTCTGCAGCATGGTCAGGTTGACCAGCGACTCCGGCGGCGGCAGCGGGCCGCGCAGCACCGGCCACATCGCCAGCACGCCTGTGGTGAGGATCACCCCCAGCCAGTACGCCGGGAACAGGCGCACGATCCGGGACACCGCGAACCGGCCCAGGCCGCGGCCCCAGCTGCTCATGCAGATGACGAAGCCGGAGATGAGGAAGAACAGGTTCACCCCGAGCCAGCCGTACTTCGACAGGGTGGCCAGCATGCCGAAGTGCTCTTCGGGGCGGACGTCCCACGGCCCGCGCACCAGGTGGTGCGCCACCACCAGCAGGGCCGCGAGCAGCCGCAGCCCGTCGAGGAACAGCAGGCGCGGCGGATGGGCCGGTTCGGACGGTGCGGCCGCGAGCGGGTCGGCGGTCGCCTGCTGGTCGGCCGACGCTGCGGGAACGCCGCTGAGCTCCTGCTGCCGTGCAGCCTGGATCGTCACCAGTGGCCCCCGCTCTGGTCTGTTGGCATGCGCCGGTCCTACCCATGAGCGCGGTGGGGCACACCAGGTTTCGTGGGAGCTTAGCTGAAACAAACGTGAAAAACAGCTCAAGAATGACGTGCGCCGATACGGAAGAAGCGCGGACCCCCGGTCGGGGATCCGCGCTCCTGGCGGGTTCGGCAGCCGTTACAGCTGGTCGATCACGTAGTCGATGCTGGCGGTCAGCGCCTGCACGTCGGCCGGGTCGATCGCCGGGTACAGCGCGACGCGCAGCTGGTTGCGGCCGAGCTTGCGGTACGGCTCGGTGTCGACGACACCGTTGGCGCGCAGCGTCTTGGCGATCGCGGCGGCGTCGATGCTGTCGGCGAAGTCGATCGTGGCGACCACGTTGGACCGCAGGCCCGGGTCGGTCACGAACGGGGTCGCCACCGGCGACTTCTCCGCCCAGCGGTACAGGATCTCGGCGCTCTCCGCGGTGCGCTGGGCCGCCCAGGCCAGGCCGCCCTGCGCGTTCATCCAGTCGGTCTGCTCGGCGGCCAGGAAGATCGTGGCCAGCGCCGGGGTGTTCAGCGTCTGCTCCAGGCGCGAGTTCTCGATCGCGGTGACCAGGTCGAGGAAGGCCGGGATGTAGCGGCCGCCCGCCTTGATCTCCTCGGCGCGCGCGATCGCGGCCGGCGACATGATCGCGATCCACAGGCCGCCGTCGGAGGCGAAGCACTTCTGCGGGGCGAAGTAGTACACGTCGCTCTGGGTGAGGTCGACGTCGAGGCCGCCCGCGGCCGAGGTGGCGTCGTGCAGGACCAGCGCGCCTGGGTCGGCACCGGCGACCCGCTGCACGGGCACGGCCACACCGGTCGACGTCTCGTTCTGCGGGATGCCGTACGCGTCCACGCCCTCCTCGGCGACGAGGAACGACGCGCTGCCCGGCTCACCCTTGTGTACGGTCGGCGCACCCAGGAACGGGGCGTCCTTGACCGCCTTGGCGAACTTGGCGCCGAACTCGCCGAACGTGGCGAACTGCGCCCGGTCCTTGATCAGCGAGAAGGCGGCGACCTCCCAGAACGCGGTGGTGCCGCCGTTACCGATGATCACCTCGTACCCGTCCGGCAGGCCGAAGAACTCGGCCAGGCCCGCGCGGAAGCGGGCGACCTGGTTCTTGACCGTCTTCTGGCGGTGGGAGGTGCCGAGGAACGTGCCGGCGACCGAACTGAGCGCCGCTACCGCCTCAGGGCGGACCTTCGACGGACCGCAGCAGAAACGGCCGTCGGCGGGCAGGAGCTCAGCGGGAATGCGGATCGGCGTCTCGGCCATGACATCAGTCCTTCAGGCGTGTCAGAGAGTGCGAGCTTCGTGCGGCGACGCTGCCGTATCACCCGGATTCTCCCACGTCAGGCGGCTGCGGCAGGCGCGGCGTACCCGGGTTTGTCCGTGACGGTGCTCACCTGCGCCCCCGGCCCGCCGGGCGCTGGCGGTTGCCGGCCGCTCGGTGTCATCCGGAGCGAAGGCGGAGGATGACACCGATTAAGGCCGCAGAGCCAGCGCCCATGTCACGGTCAGGCGGAGTGGCTGATGGCGTTCCAGCCCTCGACGTCGCTCGGCTTGCGGGTGGCCGGGCCGATGTACGTGGCCGACGGGCGCACGATGCGGCCCAGCTTCTTCTGCTCCAGGACGTGCGCGGACCAGCCGGCCACCCGGGCGCAGGTGAACATCGAGGTGAACATGTGCGCGGGCACCTCGGCGAAGTCGAGCACCACGGCCGACCAGAACTCGACGTTGGTCTCCAGCACCCGGTCGGGGCGGCGGGCGCGCAGCTCGGCCAGGGCCGCCTTCTCCAGCGCCTCGGCCACCTCGTAGCGGGTCGCGCCGAGCTCCTTGGCGGTGCGCCGCAGCACGCGGGCGCGCGGGTCCTCGGCGCGGTACACCCGGTGGCCGAAGCCCATCAGGCGCTCGCCCCGGTCGAGCACGCCCTTGACGTAGCCCTCGGCGTCGCCGGAGCGCTCGACGGCCTCGATCATGTGCAGCACCCGGGACGGGGCGCCGCCGTGCAGCGGGCCGGACAGGGCGCCGATGCCGGAGGAGATGCAGGCCGCGGCGTCGGCGCCGGTGGAGGCCACGACGCGGGTGGTGAAGGTCGAGGCGTTCATGCCGTGCTCGGCGGCGGAGATGAAGTACGCGTCGACGGCCTTGACGTGGCGGGGGTCGGGCTCGCCGCGCCAGCGCTTCATGAAGCGCTCGACGATGGTCTGCGCCTTGTCGATCTCCTTCTGCGGCACGGCCGGCAGGCCCAGGCCGCGGGCCGACTGGGCCACGAACGACAGCGCGGTGACCGACACGCGGGCCAGGTCTTCGCGGGCCTGCTCGTCGGTGATGTCCAGCAGCTGGCCCAGGCCCCAGTACGGCGCGAGCATGGCGACGGCGGACTGCACGTCGACGCGGATGTCGCCGGAGTGCACCGGCACCGGGAACGGCTCGGCGGGCGGCAGGCCCGGGCCGAACTTGCCGTCGGCCAGCAGCGCCCACACGTTGCCGAACGACACCTGGCCGATCAGGTCCTCGATGTCGACGCCCCGGTAGCGAAGCGAGCCGCCCTCCTTGTCAGGCTCGGCGATCTCGGTCTCGAAGGCGATCACGCCTTCCAGCCCCGGCTTGAAGTCGGACATCTCTGTACTCCCGGTCTGTGTGTCGCGGCAGGTTGCGCGGACCTGAGGTTTGGTTCAGTTCGAGCAACATCTTGCTACGGCGTTAACCGTTTGGCGACCCGCCACGGATGTGCTAGAGGCGACATTCTTCGGTGTACGCGCCCCGCGAACGTCGAATCCGCGCCGCGCCGCGCCGGACGGGACATGTTTTCCGCCGCCGCTTCCCGGCCGGCGCGCCGCCTGGGCGAGGATGGTCGGGTGCACGAGCAGCCGCCGATCACCCACCCCGACCTCGCCCGGATGCGCCGCGAGTATGCCGAGCCCGCCGAGCCCGGCCCGGCCGTACGCGCCGAAGGGCTGCTGGAGTCGCAGCTGGCCGAGGACTGGACCGCGCAGTTCCGCCGCTGGTTCGGTGAGGCGGTCGCGGCGGGCCTGGTCGAGCCGAACGCGATGATCGTGGCGACGGCGGCGCCGGACGGGCGCCCCAGCAGCCGGACCGTGCTGCTGAAGGGCTACGACGAGCACGGGTTCGTGTTCTTCACCAACTACGACTCGCGCAAGGGGCGGGAGGCGCTGGCCAACCCGTACGCGAGCATCACCTTCCCGTGGTTTCCGATCGGGCGGCAGGTCGTGGTGTGCGGGCGGATCACCCCGGTGGACCGCGACGAGAGCGAGGAGTACTTCCACCTGCGCCCGCGCGGTGCCCAGCTCGGCGCCTGGGCCAGCACCCAGTCGTCGGTGCTGGCCGACCGGGGCGCGCTGGAGGAGGCGTACGCGCGGGCCGAGCAGTCGTTCCCCGCCGACACCGACGTGCCGCTGCCCGGTCACTGGGGCGGGCTGCGGGTCGAGCCGGAGACGGTCGAGTTCTGGCAGGGGCGGCCGAGCCGCCTGCACGACCGCCTGCGTTACCGACGGGTAGGCGATGAGTGGATCGTGGAACGTCTCGCTCCCTGAATCCGCCATGTAAGGTGCGGGGTCGTGACCAACTTTCACCCGTCCGGCACCCAATGGACGCTTGTGCACGGTGAGCAGACCGCGACCGTGGTCGAGGTGGGCGGCGGGCTGCGCGGATACGCGGTCGGCGGTGTCGAGGTCCTCGACGGGTTCGGCGAGGACGAGCTGTGCCCCGCCGGCGCCGGCCAGGTGCTCGCGCCGTGGCCCAACCGGGTCCGGGACGGCTACTACCGCTTCGACGGCCAGTCCCACCAGCTCTCGCTGACCGAGCCGGCGCTGCACAACGCCATCCACGGCCTGGTGCACTGGCTGCCCTGGACCGCGGTGGAGCAGTCCGCCGACGCCGTCACGGTCGAGTGCCTGCTGCACCCCCGGCCGGGCTACCCGTGGCAGCTGCGCCTGCGCACCGCGTACTCGCTGAGCGACGCGGGCCTGCGGATCAGCCACACCGTGGTCAACGAGGCGCCGACGGCGGCCCCGTTCGGGCTGGGCACCCACCCGTACCTGCACATCCCGGGCGTCAGTGTGGACGACCTGGTGGTGCACATCCCGGCGCGCACCCGCCTGCTGGTCGACGGCCGGATGCTGCCGATCGGCGCGGCGAAGGTGGCCGGGACCGAGTTCGACTTCACCGAGGCCAAGCGCCTGGGCACGCTGGAGCTCGACACCGCGTTCGGCGACGTCGTCCGCGACGCCGACGGCGGCTCGGCGGTCACGCTGACCGCGCCCGACGGGCGCAGCGTGCGGCTGTGGGCCGACGAGAACTTCGGCTGGTGGCAGCTGTACACCTCGCACACGCTGACCGGGGCGCGGCACCGCCGCTCCATCGCGGTCGAGCCGATGACCTGCCCGCCGGACGCGCTGCGCTCCGGCCGGGACCTGCTCACCCTGGCCCCGGGCCAGCTGTGGGCGGGCACCTGGGGCGTCGTCGCGCAGGCGGCGTAGGTGGAGTTCGCCGACGTCGTACGCCGGCGCCGGATGGTGCGCAACTACGACCCGGACCGGCCGGTGCCGCCCGAGGTCGTCGAGAAGCTGCTGCGCCACGCCACGCACGCGCCCTCGGCCGGGTTCTCGCAGGGCTGGGCCTTCCTGGTGCTGGAGACCCCCGAGGAGCGTGCGCGGTTCTGGGAGGCGGCCACGCCGCACACCCAGGTGTGGCGGCAGTGGCTGACCAACATGCGCACCGCGCCGCTGATCATCGTGCCGCTGTCGCACAAGGCGGCGTACCTGAGCCGGTACGCCGAGGCGGACAAGGGCTGGACGGACCAGGACGAGGCGCGCTGGCCGGTGCCGTACTGGCACGTCGACACCGGCATGGCGTCGCTGCTGATGCTGCTGACGGCAGTCGATGAGGGCCTGGGCGCGTGCTTCTTCGGCGTGCCGCCGGACCGGATCGAGACGTTCCGGGCGGCGTTCGGAGTGCCGGAGGCGTACACGCCGATCGGGGCGGTGAGCGTGGGTTACCGTGCCCCCGACCACCGGTCGAAGTCACTCAAGCGGGGGCGGCGCGGCCTGGACGAGGTGGTGCACCGTGGAGCATGGGGCAACACAGGCGCGCCGGAGGTCGCCCCGGGCGGTTAGTCTGGGCGCGGTCTGTCGGGTCGGGAGGGGAAGAACGTGATCTTCAAGGCGGTACGGGACGGTCGTCCGTACCCGGACCACGGTTACACCCTCAAGCAGTGGGCCGAGATCCCGCCGCGCCCGATCTCGCTGAACCAGCTGGTCACCACCAAGCTGGAGATGGCGCTGGACCGGGTGCTGGCCGACGACTCGACCTTCTACGGGGACCTGTTCCCGCACGTCGTGGAGTGGAAGGGCGAGCTCTACCTGGAGGACGGCCTGCACCGCGCCCTGCGCGCGGCCCTGCAGCAGCGCCACCAGATCCACGTCCGCGTGCTCCAGCTGAGCTGAGTCATGCTCGCCGGCTACCGCGGCCTTAATCGGTGTCATCCTCCGCTGCGCTGCGGATGACACCGAGCGGCCGCTACCGCGGGCGACGATTATGGTGAGGCCGTGACGACTCCCGTGCTGCCGCTGGATCTGCTCGACCTCGACGCCCTGCTCACCGACGAGGAGCGGGAGATCCGGGCGGTGGTCCGCCGCCTGGTCGACGACCGGGTGCGGCCGCACGTGGCAGGTTGGTACGAGTCCGGCCACGCCCCCGTCCGCGAGCTCGCCCGCGACTTCGGCGCCCAGGGCCTGCTCGGCATGCACCTGACCGGCTACGGCTGCGCCGGGACCAGCGCGGTCGCCTACGGCCTGGCCTGCCTGGAGCTGGAGGCCGCCGACTCGGGCGTGCGCTCGCTGGTCAGCGTGCAGGGCTCGCTGGCCATGTTCGCGATCTGGAAGTTCGGCTCCGAGGAGCAGAAGCAGCGCTGGCTGCCGGGCATGGCCAAGGGCGAGCTGATCGGCTGCTTCGGGCTGACCGAGCCCGACCACGGCTCCGACCCGGCCGGGATGGCCACCCGCGCCCGCCGTGACGGCGCCGACTGGATCCTCGACGGCGGCAAGATGTGGATCACGAACGCGCCGCTCGCGGACGTGGCCGTGATCTGGGCGCGCACCGACGACGGCGTCCGCGGCTTCGCCGTGCCGACCGACACGCCCGGGTTCTCCGCGCGGGAGATCACCGGCAAGCTGTCGCTGCGGGCCAGCGCCACCGGCGAGATCGTGCTCGACGGCGTACGGCTGCCCGACGACGCCCGCCTGCCCGGCGCCGAGGGCCTGCGCGCCCCGCTGAGCTGCCTGACCGAGGCCCGGTACGGCATCGTCTGGGGCGCGGTCGGGGCGGCCCGCGACTGCCTGCACACCGCGATCGACTACGCGACCACGCGCACCCAGTTCGGCAAGCCGATCGCGGCGTTCCAGCTGACCCAGGCGAAGCTGGCCGACATGGCGCTGGAGCTCCAGAAGGCCTGGCTGCTGGCGCTGCACCTGGGCCGCACCGCCGACCGGGGCGCGCTGCGCCCGGAGATGGTCAGCGCGGGCAAGCTCAACAACGTGCGCGAGGCGATCGCGATCGCCCGGCAGTGCCGCACCATCCTGGGCGCCAACGGGGTGTCCGGCGAGTACCCGGTGCTGCGCCACGCCAACAACCTGGAGAGCGTGCTCACCTACGAGGGCACGTCGGAGATCCATCAGCTCGTGCTGGGTCAGCGATTGACGGGCATCGCCGCCTTCGCCTGACGCCGCCGCCGTCTGCGCCGAGTCGTCTTCTAGATCAAGAGTGTCGCCTTGTCGGGGTGAGGTAATACCGTGGGTGTCACCACCGGAACACACGGGAGGCTCTCATGGGCGCCGACGAACCGACGCAGAACCTGCCCGAGTACTCACCGGGTCGGGCGAAGCCGACCGAGCCCCTGCCCACGGTCCGGGCCAAGGGCGCGGACCCGGACGACCACCACGACCAGGAGCACGAGCCGCCGCGTCCCAAGCGGCGCTGGTTCCGCGGCATCCTGCTGACCTTCCTGGTGCTGGCGCTGGCCAGCATCACGGTGGCCGGGCTGACCGTGGCCGGGATGATCCCGAAGCTGAAGAACCCGTTCGCCGAGCAGGTGACCGACAACAGCCAGCCGCCGGTGCTGCTGTCGATCAAGGACCTGAGCCGGTTCGTGGCGGCCGAGGGCAACTACGAGGTCATCGTCGACCTCAAGCAGGACCGCAAGTTCCTGCCCGACTGGCTCTACAACCAGCACACCCTGTTCGTGGCCGCCGGCACGGTCGAGGCGTACGTCGACTTCTCGCAGCTCACCGAGGCCCAGATCATCGACTCGCCGGACCACAAGACGGTGACCATCAACCTGCCCGCCCCGCAGCTCGGCGAGCCGAACCTCGACCTGGGCCGCAGCTACGTCTACGCCGAGGACCGGGGCCTGATCAACCGGGTGGGCGACTTCTTCGAGGGCGACCCCAACCGCCAGCAGGAGACCATGCAGGCCGCCGAGGAGAAGCTCAAGAACGCCGCCCAGAGCAGCCAGCTCAAGGAGCGGGCGCAGGAGAACACCCGTAAGACCCTGGAGGGCCTGCTGCACTCGCTCGGCTACACCTCCGTAACGATCAACTTCGACAGCCTCTGATCGATCCGGCGCTGTGACGGGCGTCGCCTGCGGTAGCGGGCGACCCAGGTCACAGCGCTATCGTTGCTCCGTCCGCTTCCAGCGTCGGAGGGTGTGTCGGTGATCAGCGTCTTCGACCTGTTCAAAATCGGTATCGGGCCGTCGAGCTCGCATACCGTCGGACCGATGCGGGCGGCACAGATCTTCGCGACCGGGCTGAAAGCCGACGGGCGCCTCAGCGAGGTCGTCATGGTGCGGGCGGAGCTGTTCGGCTCGCTCGGCGCGACCGGGCACGGACACAGCAGCGACAAGGCCGTGCTGCTGGGCCTGGCCGGTGACGACCCGGAGACCGTCGACACCGCCACCGCAGACGAGCGCTTCCAGGCCATCAAGGCGGCCGGGCGGGTGAGCCTGCTCGGCATCGAGGACGCGGCGTTCGAGCTGACCCTGCACCGGCGCAAGTCGCTGCCGTACCACCCGAACGGCATGACCTTCGCCGCGTACGACTCCGATGGCGCCTGCGTGCGCGAGCGCACGTACTACTCGGTCGGCGGCGGGTTCGTGGTGGACGAGAACGCCGCCGGGGCCGACCGGATCAAGCCGGACGACACCGTGGTGCGCTACCCGTTCCGGACCGGCGCCCAGCTGCTGGCGCTGACCGAGCAGACCGGCCTGCGCATCAGCGACATCGTGCTGGCCAACGAGCTGTCCTGGCGCAGCGAGGCCGACGTGCGCGCGGGCCTGCTGCGCATCTGGCAGGTCATGCAGGACTGCGTCGAGGCGGGCTGCACCAACGAGGGCATCCTGCCGGGCGGCCTGAAGGTGCGCCGCCGCGCGGCGGAGCTGCGCGCCTCGCTGTCGCGCGAGCACTTCGTCACCGACCCGCTGCGGGTGATGGACTGGATCACCCTGTTCGCGCTGGCCGTGAACGAGGAGAACGCCGCGGGCGGCCGCGTGGTCACCGCCCCCACCAACGGCGCGGCGGGCATCGTCCCGGCGGTCATGCACTACTACGCGAAGTTCGTGCCGGGCGCCTCCGACGACGGCATCGTCCGGTTCCTGCTGACCGCGGCCGCGATCGGCGTGCTGTTCAAGGAGAACGCCTCCATCTCCGGCGCCGAGGTCGGCTGCCAGGGCGAGGTCGGCTCGGCCTGCTCGATGGCGGCGGCCGGGCTGGCGGAGGTGCTGGGCGGCAACCCGGCGCAGGTCGAGAACGCGGCCGAGATCGCGATGGAGCACAACCTGGGTCTGACCTGCGACCCGGTCGGCGGCCTGGTGCAGATCCCGTGCATCGAGCGCAACGCGGTGGCCAGCGTCAAGGCGATCACCGCGGCGCGGATGGCGCTGCGCGGCGACGGCAACCACTTCGTATCTCTGGACAAAGTCATCAAAACCATGCGCGAGACCGGCGCGGACATGAAAATCAAGTACAAGGAGACGGCGCGCGGGGGCCTGGCCGTCAACGTCATCGAATGCTGAGCCGTCCCGGCGGCTGATGCCGCCGCGCGCCCCGAATCGGACGGGGTGCCGGTGTCGATCAGCGTGGTACTGCCCGCCTACCGGGTGCAGGGATACCTGCGGGAGTGTCTGGACTCGATCCTCGGGCAGCAGGTCGCGGGCCTGGAGGTGATCGCCGTCGACGACGCGTCGCCGGACCACTGCGGCGACATCCTCGACTCCTACGCCGCCCGCGACCGCCGGCTCAAGGTGCTGCACCTGCCCCAGAACGTGGGGCTGGGGCGGGCGCGCAACGCCGGGCTGGCGCACGCGACCGGCGACCACGTGTGGTTCGTCGACAGCGACGACGCGCTCGCGCCGGGGGCGCTGCCGCTGGTCGCCGAGGTGCTGCGGGACCGGCGGCCCGAGGTGCTGCTGGTCGACTTCGAACGGTCGTACCCGATCGGCGGGTCGCGGCGCAGCGGGCTGCGCCGCCGCCTGGCCGCGGCGCCCGGCCCGAACGGCGCCGACGTGCTGGCCCGGCCGGGGCTGCTGCGGACCATCCACACCGTGTGGAACAAGATCGTGAGCCGGGAGCTGCTGGAACGGCTGGACCTGAGCTTCGCCCCCGGCTGGTACGAGGACGTCTCCTGGACCTACCCGCTGCTGCTCGGCGCCCGGCGCATCACGGCGCTGGAGGAGGTCTGCTACAGCTACCGCCAGCGGCGCCAGGGCGCGATCACGCACACCCGCGACCCCCGGCACATGGACGTCTTCGACCACTGGGACCGGGCCTGGGACCTCATCGACGCGCAGGGCGAGCGGGTCGAACCGGTGCGGCCGGTGGTGTTCGAGCAGATGATCCGGCACTGCATGCAGACCGTCGGCAACGAGCAGCGCCTGCCGGGCCACCTGCGCCGGGCCTCGTTCCTGCGCGCCGCCGACATGTTCGACCGGCACCTGCCGCCGGGCGGGTTCACCCCGCCGCAGGGCAAGGACGGGCTGCGCTACCGGCTGGTCGCGGCGCGGGCCTGGCACGCGTACGCGGCCCTGCGCACCTGCTACCGGGTGGAGCGCCGGGCCGCGCGCACCGCCTCGGCCGCCGCCGCGGGCTGGCGCAAGGTGTTCCCGCCGCGCCGACCGCAGGTGGGCCTGCTGGACCGGGCCTACTACCGGTTGCAGACCCTGCTGCCGGTACGGGAGCACCTGGCCGCCTACGCCGCCTACTGGTATCGCGGGGTGTCGTGCAACCCGGCCGCCATCCACGCCCGCGCCCGCGCGGTCGCGCCGCACGTGCACGGCGTCTGGGTGGTGCGCCCGGAGTCGGTCGCGGCCCTGCCGCCGGGCACGCCGCACGTGGTCGAGGGCAGCCCCGCCTACTACCGGCTGCTCGCGCGGGCCAAGTATCTGGTGAACAACGTGAACTTCCCCGACTTCGTGCGCAAGCGCCGGGGCCAGGTGCACCTGCAGACCCACCACGGCACGCCGGTGAAGACCATGGGCCTGGACGAGCAGCACTACCCGGCGGGGGAGAAGCACAACTTCCGCAGCCTGCTGCGCCGCAGCGACCGCTGGGACTTCAGCGTCAGCGCGAACCCGTTCAGCACCCAGGTGTGGGAGCGGGCCTACCCGTGCCCGTACGAGGTGCTGGAGACCGGCTATCCGCGCAACGACCGGCTGGCCCAGGCCGGGGAGCAGGAGCGGGCCGCCGCGCGGGCGGTGCTGGGCCTGGGGCCGGACGAGACCGTCGCGCTGTACCTGCCGACGTTCCGGCCGCGGCCGATGACGCTGCCGCGGTTCGACCCCGGCGCGGTCGCGGCGGCGCTGGGGCCGGCCGGGCGCCTGCTGGTGCGGGGGCACTACCTGGCACAGGACGTGTTCGGGGCGGGCGACCGCGTGCGCGACGTCTCGGCACACCCGGTGGTGGAGGACCTGTACCTGGCCGCCGACCTGCTGATCAGCGACTACTCCTCGGCCATCTTCGACTTCGCGGTGCTCGACCGCCCGATCGTGCTGTACGTGCCCGACTGGGCCGACTACCGCGCCCAGCGCGGGGCGGTGCTCGACATCGTGGCGCACGCCCCCGGCCCGGTGGCGAGCGGTCTGCCCGAACTGGTCGAGCTGCTGGGCGGCGGTGGCTGGCGGGACGAGCCGGCGCGCCGGGCCGCCTTCCGGGAAACTTTCTGTTCCTGGGACGACGGGCACGCCGCCGAACGGGTCGTACGCAGGGTCTTCCTCGGCGAATCAGTGCAGGCCCCGCGTTTGTCACGGATCTCCACGAGTTCCTGAGAGCGCTTTCCGGTCCGGTGCAGCTCACGGCCACTGCGGTCCGGCGTGAGTGGACGGTGGAAGAGAATCGGCTGCTAGAACCCCTTGCGCTCTGCCCTGATGGCACCGGTAATAGATCTGTCACGGCGTGAACATGGAACGTTTACCCGATGGGAAGACGGGCTATTTTTCGCGAGAGTGTCCAGATTCGGGGCCGGAACGAGGGCAGCGGGAGGAGACGGTGACTACCGTCAATCTCAAAGACGTCACCAAGGTTTTCCCTGACGGGACGGTGGCGGTCGACAACGTCAGCCTGGATGTGGCTGACGGTGAATTCATGGTGCTGCTGGGACCCTCGGGCTGCGGCAAGTCCACTGTGCTGAGAATGATCGCTGGGCTGGAGGATCCGACCAGCGGTGCCATCATGCTCGACAACCAACTGGCCAACCAGCTCCCGCCGCGGGACCGCCGGATCGCGATGGTCTTCCAGGACTTCGCGCTCTACCCGCACATGACCGTCGGCGAGAACATCGGCTTCCCGCTGCGGCTGTCCGGCATCGAGCCGGAGCCGCGGGCGGAGCGGGTCGCCGACGTCGCGAGCGCGCTGGGTATAGGGGACGTGCTCGGGCGCAAGCCCAGCCAGCTCTCCGGCGGCCAGCGCCAGCGGGTGGCGATGGGCCGCGCCATCGTGCGCCGTCCGGGCCTGTTCCTCATGGACGAGCCTCTGTCCAACCTGGACAGCGGCCTGCGCGCCGAACTGCGCGCCGAGATCTCCGGCCTGGTGCGCGAGCTGGGCGTCAGCACGGTCTACGTGACGCACGACCAGGCCGAGGCGCTGACCATGGCCGACCGGGTCGCCATCATGCGCAAGGGCGTGCTCCAGGACGTCGGCACCCCCACCCAGGTGTACGGCAAGCCCGCGACGCTCTACGTGGCCGCCTTCCTCGGCAGCCCGCGGATGAACCTGCTCGAGGCCTCGGTCTACGTGCACCTCGACCGCTACGTGCAGCTCAACCTCGGTGAGCAGTCGCTCTACCTCAAGTGGGACGACATCCGCGCCCGCGCGGTCTCCCACTTCCACGGCGAGCGCATCGTCATCGGTGTGCGAGCCGAGGCGCTGACCCCGGTCGCGCCCGACTCGCCCGGCGACGTGCTGCAGGGCCGCATCCGCTACCTGGAGCACCACGGCCACGAGTCGCTGGCCTTCGTCGACATCGGCGCCACGGCGGTCGTCGTCGACGAGATCGGCCGCTCCGCCGCGGAGGCCGAGGAGCACGGCTCCCGGCTGCGCCGCTTCGGGCACGTGATCAACCGGATGAAGGGCCGCACCGGCGGCGGGGCCACCTCGGTCGCCGAGCGCCCGGCGCAGCGCGAGAGCGTGCTGTCCGACCCGGGCCGCCACCACCGGCGGGCGGCCGAGCTGGCGGTGCGGCTGGCGCCGTACCCGCAGATCGGGTCGGGGCACCCGCTGTCGATCTCGGTCCGCATGGACGCGCTGCACTTCTTCGACGAGCGGGGCGACCGCATCGACGTCGGCTGGCGCTGACACCGTCCTGACGTCTTGCCGCCCACGTTACTCATCAGTAACGTGGGCGGCATGACGCTCGACGCCTCCGCCGTGGCCAGCGGACTGCTGTCCACCGTGCCCTTCGCCCGCACCCTGGGCATCGACATCACGTCGGTCACCGCCGACGCCGACGGCGTCACCGCCGTGGCCCTGCTCCCCGACGCCGTCGACGTGCACAACCATGTCGGTGGGCCGCACGCCGGTGCGATGTACAGCCTCGGCGAGACCGCCTCCGGGGCGGTCGTGTTCGCCGCGTTCGGCGGCCAGCTGCACCGGGCCACCCCGCTGGCGGTACGCGGCGGCATCGAGTACAAGAAGCTGGCCATGGGCCCGGTCACCGCCACCGCCGTGCTCGGCCGGCCGGTCGCCGACGTGCTCGGCGAGCTGGACGCCGGGCAGCGCCCGGAGTTCGACGTATCGGTCACCATCGCCAACGCCGAGGGCGTGACCACGGCAGAGATGTCGATCACCTGGACACTGCGACCGAACCGCTAGGCCGGTGTGATATTCGCTGGCGAGGCCGGGTAACCTGGCTTCGCGCCCTCGTAGCTCAGGGGATAGAGCGACGGTTTCCTAAACCGCAGGTCGCAGGTTCGATTCCTGCCGGGGGCACCACACCATCCCGCGTTGTTGCTAGATTCGCCGCTTGTGACCGTCACGCTTGATCCGCAATGGGAGCCGCCCGCGCCACCCCGCGAGCCGGGAACCAACGGCGCCGCACTCGGCTCGCTCATCCTCGGCGCCGTCGGCCTGTGCGCCCCGTTCGCCGTGATCGGGATCGTGCTCGGAGTGGTCGCGCTGGTGCAGATCCGCAGGAGCGGGCAGAAGGGCACGGCACTGGCCGTCCTCGGCCTCTGCGCGGGCCTGGCCTGGCTCATCGCCATCACCGCGGTGCTCATCACCGACCACCACCTGTTCTAGGCGCCGCCCAGGCGCATCATCACGATCATCAGTGCGCGGAACACGGCCCCAGCGAAACGGCCCCCGGCTGGTCCACATGGACCGGCCGGGGGCCGTTGCGCTGCTACCGCAGGATCAGGACAGCGGCGGGTACGCGTTGGCCATCAGCTGGGCGAACTGCGCGGAGAACCACTGGCCGGACAGCGGCGCGTTCGGCAGCGCCCCGGTCAGGTTGTTGCCGTTGAGCCCGTTGCCGGTGTACGTCGGGTCGCACATCCGGTCGAAGCCCTTGCCCTCGTCGTTCGCGATGACCTGGCTGGCGCCGTCGGACTCGCCCGGGGGCTTCACCCACACGTACGCGTCGATGCCGGGAGCCGGGTTGGCCTTCGGGCGCTCGCCCAGGCCCGCGCCGGACTGGTTGCACCAGTTGCCGGCGTGGATGCGGCGGTCGATCCGGGACTGGTTGACGAAGGTGGTGACGTCGGTCGAGGTCGACGCGGCGGTGGGCCGGTTGGCGCCGCCCCAGCCGTTGCGGCTGGTGTCGATCAGCATGCCGATGTTGGAGTTGAAGCCCTCGGCGATGAGCTTGGTCCGGAACGCCTGCGCGAAGGAGAGCTCGTCGACGTACTGGTTCCAGTCCACCCACTTCGACTGGCGGACCGTGGTGCCGTTCACCGAGGTGTTGATGGTGAAGAACGGCTCGGTCAGCGCCGAGTAGTTGGCCGTGTTGGTGATGAAGCCGTGCACGTTGTTGACCGTGCTGCCCTCAGCCGTGGCGGCCTGCTTGAACTTCGTCGCCGACGGGCCGAGGTTGGTGTCCCAGCCGATCCAGCCGTGGTGGGCGGCGTCGATGTAGTTGTACACGTTCGAGATCGCGCCGAGCTTCTTCAGCGCGTACCCGATGCCGTTGACGTAGCCGCCGTTGGCGGCCATGGTCGCGCAGTTGGCCAGGTTGGTGTTGGTCACCAGGTTCGGCAGCGAGTCGATCTCGACGATCGCGACGATGCGCAGCGCGGAGTACTTCGGCCGGGCCAGGATCTCGGCGATCGGGTCGATGTACTCGGTCTTGTAGCGCGGCAGGTCGTTCGGGCCGAGCTCACCGTTGGAGGCGAGCGCGGCGCAGTCGCGGCCGGGCAGGTCGTAGATCACGAACTGGGCGACCAGCGGGCCGGTGCCCGCGTTGTACTGGCGCAGCGCCTCGTCGAGGTGCGCGACCAGGCCCATGCTGGTGGAGCTGCCGGCGATCGCGGCGATCCGGTCCAGCCACACGGCGGTCGAGGTGTTCGACACCCGGCTGCCGCCGGCCACGGACTCGGCCTTGGTCTTCCACTCCGGGTTGACGTAGCCGCGGGCACCCGCGTACGGGTTGTCCACCTTGCTGGTGGGGTCCGTGGGGCTCGGGCTGGCCGACGGGCTCGGGCTGGCGCTCGGGCTCGCCGACGGCGACGCGGACGGGCTGGCCGACGGGCTCGTCGACGGGCTCGCCGAGGCGCTCGGGCTGGCCGGGCTGCTCGGGCTCGCCGACGGGGTGACCCCGCCGGTGGTGCAGGCGACGCCGTTCAGGGTGAACGCGGTCGGCTTGGCGTTGGTGCCGGTCCAGCGGCCGTTGAAGCCGAGGCTGGTCGAGGCGCCGGTGGCCAGCGCGCCGTTCCAGGACAGGTTCGTCGCGGTGACGTTGGCACCCGACGCGGTCCAGTTGGCCGACCAGCCCTGGGTGAACGTCTGCCCGCCGGGGAAGGCGAACTTCAGCGTCCAGGCGGACAGGGCGTCGCCGGTGTTCTTGACGACGACGGTGCCGGTGAAGCCGCCGGTGCTGGGGCCCTCGGACCAGTCGTTGGTGGTGTACGTGATGTCGCAGCCGGGAGCGGCGTGCGCCAGGGTCGCGGGCAGCGTGACCAGGCCGGCGAAGACCAGGGCGCCGACACCGGCCGCGGCGGCCTTGCGCCGTCGGGTGATCGGGAAACTCATGGTGCGAAACTCCTTGGGCAGGATTTATCGACATCCGTTACTGACAGTGCCGTCAGCGCGGAAAATGCCGACTCGATACGAAATGCCCAGCCCGGTGGGCGAAGAAAATCCGCACACGCGAACGTGTGCGGCGACAGGTGCTCACGCCGTCCCGATGAGACACCGGGTTGCCCTCGACGCGTGTTCGCGTGCTTCGCTCCCTACGAACGAGCGCCATCCTGACACGCCTGTAAGCCCCGCCACAACGCTTTCGTACCAACAACTTTTCAGCAGGTCAGTGACCTGCCCAAAGTCATGGAAACGCTCCCACAGAGATCAGAAACTTTCCATTCCACCGCCGCGCGCCGTGCCCCCTCCACACGCTTTTGACCGCAAATACCGATCAAGTAGTGATCCGCCGTCTTGATCGGTGTCTGCGGTCAAAGCGGCGTCCTAATCGGCACCCTCTGACCGCAACCCGCGATCATCGACTCGCCCCGGCCGAGAATCGGTCGACCGTGATCACCGTTCAACGATGTACACCGTCTCCCGCCCGGTGCGAACCGCCGGCCTGCGGCGGAGGATCTCCTGAAGGGCCAGGGGCCCCGGCCGGCGCCTGCCGGACCGGCTCCCAGCGTTCGGACACCGACACCCCGGCCTGCGCCGCCAGTTCCCGCTGCGTCAGCCCGCGCAGCTTGCGCGCCGATCGAAGCCGATCACCAAGGCCGCTCATGTGCCCAGGCTGGCCCTCGTGAGTCGTCCACACCGGACACCGGGAGGGGAGTGGGTGCAGTTTCGGGGAAAGTGCTGGAATCCGGGCGGGAATTCGTGCAGTTTCCCCGAAAGTGCAGTCACGCCCGGCGCGCGGGGCGTGCCCCGCCCGTGGCGCGTGCTCCGTGGGCGGGGTCAGGGGTGGGGGTGGAACCAGGTGTGGCGGGTGGGGAGGTCGTCGGGGAGGGTGACGCGGGCGTGCTGCTCCCAGGCGTCGGCGATCAGGTCGTGGCAGCCCTGGGTGGTCGCGGCGGCCACCGCGTCGACAGCCTTCGCCGCCGGTTCGGCGCCGTCGTGGCGCAGCAGGCGCAGCGGCCAGGCGGGGCGGACGGGCTCGCCGGTCGCGGTGGTGAACAGCAGCGGCGGCTGGAAGGTGAGCTCGCGGTCCTGGGCGTCGGCGACGAGGTCGCCGGGTTCCAGGAACGGGTACGCCCGCCACTCCAGCAGCACCGACAGCGGCATCTCGTACGGGTCGAACTCGCCCGCCTCATGTCCGTCGCCGGTCGCGGGCCGTCCGGCGGGGAGCATGGCCATGGCGGTGAGCTGCTGCTCGGCGGCCTTGTCGAACCAGTTCTGCCGACCCGGCGTGAACGTGTACGCCCGCAGCACGTACACCCGCAGCGCCGCGACGCCGACGCGGACGCGCTCGCCGACGGCCGCCTGCCCCGCCACGGGCCGCAACTGGACCGGCTGCCAGGCCTCGGCCGGGTCGTGGGCGAACCCGGGCAGCTCGGCGCCGGTGCCGGGGCCGCCGGGCCACGGCCAGCCGACCCAGGTCCGGTGCTGGTCGCGCCGGGTGACCACGGTCTCGCCGAACGGGCAGTCGACGGTCACGACGTCGCCGGGCCGGGCCGTGAACGGCACCGGCCGCCCGGTGGTGTGATAACCGGCCAGCGCGGCGCCGTGGCCGGTCCCGGCGGCGACGATGCGGGCGTACGCCGCGGGCGGGTGCTCGCCGCAGCCCGGGTGCCGGGGCGGCGGCGGGACGGGCAGCAGCGTCTCGGGCTCGACCCGCAGCGGCCAGCCCTGCCCGGTCGACACGGCGCGGGCCAGGGCGGCGAGGGCGACCGGGTCGTGGTCGAGCCGCCGGGCCCGGTCGCGCAGTTCGGTGGGGGTGCCGGGGGCGAGCAGCCGGGCGGCGGCGAGCTGGAGTTCGACCTCGCGGGCGTGCCAGCCGCCGGTGCCGCCGCTGAGCTGGTCCAGGTGTTCCCACAGCGCGTCGGCGGCGTGGCTGATCCGGCGCGGGTCGGGGTGGTCGCCGGGCCTGTCCGGGGGCAGGCTGGTCCACGCGCAGTAGAGGACGAGGTCGGCCAGGTCGGCGTGCTCGCCGGTGCGTTCGGGCCGCATCATCGCCTTGAGGCGGCGGCGCAGGTTGGCGGGGTCGACGCGGGTGCCCGCGACCAGGGCGGCGACGGCCTGGCGGCAGTCGCGGAACAGGGCCAGGTGCGGGTCGGGCGCCAGCAGTTCCATCAGAGGGGCGGCACGGTGCAGGACGCCGTCGGCGTACCAGGGGGCGGCGTCGGGCGGCATCGCATCGCACAGCTGCGCAAGCTGCTGCATCCGGCTGCGGAGCGAGGGGTCCACGCGTGCTCTCCAGCGCTGGCAGGGGGATGGGTCCGAGGCTGGACGGTACGCTGCCGAGCGGCCATCCTCAAGATCCAAGGTGCGGCTTTTCACCTAGTCCTTCGGCCTTTTCGGGGTGGTCCGGAGGCCGGATAGCATGGTCGTTCGCGACCCGGTGCGGACCGGTGCGCGTGCTAGCATGCCCGGGCATTCGACGCCGGGCACCAGGCGGGCCAGATCGAGGAGGCGGCGTGCGGCGAGCGGCCAGGCAGTCAAACGGCAAGGGCCAGTCCCCGCTCCCGCAGGCACGACTGCGCAGCCGGGTCCGCGGCACCCTTCGCAAGATCAAGAATCGGCTGAACGCCGCCGGTTCGCGCCCCGCCCCGCTGCCGCAGTGGACCGGCGCCCTCGGCGGCGCGCCGGACGCCTCGGGCCTGCTCACCCGCGACGGCGACCGGGTCAGCATCGCCGCCAGGTCTGCCGCGCACGTGCGCGCGAAACTGTGGGACGGGCTGCTGCCCGGCACGGCGCGCCAGCTGGAGATCGCGGTCGAGGACTGGGCCGCCCCCATGCCGCACTGGTCGGGCCGCCTCGGCGCGCTGCCGGGGCTGGTGTCGTACCAGGTGAAGCTGCCGCAGGGACGCGGCGCCGCCGCCGTCTCGGTGACCCTGGCCGAGCCGCTGCCGCTGCTGCGCCTGGTGCCCGCCCTGCTCGCGGTGCTGGCGCCGTGGCACCCGCTGCCCGCCGTGGTCAGCCTCGACCTCGCGGTGGACGGCAGCCCGGTGCCGTGGCTGCGCCCCGACGCCTCGCTGCTGACGCTGTCGCCCGACCTCACCGATGAGAAGCTCCGGCCGTACGACGCCTCGCTGGCGGGCACGGCCGACACCACCGCCCGGCCCTTCGGCGAGCCGCTGGTCGGCAGCCGGTTCGAGATCGCGCCGGTCGGCAGGCCCGCGCGCGTGATCGTCGACGCCGTCTCGGCGTCCCCGCAGGGACGCGGGCGGCACGACGCGGAGCAGCCGGTCGGCTCGCTGCGCCTGGCGCCGACCGACAACGGCACCTGGTGGGAGCTGAGCAGCGGCGGCGCCGTGCTCACCGCGGGCCGCGTCGGCGACCCGCTCGACGGCGACCAGACGGCGGTGCTCAACGCCGTCGCCGGTGCCCGGCTGGCCGACGGCCCGCAGGTGCCCGCGGCCGCGCAGGCCGCCGCCCTGGCCCAGCTGTCCATGACCGGGCTGGTGCTGTCGGCGCCGCGGCTGCCCGGCGAGGCGTCTGCGCTGCTGACGGGCGAGCTGGTGCAGCTGCTCTCCGGCGAGCTGCCGGCCGGCGACGCCGACGAGCTGGACTGGGAGACGCGCAGTGTCGCCCAGCGGCGCGCGGCGATGCGCGGCCACGCGACCGCGTTCGCGCTGCCCGCCGCGACCACCGGCGCGTACCCGTCGCTGTCGCGGCCGCCGTCGGTGACGGCGCTGCTGGTGACCCGGCGCCCCAACTACCTGAAGCAGGCGCTGGCGATGATGGCCGCGCAGACGTACCCGGAGCTCGACGTCATCGTCGGCCTGCACGACTGCGAGCTGACCGCCGAGCAGCGCGCCGAGCTGGAGGCGTTCGGGCTGCCGGTGCGGATCGAGGAGCTGCCGCGCGAGCTGACGTTCGGCGAGGCGCTGGGCGCGACCACCGCGCTGGCCTCCGGCAGCCTGGTGACCAAGGTCGACGACGACGACCAGTACGGCCCCGAGCACATGTGGGACCTGGTGCTGGCCCGCCACTACTCCGGCGCGCAGATCGTCGGCAAGGGCGCCGAGTTCGTCTACCTGGCGCCGTACGACACCACCGTGCGCCGCGGCATGGGCAGCGAGCTGTACGTCGACGTGGTCGCCGGCGGCACGATGCTGATGTCGCGCGGCGACCTGGAGGCGGTCGGCGGCTGGCGGCCGGTGGCGCGTTCGGTCGACCGGGCCCTGCTGGACCGGGTGCTGCGCGAGGGCGGCCTGGTCTACCGCACCCACGGCCTGGGCTTCCTCTACACCCGGCACAACGACGGCCACACCTGGGACCCGGGGCTGGACTACTTCCTCCAGAGCCCCGGCCGCACCTGGCAGGGCCGGCCGCCGCACGCCGAGTTCGCGGCGCCGTCGGCATGAGCGCCGTTCCCCGCGTCGTACGCAACGACTGGTCCAGCGTCACCGTGCCCGAGCTGGGCAAGTGGACGCCGACGATGACCGTGACCGTGGTCGTCCCGGCGTACGACAACCAGGAGAAGCTGGACGTCGTCCTGGCCGCGCTGACCCGGCAGACCTACCCGCAGCACCTGCTGGACGTGGTGGTCGCCGACGACGGGTCGCAGCCGCCGCTGGACCTGCCCGAGATCCGGCCCGAGCGCACCCGGCTGCTGTGGGGCCCCGGCTACTCGACGAGCTGGGGTTGCAGCAACGCCGGTGACATCGCCGCGCGGGCGGCCGAGGGCGACATCATCCAGCGGCTCGACTCGGACATGCTGGTCTACCCCGAGCACGTCGAGGCGCAGGCCCGCTGGCATCACGTGCTGCCGTACGCGGTGACGCTGGGGACCAAGCGCATGATCGACACCGCGCCGGGCTCGGTCACCTGGCCGACGCCGCAGCAGGTGGCGAGCATCGGCTCGATCCACGACCTGTTCGACTACGCCGCCAGCGAGCCGCACGACTACATCGAGAAGATCCTGCGCAACACCGACGACCTGCGCGGCGGCGACCACCTGAACTTCATGGCGCACGTCGGGGCCACCTGGGCGATGCGCCGCGACCTCTACCACCTGTCCGGCGGCACCGACACCATGCTGCGGCTGGGCGAGGACAACGAGTTCGCCTACCGGCTGCACCAGGTCGGAGCGGTGTTCATCCCCGAGTGGGAGGCGCGCAGCTGGCACCTGGGCCTGACGCACATGATGCAGCAGGCCGCCAAGCTGCGGCGCTACAACCGCCCGTTCCTGGCCGAGCAGATGCCGTACCCGCGCTGGCTGCGCAAGGTCGGCGGCTCGGCCTGGAAGGTGCCGCTGGTGACCGCGGTCGTGGAGGTCGACGGCCACCCGCTGGAGCTGGTGCGGGCCTGCGTGGACGCGCTGCTGCGCGGCACCGAGCAGGACGTGCGGGTGTGCCTGGTCGGCCGGTGGGACGAGCTCACCGAGGAGCGGCAGAGCGTGCTGCGCGATCCGCTGCTGGAGCTGCGGCTGATCGACGCGACGTACCGGTCGGACCCGCGGGTGCGGCTGGTGACCGAGGTGCCCGCGTCGGTGTTCCCGTCGGCGCACCTGCTGGAGGTCCCGGTCACCGCCGGGTTCACCCCGTCGGCCCTGGCCCGGCTGGTCGGCGAGGCCGACCAGCACCAGGTCGGGCTGGTGCAGGTGACCGGGGCGGGGCGGGCGCCGGTGCGGCTGTGGCGCACCGCCGCGCTGGGCCGGATCAGCTGGTTCGGCGAGGGCGTGGAGCGCGAGCAGGCCGTCACCGAGGTGTACGGTGCCCGCACGCTGACCGCCGTCGGCGTCGGCGTGACGGATCTGTCCGGCGTGCCGCTGGAACTGCTGGACGAGGGCGTGGCCGGGCTGGCTCAGGGTGAGTCCGGCAAGTGGCTGCCCAAGACCGTGGAGGTCGGCGGCCTGCGCTCGCTGGCCCAGGCGACCGCGCTGGTCGGCAAGCTGGGCGCGGCCCGAGCCAAGGCGAAGATCCGGCGGTTGCGCGTACGCCGTAAGTGACGAAGGGAAAGTCGATGCTGGACGAGGCCGGTCCGATGGTCGAGAAGGGCACCCGGGTGGTCCTGCTCCAGGAGCAGGGCTGGCCGCGCGCCGCCGGGGTGTGCTGCTGGCGCCACGGCGTGACGACGGCGTTCACCGCCGCCGGGGCGCAGGTCGACGTGGTCACCGCCGCGGCACCGCGCCCGGCCGCCAAGGCTGCCGGCGGTGCCGCCGCGGCCAAGCTCAACTGGCTGCCCGGCCCGGTGCGCCGCCCCATCGGCTTCGCCTACCGGGGCTCCCGCAAGGTGGCCCAGCGGGTCGTCGGCAAGGCCAACTCGCTGCGTACCAAGGGCAAGACCGGTGCCGCGCGGTCGCAGCTGGCCACCGCGATCGGCGAGGCCAGCCTGGTGCTCGCGGAGTCGCCGCAGCTGGCGCTGCTCGCGACGCAGGCGGGCGTGCCCGGCGTGCGGGTCTGGGCGCTGGCGCTGCCCGCGGCGCGGATCCACCACGGCGACACCTCGCACTACGCCCGCCTGATCGGGCGCCTGGCGCCGATGCTCGGCGGGTTCCTCACCGAGAGCGAGACCGCCCGCGAGTCGATCGAGCGCGCCGCGACCGCGTCCCGGCCGGTGGTGCTGCTCTACCCGCCGCTGGCCGCCGACCGCCCCTGCCCGCACTGCGGCACCGCCGCCCCGGGCACCTCGTATGACGAGCCGCAGGTGCTGGCGCTGTGGCGCGGCCTGCTGGAACCCGGCGCCCAGGCGCCCGAGTTCTCCTTCGCCGCCGACCGGCTGCCCCGCCCCGACGCCGGGTGGGCCCGGTCGGACCGCTGGGACTGGACCCAGGCGCAGCGCGACACCCCGTGGGACCTGCCCGCCGACGGTGCCCCCGGGTGGACCGCGCAGAGCCAGGACACCGCCGCGCGGGAGCTGCTGAAGGTCGCGCTGCCGGGCCGCCCGGCCACGCCGCGCGCCCGGCGCACCACGCTGATCTCCGGCTACGACCTCAAGTTCATCCGGGAGCTGTCCGGGCGGCTGGACAACCGCACCGACCTGCGGATGCTGCTGGACGAGTGGCCCCGGCTGGGCGGGGAGTCGCCGCAGACGGCCGCGCTGCTGGAACGCGCCGACACGGTCGTGGCCGAGTGGGCCCGGCCCAGTGCGGTGTGGCTGTCCAAGCGCAAGCGCCCCGGCCAGAACCTGATCGTGCGCCTGCACCGGTACGAGCTCGACGCGCCGTACCCGCGCCAGATCGAGATCGACAAGGTGGATGCGGTGGTGCACGTGTCGCCGCCGATCGCCGCGCGCATCCGCAACGAGCTGGGCTGGCCCGCCGAGAAACTGGTCTACATCCCGAACTTCCTGGACGTGGACTGGCTCGACCGGCCGAAACTGCCCGGCGCCCGCTTCGGCATCGGCATGGTCGGCATCGAGTTCATGAACAAGCGGTTCGACTTCGCGCTGGACCTGCTGGCCCGGGTGCGCCGGGAGGACCCGCGCTTCACGCTGTTCGTGCGCACCAAGATGCCGTGGGAGAACATCTACTCCTGGCAGCACAGCCACGAGCAGACGTACGTCGCGTACTTCCTGGAGCGCATCGAGCGCGACCCGCTGCTGCGCGGCGGCGTGATCTTCGACCAGCCCGGCCGGGACATGGCGCGCTGGTACCGCCGGGTCGGCCAGGTGCTGTCCATGAGCGACATCGAGAGCTTCCACCTGGCCGCGGCCGAGGGCATGGCCTCCGGCGCGGTGCCGGTGATCCGCCCCTGGCCCGGCTCGCACGAGATCTACGGCGGGGAGTGGATCGAGCCGTCACTCGACGACGCGGTCGCCTCGGTGCTGGCCAACGCGGACCCCGAGGTGTGGGCCAAGCGCGCCGCCGCGGCGCGGGCGGAGATCCGGGCCGCCGCCGACCCGGTCGGCACGATCAACGCCTGGGCCGACCTGATGCACGGCGACCTCGACGCCGCCCGCAGCTACTTCGGCTCGTACGTGCCCAAGGCCGCCTGAGCCGCCTACGAAGAAGGCGCCGCACCCCGGTCGGGTGCGGCGCCTTTCTCATGTCCTGCGGTCAGAGCCGGACCGCGTCGTCGCCGCTGGTGGCGCCCCGGGTGTCGAAGAACCGCTGGGCGATCGAGGCCAGGTGGTCGGCGTCGTACTGCTGGTGCTTCTGGACCAGGATGACCAGGTCGGCCTGGGCCACCGCGGTCTCCAGGTCGTCGACGCGGATCGCGTCCACGCCCGGCACGTCCCAGTGCTGCACGTAGGGGTCGTGGAAGCTGAGTTTGGCGCCGAGTCCGGCCAGGGCGCGGGCCAGGGGCGTGGCCGGGGACTCGCGCTTGTCGGCGATGTTGGGCTTGTACGTGACGCCCAGCAGCAGGACCGAGGCGCCGTTGATGGCCTTGCCGGCGTCGTTGAGGATGTTCTGCGCCCGCCGTGCCACGTAGGCGGGCATGGTCGCGTTGATCTCCTGGGCCAGCTCGACGAACCGGAACGGGTAGCCGAGCTTGGCGCGCACGTTGTGGGACAGGTAGTTCGGGTCGATCGGGATGCAGTGGCCGCCGACGCCGGGGCCGGGGTAGAACGCCTGGAACCCGAACGGCTTGGACGACGCGGCTTTGATCACGTCCCAGAGGTCGATGCCGAGGTGGTGGCAGAACTTCGCCATCTCGTTGACCAGGGCGATGTTGATGTGCCGGTAGGTGTTCTCCAGCAACTTGGCGGTCTCGGCCTCGCGGGTGCCCTTGGTGCGCACGACGGTGGCCACGAACCGGCCGTAGAACGCGGCGGCGGCTTCGGTGCAGGCTTCGGTGTGGCCGCCGACGACCTTCGGGGTGTTGTGCGGGCCGTACTGCTTGTTGCCCGGGTCGATGCGCTCGGGGGAGAACGCGAGGTGGAAGTCGGTCCCGGCGGTCAGGCCGCCTGCTTCCAGGATCGGGCGGACGTATTCGTCGGTGGTGCCGGGGTAGGTGGTCGATTCGAGGATGACGACCATGCCCGGGCGCAGGTTGCGGGCGACCGCGCGGGTCGCGGAGTCGACCGCGCCCAGGTCGGGGCCGCCGTCGGCCGACAGCGGGGTCGGCACGCAGATCACCGCCGTCTTCGCGGACGCGATCTCGGTCTCGTCGGTCGTGGCCCGGAACCCGCCCGCCAGCATCTGCGCGATGTCGGCGTCGGACAGGTCGTCCACGTGCGAGCGACCGGCGTTGAGGGAGTCGACGACCTTCGCGTTCACGTCGTAGCCGAGCACGGTCAGGCCGGCCTTGATGGCCTCCTGGGCCAGGGGCAGCCCGACGTAGCCGAGCCCCAGGATAACGACATCGTTGCTCACTACCTGCTACTCCTTCTTCGCGAGCGCGCTGCGCCGTACCTGCCCGGCGCAGACCGCGATGCTACCGGACTGCCTGCGGTTTTGCCGTTTCGAACGGGCCGGGCCGCAGGTCGGGCCGGGGCCGGAAGATCACTGGAAGCCGATCTGGCGGCGGGCCCGGTTGACTACCTTGCGGGCACCCTTGGCGACCTTCTTCAGCGGGCGGGCGCCCGCGACGATCGCCCGGCCCGGCGGGTTGGTCTTGAGGAGGGTGGTCAGCAGCCGCATGCCGCGGGTGCGGGCGCGCTCGTCGTCGAGCTCGGCGATGAGCTGGCCGATGTGGCGCAGCAGCGCCTGCTCGCTGAGGCGGCGCTGGTCGATCAGGGTGGCCAGGGCGGCCTCGCTGCCCTCCAGCCGGGCCTGGGTGCGCAGCGTGCCCACCTCGTACGACGCGGCGGCGGTCAGGATGCGCTCGGCGAGCAGCGCCGGACCCTGGGCGGGGGCGGCCGCGAGCACCACGCAGAACCGGTTGCCCACCGCCGAGACGCCGACCCAGGACAGGCCCTCGGCCCGCTGCGCCACCAGCCGGGCCAGCTCCGGGCCGGAGTCGCCGGTGACCGCGAGCGCGATCAGGCCGCCGGGGCGCAGCACGCGCAGCACCGAGTCGAGCAGCGGCTGCCGGTAGTCGTCGAGATCGAGCACGATCGAGCGGAACTCGCCCGCCACGGTCGCGTGGCCGTCCTCGGCGTGGACCACGACGGCGTCCTGGAACGGCATGGCCAGGCCGTCGCGGCCCGGCTGCGAAGAGTCGGTCACGATGAGTAGTTTTTCGCCGGTCTGGAAGCGGGATCGCAGGTCGACGAGGTCGGTCGCCGCGTTTTGCATCGTCATGTGACGATTCCTCCAGCCAGAAGCGAATAGCTATGATGCACGCGAACCCTAGCGCAGCCAGCCCCCTGACCTGAACCGAGCCGACCTGTTGATCAGGGCCTGATCCGCCGCCGAACCGGTGGGCCGGCCTGGACGCCGGGCGGCTTTCTGGTTGCGGGTGGGGCGATCATGAAGCGGAGACATCCAGGTGACCGACGGACCTTCGCAGAGCGCAGCCGCGCCCGACCCGATCGAACCGGACCGTCCCTGGCTGTCCGCCGAGCCCGGCGAGATCGACCTCGCCACGCTGCGGCGCTGGCAGGCGGCGACCGACGTCCCGCGCGCGGTCGAGCTGCCCGCCGCCGAGGACCGGACCTCGGGCCTGAGCGTGGTCGTGCTGTCCGGTAGTGGCGAAGGACACATCGCCCGCTGCCTGGAGTCGCTGGCCGACCAGACGCTCGACGCCGACCGCTTCGAGATCATCGTCGTGCTGCACGGCGCGGCCCAGCGCGCCCGCCTGGAACTGGACGAGTTCCGCCTGCGCGCACCCCGGTTCACCGTGCGCGCGGTCCAGCAGGCCGAGGCGGGCGTCGCCCAGGCATGGGACGCCGGTGTCGCCGCCGCGAGCCGCGAGTACACCGTGTTCCTGCACGAGGCCGACACGGCCGGCCCCGGCCTGCTCGCCGCGCTGCTGGCGGGCGCCGGGCCGCAGGTCGTCGCGGTCGCCGGGCTGGTGCGCCCGGCCGCCGACGGCACCGAACTGGTCGACCGCGAGGCCGACGCGGCGCTGGCGGCCCGCGCCGGGCGCCGGGTCGGGCCGCTGGACCTGGCCGCGGCGACCTCCGGCGACGCGCCGATGGCGGTCGCGACCAACCTGGTCAAGGACATCCCGTTCCCGGCCGCGCTGCGCCGCGGCCAGGAGACCGTCTGGTGGACCACCGTCGCGGTACGCCGAAAGGTCGAGTTCTTCGCCTGCCCGCCCGCCGCCGACGCGGTCTGCCGCCGCGCGCCGCGCCCCGAGCCGCTGGGTGCCGACGCCTTCGACGCGGGGGTCCGGCAGCCGCTGGACGCCGTCGCCGAGCTGGACCGGCTGCTGCCGCTGGCCCGGGGCGGCTACCGCGACCTGGTGGTGCGCCGGATGAAGGAGCTGGCGCGCCCGATCGCCGCCCACCTCGCCGCGCACCCGGGCGACCACGGCCGGGCGGTGGACGAGGTCGACCACCGGCGCATCCAGCACATGCCGTACGAGGTGCTGACCGCCGTCAAGGCACGGGGCCTCACCGTGGCGTACGCGTTCGCGCCGTACTCCGACACCAGCGCCATCGTCATGGCCAAGCGGGTGCGCGACCGGGGCGACATCGTCGACGTGATCCAGAACGAGATGTCGTCGATCAAGGAGGTCGACCAGAGCCTCAACCTGATCACCGGACCGTTCGTGGCGAAGAAGAACGTGCTGGCCACGCCCAGCTACTTCGCCGACTTCGGGTCGATGGAGGCGTTCGCGGTCGCCGGGCTCAAGGTGATCGAGCGCCGGGAGCAGACGGTCGGGCCGTACGAGTGGGTGTACAGCCGGGCCCACCTCGCCGCGTCGCACTTCCTCGCGGCCGCGTACAAGCTGAAGAACCCCCGGGTCACCTGGATCGCCGAGTTCTCCGACCCGCTGTCGCGCGACGTCGAGGGCACGGAGCGGGGCAGCAAGGTCACCACCAGCTCGTTCGTGCGCTGGCTGCGCTCGGGCCTGAAGGCGCGCAACCTGCCCGTCTCCGGCACGAAGAACTGCTTCCAGTGGTGCGAGGAGATCGCGTACGCGCTGGCCGACCAGCTCGTCTTCACCAACCCGAACCAGCTCGACCACATGATGAGCTACTGCGCCGACCCGCGCCTGGTCGCGCTCGTCCGGTCCAAGGCCGTGATCTCGCCCCAGCCCACGCTGCCGCCCGCGTTCTACGACATGGAGCGCTGCGACTACCCGCTCGACCCCGAGTTGGTGCACGTCGCGTACTTCGGCAACTTCTACGCCACGCGCGGGCTCGACGACGTGCTGATCGCGATCGCGCAGGGCTCGGCGGAGGTGCGGCGGCGGATGCGGGTGCACGTGTTCACGGCCAAGCCCGAGATCCTCAGCGAGCGCGCCGCCGAGCTGGGCATCTCCGAGAACGTCGTGGCCGGGCCGTACGTGCGGTTCCTGGAGTTCCTCAACATGACGACCAAGTTCGACTGCCTGATCGTCAACGACGCGCTCACCGCGGGCACCCACGCGCGCAACCCGTACCTGCCGTCGAAGTGGTCGGACTACCGCGGCAGCGGCACGCCGGTGTGGGGCCTGCTGGAGCAGGGCAGCCCGCTCAGCGCCGAGCCGCTGGGCTACGTCTCGCCGGTCGGCGACGTCGCCTCGGCGGGCGAGGTGCTGGTCCAGCTGGTGCAGAAGAAGACCAGCCGGTTCTGACGGACAGATGGAGAAGGGGCGCCCGGCCTGGCCGGGCGCCCCTTTCCGCGTACGGAGCTCAGGCGATGTTCTTCTTGATCACCGCGGCGATGCGCTCGCCCGCCTTGCCGTCCCACAGCGGCGGCACCGGCCAGGTCTCGGCCCGGCCCGCGGCCAGCACCTCGGCGAACACCTGCGGCAGGTTCTCCCGGGTCACCAGCTGGTTGGTGCCGTGGGTGATGGTCACCGGGCGCTCGGTGTTCGGGCGCAGCGTCAGACACGGCACGCCGAGGATGGTGGTCTCCTCCTGCACGCCGCCGGAGTCGGTGACGACCGCGTCGGCGCCCCGGACCAGGCCCATGAACTCGACGTAGCCCAGCGGGTCGATGATCTTCAGGTTCGGGTGGTCGAACAGGCCCGCCGCCTGGAGGCGGCCGCGGCCGCGCGGGTGCAGCGGCAGCACCACGGTCGCCTGGTCGGCGACGGCGTGCATGGCCTTGACCAGTGCGGCGGCGTCGGCCGGGTCGTCGACGTTGCCGGGGCGGTGCAGGGTGGCGACCACGTAGCGGCCGGCCAGGTCGTACTCGGTGCGGGCGGCGTCGGCGTCGAACTGGTGGATGTTGGCCAGCAGCGTGTCGATCATCGGGTTGCCGACCAGGTAAATCTTGTCGGGGTGCACGCCCTCGTTGCCCAGGTGCGCGATGGCGTCGGGGCTGGTGCACAGCAGCAGGTCGGACAGCCGGTCGGTGACCAGGCGGTTGATCTCCTCCGGCATGGTCATGTCGAAGCTGCGCAGGCCCGCCTCGACGTGCGCGATGGCGATGCCGAGCTTGGAGGCGACCAGGGCGGCGGCGACGGTGGAGTTCACGTCGCCGTAGACGACGACCATGGCGGGGCGCTCGGCCTCCATCAGCTCCTCCAGGCCGACCATGATCGCGGCGGTCTGCTTGGCGTGCGTGCCCGAGCCCACACCCAGGTCCATGTCCGGCTTCGGCAGGCCGAGCTGCCGGAAGAAGACGTCCGACATCTTCTCGTCGTAGTGCTGGCCGGTGTGCACCAGCCGCTGCGGCACGCCCAGCGCGTCCAGGGCGCGCAGCACGGGCGCGGCCTTCGGGAAGTTGGGGCGGGCACCGGTGACGTGCAGGACCAGATCGGGCATGGCAAGCCTCCTGAAGAGCGGGATGCCGGGAACCGCCGGGCCCGACGGGGCCGAATCATATCGGAACCGGTTGCCGCGCCCGCGCGCTTCCGGATACCTGAGTGAAGATCACGTAAGTGGCATCTCATGCCCGGGATCTGGCAGTCTTTCGTACGTGAGACGTGAAACCCCCTCCACCTCTCCGCGCCTGACGGTCATCGTCCCGGTGTACGGAGTCGAGGCGTTCCTCGGCGAGTGCCTGGACTCGATCCTGTCCTACGACGGGACGGACCTTGAGGTCGTGGCGGTCGACGACTGCTCGCCCGACGGCAGCGGTGCGATCCTGGACGCGTACGCCGCCCGGGACAGCCGGGTGAAGGCGGTCCACCTGCTCCAGAACAAGGGCCTCGGCGGCGCGCGCAACGCGGGCCTGGAGCACGCGTCCGGCCGGTACGTCTGGTTCGTCGACTCCGACGACGTCCTGCCCGAGGGCGCGGTGCGCGCGGTGCTGGACCGGCTGGCGCTGCACGAGCCCGACGTGCTGGTCATCGACCACGCGGTCTTCTTCCCCGACGGCCGCTTCGAGCCGAAGCCGACCGCGCCGCTGCTCGGCGACACCCCGGTGCCGCTGCACCTGAGCCAGGCCCCGCAGCTGCTGCGCCTGGCCCAGTCGGCGTGCACGAAGATCACCCGGCGCGGCCTGCTCGACGAGGCCAAGCTGCGCTTCCGCAGCGGGCTGTACGAGGACAGCGCCTACAGCCACCCGCTGCTGATGGCGGCGGCGACCATCGACGTGCTGCACCAGGTCTGCTACCTCTACCGCCAGCAGACCCCCGGGGCGATCACCAGTTCGGTGTCCAAGCGCCACTTCGACGTGTTCGAGCAGTACCAGCGCCTGTTCGACATCATCGAGTCGGCGGGCGGCCGCTACGACGTGTTCCGGCCCGAGCTGTTCCGCATCATGATCAACCACTACCTGGTCATCCTCGGCCACGGCGCCCGCGTGCCCGGCCCGCTGCGGCGCGCGTTCTTCCGCCGCATGGTCGAGGACTACCGCCGCCGCCTGCCCGCCGAGGGCTACACGGTGCCCGGCGGCCAGGACGGCCTCAAGCACAGCCTGGTCCGCCGCAACGCGTACGCCGCGTACGCCGCGCTGCGCAGCGTGCACCGCACCCGCCAGCGGCTGACCGGCGGCCCGGTCACCGCGCCCGCCCGCATCCCGGTCCAGCGCACCGCCACCTCGCGGGACGTCGCGGCCGGCCAGCAGGCGGCCTCCGCCGACCACGCCGGGTGACCTTCACCGGACCTTCACGGGTCGCGCACGGTAACCGACCAGGCAGCCCGAGATAATCTGCTGGTCGGACGGATGTGGTTGAGGAGGAAAGCGTGAAGGTTCTGCTCACGGGCGGTGCGGGTTTCATCGGCAGTACGGTCGCGTCGGCGCTGCTCGACGCGGGCCACACGCCGGTGGTCGTCGACAACCTGGTCACCGGGCGGGCGGCCTTCACCGAGGGGCGGATCTTCTACCAGGGCGACCTGGGCGACGGTGCGCTGCTCGACCGGATCTTCGCCGAGCACCCGGACATCACCGCGACCGTGCACTGCGCGGCCCTGATCGTGGTGCCCGAGTCGGTGGCCCAGCCGCTGCGCTACTACCGCGAGAACGTGGCCAAGACCATCGACCTGGTCGGGCACCTGACCCGCAACGGCTGCCGCCGCCTGGTGTTCAGCTCCACCGCCGCGCTCTACGGCGCCAGCGACGACTTCTCCGTCGACGAGGACTCGGTGCTCGACCCGTCCAGCCCGTACGCGCGGACCAAGGTCATGATGGAGCAGATCCTCGCCGACTGCGTGGCGGCGGGCGAGCTCGACGTGATCTCGCTGCGCTACTTCAACCCCATCGGCGCCGACCCGAAGATGCGCACCGGCCTCCAGCTGCGCTACCCCAGCCACGCGCTGGGCAAGATGATCCAGGCCTGGGAGAGCGGCGAGGCGTTCCAGCTCACCGGCGTGGACTGGCCGACCCGCGACGGCTCCGGCATCCGCGACTACGTGCACGTGTGGGACCTGGCCGGGGCGCACGTGCTGGCCCTGGAGAAGTTCGACGAGGTCATGGCGGCCACGCCGGACCGCTACCGGGTGATGAACCTGGGCAGCGGCGAGGGCACCACCGTCCGCGAGCTGATCGACGCGTTCGCCGCGGTCACCGGCGAGAAGCTGGCCGTGGTCGAGACCGCACCCCGGCCCGGCGACGTGGTGGGCGCCTTCGCCCGCAGCAAGCACGCCCGCGCCCTGCTCGGCTGGGCGCCAAGCTTCAGCGTCGAGGACGGCGTCCGGCACGCCCTCCAGTGGCGCGCCCTCGACAACACCACGCACACCGCGTAACCCCCGCGCCCCGCTCGCGGGCTCACGCGCGCGGGGCTCAGGCTCGCGCGCGTTCGCGCGCCAAGATCGTCGTGCAGTTTCGGGGAAAGTGCTGGAATCTTGAGCCCGATTACTGCACTTTCCCCGAAACTGCATTCACCACGGCCCGGTCGGCGTCGGCGTCGGCGGCCCCGGCGGCCGGGTCGATGCCGTCGCCCAGCAGGACGCGGGTGACGGCGGGCCAGCGGGCGGGGTCGGTGATGCGGCGGCCGTCGACCAGGACGCGTACCTCGGGCAGGTCGGCGGCGGCCAGGGTGCGGTATGCGGCGTGGTCGGCCTGGACGATCGCCGCGGTGACCGGCTCGCCCCGGTGCGGGGGCAGGCCGAGTGCGGCGAGTTCGTCGGGGTCGTAGAGCGGGTCGCTGACGTACGGAGTCGCGCCGCGCGAGCGCAGGGCCGCCACCGTCGGGAACACCCCGGAGAACGCGGTCTCCTTCACCCCGCCCCGGTAGGCCGCGCCCAGCACCAGCACCGATGCCCCGGCGAGGTCGCCGTACGCGGCCTCCAGGCGGGACACGGCGTACTCGGGCATGGTCTCGTTGGCGGCCCGCGCGGCGGCCACGACGGTGGCGTCCGGGTCGTTCCACAGGTACATGCGCGGGTACACCGGGATGCAGTGCCCGCCGACGGCGATGCCGGGCCGGTGCAGGTGCGAGTACGGCTGCGTGTTGCACGCCTCGATCACCGCCGCGATGTCGACCCCGGCCCGGTCGGCGTACCGCGCGAACTGGTTGGCCAGTGCGATGTTGACGTCGCGGTACGTCGTCTCGGCGAGCTTGGCCAGCTCGGCCGCCTCGGCGCTGCCCAGGTCCCACACCCCGTTGGGCCGGTCCAGGTCGGGGCGCGGGTCGAACTCCAGCACCGCCTCGTAGAACCGCACCCCGGCGCGGGCCGACGCCGCGTCGATCCCGCCGACCAGCTTCGGGTAGCGGCGCAGGTCGGCGAAGACCCGGCCGGTCAGCACCCGCTCCGGGCTGAACACCAGGCTGAAGTCGCGGCCCGGGACCAGCCCGCTGCCCTCGGCCAGCAGCGGTGCCCAGCGCGCGCGCGTGGTGCCCACCGGCAGCGTCGTCTCGTAGCTGACCAGCGTGCCGGGGCGCAGCCCGGCGGCGATCGCCCGGGTGGCGCCGTCCAACGCGCCGAAGTCGGGCACCCCGGCGCCGTCGGTGAACAGCGGCACCACCACGACGACCGCCTCGGACCGCGCGACGGCGGCGGTCGTGTCGGTGGTCGCCGACAGCAGCCCGGCGGCGACGGCGTCCTTGAGCCGGGTGTCCAGCTCGGCCTCGCCGGGGAACGGCACCGCCCCCTCGTTGACGAGGCCGACGACGCGCTGCGACACGTCCGCGCCGACCACCTCGTGCCCCCGCCCGGCGAACTGCACCGCCAGCGGCAGCCCGATCTTGCCCAGCGCCACCACGCAGATCCTCATGCCTGCTCCCCTCGCTGCCGTGCCCGCGCCTGACCCGGTGCGCGCAGGCGCCGCAACCGGCTCAGGATCCGGCCGACCGTGACCGGCGCCGCCGTCAGCAGCAGCCGCCCGGTATGGCTCACCGCCAGCGCCACCCGCACCGGCCGGATGCCGCGGCGCACCAGCAGCTGCGGCAGCCGCAACCCCGGCGCGGCGCGCAGCGGCACGTCGCAGTGGCTGCCCAGCGCCGCGAGCAGCACCCGCACCGGCAGATGCCCGCCGTCCGGCCCCAGCCCCGCCAGCACCTCCGCCAGCGGCACCCGCACCCGCAACCCGACCCCGCCCGCGTCCCCACGTTCCGCGTCCGGGTCGTTCGTGCAGTTTCGGGGAAAGTGCACGTCTGCGGCCCAAGATTCCTGCAGTTTCCCCGAAACTGCACGAACGGCCTCGGGGGTGACGGTGGCGGGGGCGTTCGTGGTGGCGAGGCAGAGGTGGACGGGGGTGCCGGGGTCGGGGCCCGGGGCGGGGCAGTACGCGGTGAGCAGGAGTTCCGGGCCGGTCGGGCCGCCGACCAGGGCGGCCTCGCGGACGGTGATCCGGTCGGCGACCAGCTCGGCCGCGTGCGAGGTGAGGTCGTACGCGCGATCCGGCAGGTCGGCCCGGAACGGGTCGTATCCGGCGTAGACCCGCCCCCCGAGCAGCCGGACCGGTGGTGCGCCGCCGGCGGCGTCCTGCGCGATCACCGCTTCGAGCTCGCCGAGCCGGTCGGCGGCGGCCAGCCGGAACCGCAGCACCGCCCCGGCGGGCAGCCGGGCCTGCACCCCGTCGGTGAGGTGGGCGCGGGCCAGCCGTCCGACCGAGGCGGCCACCCGCGCCCGGACCGCCGGGTCCTGCCGCAGGAAGTCGGGTTCGAGCAGCTTGGACAGCTCCCAGGCGAAGTGCCGCACGGTGATCTTGTCGCGATCGGGCCCCGCCGGGACCAGCCGCGCGGTGAGTTCCATGATCCGCTCGGTGCACCGGGCCCGCTCGTCGTGGCGCGAGCGGTACGTGATGTTGCCCGCGTCGGCGCGCCGCACCGCGTGGTAGCACGGGTATCCGGCCACCACCGAGATGCGCCGGGCCAGCAGGCACGCCTCCAGGGTGAACGGCTGGTCGCTGAAGACCGGCATGTCCTCGGGGTAGCGCAGCCCGTGCTTGGTGACCAGGTCGCGCCGGAACAGCTTGGTGTTGGACAGCGCCCAGGGCAGCGCCGAGTCGAACATGCCGAGGTCGACGCGGTCGCGATCGAAGACCGCCTGGTGCACGTAGCGGCCGTTGACGCCGGTGAGGCGCCCCAGCACGATGTCGGAGCCGTACGTGTCCGCGGCCGACACCAGCCGGGCCAGCGCCTCCCGCCCGAGGTGGTCGTCGGCGCCGAGGAAGAAGACGTACCGGCCGGTGGCGAGGTCCAGGGCCCGGTTGCTGGGCGCGGCGGGGCCGCCGGAGTTGGGCTGGTGCACCACGCGGAAGACGCCGGGGTGGCGCCGGGCCCAGCGGTCCAGCTCGCGGGCGCTGCCGTCGGTGGAACCGTCGTCGACGGCGACGACCTCCATCCGGTCCAGCCCGATCGTCTGCGCCGCCAGCGAGGACAGGCAGCGGGTCAGGTACGGCATCGTGTTGTACACCGCCGTGATGACGGTGACGTCGGGCGCTGCCGTCACGCGGTGACCCCCTGCCGCTCGGGCGCGGTCAGCGCCGTGGTGACGGTGAGGCCGGGGCGGCGGCGGGCGAGCTGCCAGCCCGCGGTGACGCCGGTGCGCCCGGCGACCACGACCCGGTCCACGCCGGACAGGTCGAGGCCGGGCAGCAGGTCGCGCCGGAGGATCCGCCACACCAGCTGCGGGCGTACCACCGAGTAGAGCCGGTTGTAGATCCGCCGGTGCAGCGCGTCGGTGACCTTGCCGGTGCCGCGCTGGAGCACGTTGACGGCCACTTCGGGCCACATGGCGTCGAGCTGCCGGGCCGGGCCGGACAGGTGGTCCAGCGCCCGCCCGGCGGCGTGGCGCACCGCGTTCTCGATCCGGTTGACCAGGAGCCTGGCCTCGGCCTGGTGCAGCTCGCGCAGCCGTACCCGGGGATCGATGCCGATGGCCAGCCACGCCTGCGCGTGCGGGGTGACCAGGTCGACCAGGTAGCCCTGCCCGACCAGGTTCGCCGCGTAGCGGCCCACGTTGCGGTAGTGCGGCGGGTCGACGGCGATGAGCAGCACGTGCCCGGCCGAGCCCTCGGCCACCGGCGTGGCGGGCAGCGGCGGTGGGGGCAGCTGGCCGCCGTAGAGCAGGGTCAGCTTGGCGGCGACGGTGTCGCGGCCGTACCGCTCCTCCAGCACGCGGCGGGCCCGGACCAGGTCGAGCTGATCGAGCCCGGCCCGCAGCCCGCGGTATCCGGCGGCGAAGGCGGCCGCCCCGGCGCTGACGTCGACCAGGCGCCCGGCCATACCCTCCAGCCCGGCCAGCGACTCCTGCGGCCCGGCGCTGCGCATCGCCAGCACCGGCATGCCGGTGGCGATCGCCTCGACCAGCGTCATGCCGAACGTCTCCAGGCGGCTGCCGTGCACCAGCAGGTCGTGCGCGTGCATCTGCGCCACGACCTGCTCGGGCGCGACCGCCGGGCGGACGCGGACGCGGTCGGCCAGGCCGAGTTCGCGGGCGCGGTCGCGCAGGTGGTCCGCGAGCGGGCCGTCGCCGACGAAGGCGAGCGTCGCCTGCGGCACCTCGTCGGCGATCTCGGCGAACGCGTCGAGCACCACGCCGACGCCCTTGTGCTTGATCAGCCGTCCGACGTAGAGCCAGCGCAGCAGGTCGGCGGGCGGGTGCGGGCGGGCGGTGAACCGGTCGAAGTCGATCACGTTGGGGATGACGTGCAGCTTCGCGGCGTGGTGCGGGAAGCGCTCGCGGATCTGGTCGTACAGGTAGCGGCTGACGCAGACCACGGCGTCGGCGCGGCCGAGGACCTCGTCGTACAGGCGGCGGGCCTCGGGCTGGCCGAGCACCTTCGGCAGGAACGTGGCGTGCTCGGTCACGATGACGCGGGCGTCGGGGCGGGCCAGGCGCAGCGCGGCCAGCCCGCCGTAGATCCCGGTGTGCGCGTGGACCAGCGGTGCCTCGATCCGGCCGGTCGGCAGGCTCGCCCGCAGCGCCTCGACGTGCTCGCCCGCCCAGGCGGCGTAGTCGTTGCCGGCCAGCAGCGGCACCGCCACCCTGGTCAGCTCGCCCTCCGGCGTGTCGGTGACCACGACCGGCGTCGACCGCCGGGCCAGCCGCCGCCGGGCCACCCGCACCAGGGCGCCGGAGCGCCAGTCCGGCGGGTACGACCAGTCCTCGGTGTGCAGCACCGCCACCCGGTCGAACCGCTCGCGCACCGCTGCGGCGGCCGCCTGCACGAACGCCCCGGCCATGGCGTTGTTGGGGGACGGGTACCAGGGCGTGACCACGGCCAGGTCGGCCGGCGCGGTGCGGCGCAGCGCCTGGTCGGCGGGCTCGAAGCGGAAGGGCAGCCGCGGATGCCGCCGCGCCGCCGCCCACGCCGTCGGCAGTGCGGGCAGGTCCCCGGCGATCAGCAGGTCGGCGTGGCGCAGCAGCCCGCCCGGCCCGGACAGCAGGATCCGGGCCGCGTGCCGCATCCGGTGCGGCCGGTTGGCGGCGATGCGGTGCACGACGGCGCCGGTGGCGGCCGCGTCGGCCCACTCGGGCGCGTCGCCGACGACCAGGTGCACCCGGCATCCGCGCCCGACCAGCTCGGCCGCGTACGCCAGCGCCGCCCGGACCCGGAACGTGCCCAGTGCCAGGTAGACCACGCGGCTGCCCGGCGTCATCGCGACCCGCCCGCGATCGCGCGCAGCCGCTGCTCCCACGGCGCCAGGGTGGCGTCGCGGGTGAACCTGCGGGCGTGCGCCAGCGCGGCCTCGTGCTCGGGTTCGTCCAGGTCACGGGCTGCCTTGCCCGCGGCGACCAGGGACTCGGCCACGCTGTCGGCGTCGAGGCGGTCCCCGGCGAACCACAGCGGGTAGTCGCGCAGCACGTCGGCGGCGGCGATCTCGGGCTGGTGCACCGAGACGATCGGCTTGGCGGCCGCCATGTACTCGAAGACCTTGCCGGTGGTGACGTAGCGGGCGCCGGGGACGCAGAAGACGAGCACGTCGGTGCTCGCGTACACGTCGGGGGCGTCGGCCTTGCCGAAGGCGCCCCGGTAGCGCACGCCCAGCCCGTCGTCGAGCGGCAGCCGCGACAGCAACTCGTCGCGCTGGTCGGGGAAGAAGCCGAGGTGGCCGTGGATGTCCAGGGTCGCGTCGGCCAGCAGCGCGTGCTCGCGGGCCCGCCGCCACCCGTCGAACAGCACGTCCAGCGGCAGGTACGGGGTCACCGTGCCGAGGTAGCCGAACGACAGCGGCCGGCTCTCCTGGCTGGGCCGGAACGCGGGCGTGCCCAGGATCTCCGGCTCCCAGCCGTTGGGCACCACCGTCATCCGGTCGGCCGCGAACGGGTAGCGCTCGGCATACCAGCGCAGCATGCCGCTGTTGACGAACGAGATCTCGGCGGCGTCGCGCAGCACCCGCGCCTCCCAGCGCATCATCCGCCCGCCCTCGGGGAAGCGCACCTTCTCGGTGAACTGGTCGAACGTCCACGCGTCCCGGAAGTCCACCGCGTACGGCACCCGCAGCACCCGGCCCAGCGCCCACGCCAGCGCGAACGACACGAACGGGTTGCCGGTGGCCACCACCAGGTCGAACGGCTCCTTCAGGTGCAGCGACACGGCCCGGCGCAGCACCCCGGGCGCCCAGCCGAGATACCGCTCGCCGAAGACGTGCTTCTGCGCACCCCGGTGCAGCTTGTCCACCACGGTGGGAAAGTGGCGGCGCACGGCGCCGAACCGGCGCACGTCGGTCTCCCAGTGGTAGTCGCCCGCGGCCACCCGCTCGATCCGGACGCGCGGGTCGACCTCGGTGTCCAGCGACTCGTCCACCGCCCCGGCCAGGCGCTCGCTGAAGAACTCACGCGGGGCGGTGCAGACGGTCACGTCCCACCCGGCACGCGCCAGGTGGTTGCCGGTGGCCAGGGCGCGGAACACGCCGCTGGCCCGGCTCGGCGGGTAGTAGAAGGCCAGGTACAGCACGCGCGGGGCTCTCATACCGGCACCTCGTCGATCGTCACGACCTGCGCCGACCGGGCCGCCCGCAGCACCGCCGCGGCCACGGCCACGGTGCGCAGCCCCTGGCGCAGGGTCACGATGTCGCTGGGCTTGCCCTCGACCGCGTCGCGGAACCGCTCGTGCTCCACCAGCAGCGGTTCGCGCTTGGGTATCGCGTACCGGATCATGTCGCCCTCGGCGACGCCCCGGAACGCCCGCAGCGCCTCCCACTCGGTGCTGATCGCGCCGTTGGCGTAGAAGGTCAGGTCGGCGGTGAGCGTGTCGGCGACGAAGCAGCCGCGCTCGCCGGTGACCACGGTCGAGCGCTCCTTGAGCGGGCTGAGCCAGTTGACCAGGTGGTTCGTGCTGACGGTCGGGCCCAGCCGCCCGATGATCGACACCATGTCCTCGTGGCGGCGCCCGCTGCGGAACATCGACCAGGCCGACACCGCCGTGTACGCCTGCCCGGTGACCCAGCTGGTCAGGTCGATGTCGTGGGTGGCCAGATCCATGATCACGCCCACGTCGGCGATCCGGTTCGGGAACGGCCCCTGCCGCCGGGTGACCACCTGGAACACCTCGCCCAGCTCCCCGGCCTCCAGCCGGGTCTGGAGACTCTGGAGGGACGGGTTGTACCGCTCGATGTGGCCCACCCCGGCGACCAGCCCGGCCGCCTCGAACGCGTCGACCAGCCGCTGCCCCGCCTCCAGGCTCGGCGCGAGCGGCTTCTCGATCAGCGCGTGCACGCCGCCCGCGGCCAGCTCCAGCCCGATCTGCTCGTGGTACGCCGTCGGCGTGGCCACCACCGCGTAGTCGATCCGGCGCGCGATCAGCTCGGCGACGCTGCCCACGACCGGCACCCGGGCGGCGCCGGTGGCGTCCCCGGCCGGGTCGGCGATCGCGACCAGCTCCACCCCGGGCAGCCCGGACAGCACCCGGGCGTGGTTGCGGCCCATCGCGCCGAGCCCGACCAGCCCGGCGCGCAGCGGCCGCTCCAGGGCGGTCACGGCACACCGGCCAGGGTGTTCACCGCGTCGGCGACCCGTTCCAGCTCGTCGGCGGTGAGGCTGGGATGCACCGGCAGCGACAGCACCTGCGCCGCGGCCCGGTCCGTCTCCGGCAGGTGGCACTGCGGCCGCCCGTCCACCAGGTACGGCCAGAGCCGGTGGATCGGGGTGGGGTAGTAGACCGTCGTGCCGACGCCGCGCTCGGCCAGGGCCGCCCGCGCCGCGTCCCGGTCCCCGGCGATCCGCACCGTGTACTGGTGGTACACGTGCCGGGCCGCGTCGGCGACCGGCGGCACCACCGCCCCGGTGATCCGCGCGTCGAGATACTTGGCGTTGCTGCGGCGCTGCGAGTTCCAGCCGGGCAGCTGCTGGAGCTGCACCCGGCCGATCGCGGCGGCCACGTCGGTCAGCCGCAGGTTGAAGCCGACCAGCTCGTTGGCGTACCGCTGCTCCATGCCCTGGTTACGCAGCAGGCGCATGACGCGGGCCAGCCCGGCGTCGTCGGTGGCGATCATGCCGCCTTCGAGCGTGTGCATGTTCTTGGTGGGGTAGAAGCTGAAGCAGGCCGCCGCCCCGAACGTGCCGACCGGACGGTCGCGCAGCGCGGCGCCGTGGGCCTGCGCGGCGTCCTCGATCACGGCCAGGCCGTGGCGCTGCGCCAGCGGCATCAGGTCGTCCATGGGCGCCGGGTGGCCGTACAGGTGGACCGGCATGATCGCGGCGGTGCGCGGCGAGATCGCGGCGGCGACGGCGGCCGGGTCGAGGCAGAAGCTGCCCGGCTCGATGTCGGCGAAGACCGGCTCGGCCCCGGCCAGGCGCACCACGTTGGCGGTGGCGGCGAAGGAGAACGACGGGACGATCACCTCGTCGCCGGGTCCGATGCCCAGGGCCAGCACGGCCAGGTGCAGCGCGGAGGTGCCCGAGTTGACGGCGACGCAGTGCCGGCCGTCGACCAGAGCGGAGAACTCGTCCTCGAACGCGGCGACCTCGGGGCCCTGCACGACCAGGCCGCTGCGCAGGACCCGGACCGCCGCGTCGATCTCGGCCTCGCCGATGACGGGCCGGGCCGGCGGAATCAGCGCACCATCCACAACGCCCTCCAAAACCGCAAGAGACTGACCGGCCTTTCGGGCCAGGTCAGTCTCTATCCTCGCGGCAGGAGGTCACTTTTTATTGGCAAATGCCTCATACTCGGGCACGACATCCTCGGTCGGGCCGTCGGCACGGATCACACCGGACTCCAGCCAGATGACCCGCTCGCAGGTGTCGCGGATCGAGCTGAGCGAGTGGCTGACCAGGAACACGGTGCCCGCCTCGGCGCGCAGCTCGCGCACCCGCTCCTCGCTCTTGCGCCGGAACAGCGCGTCACCGGTGGCCAGCGCCTCGTCGATCAGCAGCACCTCGTGCCGCTTGGCCACGGCGATCGAGAACTTCAGCCGCGCCGCCATGCCCGACGAGTACGTCCGCATCGGCAGCGAGCCGAAGTCGCCGCGCTCGTTGATGCCCGAGAACTCGAGGATCTGCGGCGTGGCCTCGCGGACCTCCGCCTTGGTCATGCCCATGGCCAGGCAGCCCAGCTGCGCGTTGCGCTCGCCGGTCAGCTCGTTCATCATGGCGGCGTTGACGCCCAGCAGCGACGGCTGGCCCTTGGTGTAGATCGCGCCCTTGTTCGACGGGAGCACGCCAGCGACCGCGCGCAGCAGCGTGGACTTGCCCGAGCCGTTGGAGCCGATCAGGCCGATGGCCTCGCCCTCGTACGCCACGAAGCTGACGCCCCTGACCGCGTGCACCTCGCGGACCACGCCGGACGGCTCGCGCTTGACGATCCGCTTGAGCGAGCCGAGCGGGGAGGTGTCCTTGTTCTTCGCACCGTGCACCCGGTAGGTGATGTGCACGTCCTCGGCGATGACGGTGGGGATGCGCTTGTCAGCCACGGCCGTACTCCTTCTCACCGCGCCAGAAGTAGAGGAACCCGCCCACGCTGAGCAGCAGCGCCCAACCGGCGGCGACCGCCCACATCGCGGGCACCGACTCGGGCTTGATGCCGCTGCTGACCCCGAGGATCTCCCGGGTCAGCTCGATGAACGGAACCATCGGGTTGAGCTGGAGCAGCACCTTCACGAAGTGCGGCGCGTTCTTGATGGCGGTGCCGAGGCTGAAGAAGACGCCCGAGGCGTAGAGCCAGGTGCGCAGCAGGAACGGCACCACCTGCTTCAGGTCCAGGATCTTCGAGCCGAGCCGGGCGAACAGCATCGCCATACCGGCGTTGAACAGGCTCTGCAGCAGCAGCAGCGGGATCAGCAGCAGCCACTTGAACGTGATCGGCTCGCCGGTGACCACGACGATGCCCAGCAGCACGGCCATGGCGAACGCCATCTGCTGGAGCTGGGTGATCGTGGCCGCGATCGGCAGGCTGGCCCGGGGGAACTGCAGCGCCCGGATCAGGTTCATGTTGTCGCTGATCGCCTTGGTGCCGGCGGTCACGACCTGCTGCGTGTAGCCGAAGATGAAGATGCCCGCGCACAGGAAGCCGACGAAGTTGTCGATGCCGTGGCGGGTGTTGAGGATGACGCCGAAGATCAGGAAGTACACGCCCGCGTTGGTCAGCGGGGTGAGCACGTGCCAGAGCTGGCCGAGCTGCGCGCTGCTGAACGTGGCGATGTTCTTGGCGTTCGCGAACGAGACGATGAAGTGGCGGTAGGCCCACAGTCTGCGGACGTATTCCGTGAGACCCGGGCGTGCACCGGCGACGCGGAGACCGTGCCGGGCGGCGAGTTGAGCCGGCGCTAGGGCGGGATAAGGCTCAGTCACCACAGCGTCTGCCATGGTACGGGCTCCGATCTCCTGGTGGGGGACGTCAACGGTGACACACGGTAGCCGACGTCGAGGATGGAACGCCACCGTAGCGACGTACTCGAAGATGATGTTAGTGGGGCTCACGTCGCAACGCAACCGTTGCGTCGCTGCGCTATTGTATCGATGTGCTGCCACAGACCCGTCGAGCCCCAGCCGGGGCGGCCGTGCTCCGCGGAGACATCACCGAGGCGATCCAGAACGCGGTGGTGGAGGAGCTCGCCGCCGTCGGCTACGGCCGTCTGTCGATCGAGGCGGTCGCCCGGCGGGCCGGCGTCGCCAAGACCGCCGTCTACCGCCGCTGGAGCTCCAAGCTCGAACTCGTGCTGGAGATCGTCTCCGGCGTCGCCAGCCAGAAGCTCTCCCTGCCCGACACCGGCAGCCTGCTCGGCGACCTCACGCTGTTCCTCACCATCCTGACCAAGGCGCTGCGCCACCCGCTGGCCTCGCAGATCATCCCGGACCTGCTGGCCGAGGCCGCCCGCAACCCGCAGATCGCCGAGACCCTCCAGCAGGCCCTGCGCAACACCCAGCACGAGATGGGGGTGCTGGTCATCCAGCGCGCGGTGGCCCGGGGCGAGCTGCCCGAGGGCACCGACCCGGTGCTCGCGCTGGATCTGCTCGTCGGCCCGGTCTACTGGCACCTGGCCGTGGCGCGCCATCCGCTGCCCGGCGACTACGTGGCGCGGCTGGCCAGGGCGATCGCGGCGGGGCTCAGAGGGTGAGGCCGACGGGGCGCGCGGCGTCGCGCGACACGACCTCGCCCCGCTCGTCGACCCAGCCCAGGTGCCGGGCCGGATTGCCCGCCACCAGCTGGTAGGCGGCGACGCTGCGGGTCACCACGGCGCCGGCGGCCACCATCGCGTACGGGCCGATCTCCGTCCCGCACACCACCGTCGCGTTGGCGCCGATCGACGCCCCGCGCCGCACCACGGTCGGGGTGATCTGCCAGTCCGGGTTCTGCGCCCGCGGCCGCAGGTCGTTGGTGAAGACCGCGCACGGGCCGACGAAGACCTCGTCCTCCAGGGTCACCCCGTGGTAGACCGAGACGTTGTTCTGGATCTTCACGAGATCGCCGACGACCGCGCCGGTGTCTACGTACACGTTGCGCCCCAGCACGCAGCCCGCGCCGACGACGGCTCCGGCCCGTACGTGCGCCAGATGCCAGATCTTCGTGCCCGCGCCGATCCGCGCCCCGGGCTCGACGTCGGCGCTGGGGTGGGCGAAGTAGTCCGGCTCCATCAGTTGCCGGCGTTGCGGCTGGCCTCGACCACGATCTGGGAGTCGGTGACCGACGTTACCTTCACGCTCAGATCGCCGACCTTCACCCCGTCACCGCGGTTGACGGTCACCTGGTTGCCCGCCACCTTCAGCGTCACCGTGTCCGCGTTGGCGCTGACCAGCTGCACCTCGACGCCCAGAATCGAGATCTTGGCGTTGTTGACGGTGCGGTCGAAGGTGATCGTGCAGGTGCTCGTGCTGCAGGTGGCTGTCGCGCCCTCGCCGCTGCATCCGGCCAGCGCGCCCCCCGCGAGCACCGCCGCCAGCGCTACGGCGGCGAGTTGACGGCCGGTTCTCCGTGCGACCATGTACGTGATCATAGACCGGCAACGGAGGGTGACACCGATGATCGACCAGGTGGTGGGCGTGTTGCGGGACGTCGCCGAGGAGATCGTGCTGCCGCGCTTCCGCAACCTCGCCGCCGGGGAGGTCATCGAGAAGGGCCCCGGTGACCTGGTCACCGTCGCCGACCGCGAGGCTGAGGCCGCGCTCACCCGGCGCCTGACCGACCTGCTGCCGGGCTCGCTGGTGGTGGGCGAGGAGGCCGTCGCCGCCGACCCGAGCGTGCTGGCGCGGCTGGACGACCCGGGGCCGGTCTGGGTCATCGACCCCATCGACGGCACCGCCAACTACGCCGCCGGACGCGAGCCGTTCGGGCTGATGGTCGCGCTGCTGCGCGGCGGGGTGCCGGTGCTCGGGGCCATCTACGAGCCGGTGGCCGGGACGCTGTCGGTCGCCGAGGCGGGCGCCGGGGCGTACATCGACGGGGAGCGGGTCGCGTTCGACCACACACCGGTCGCGGCCGAGCAGCTGCGGGGCGCGGTGATGACCAGGTACCTGCCGCAGGAGCTGCGCGAGCAGGTGACCGCGCGGCTGCCGCTGCTGACCGAGACCGTCCCCGGCTTCCGCTGCGCGGCGCACGAGTACCCGAACCTGATCCGGTCCGGCCGCCACTTCGCCATGTTCTGGCGCAGCCTGCCCTGGGACCACACCGCCGGTGCGCTGCTGATCCGCGAGGCCGGGGGCGTGGTGCGCCACTTCGACGGCACCGACTACGACCCGGCCCGGCCGAAGCTCGGATTGCTCATCTGCCGTGACAGTGCGGTGTTTGAGCTGGTACGCAGCGTATTGCTGGCGTGAACAACTTTTCCGACGGCGCCGCGCCGGGTTAATCTGTCGCGCGGCCGCGCGTCTGCAGGCGTCCCCCGAACCCTGCTGCGGTCGCCGCCGCGTGCTCCTTCCGCACCACTGCGCGGCGCCCGACGGAAGGATTCACGTCCGTGCTCCTCACGGTGCGCCCCCGCCGCCGACGGCTCGCGTCCGCCCTCACCGCGCTCACGGCGTTCGCCGTGCTGGTGGGCGGATTCCCGGCTGTGGCCGCGGCGGAACCCAACGAGATCCCGAACGCCAAGGTCGCCCAGGTCCGCAAGAACCTGGAGGCCGTCGCCGGGCAGTACATCGAGGCCGAAGCGGCGCTGGAGAAGTCGAAGAAGGACCAGCAGGCGACCAACCTCAAACTGGTCGTCGCGGAGAACAAGTACGCGCGGGCCCGCATCTCGGTGGTCAAGTACGCCGCCGAGGCGTACAAGACCGGCCGGCTGGGGGTCTTCGAGACGATGCTCAACGCCACCGGGTCGGACGACTTCCTCAAGCGGATGGCCGCCCTGGAGCGGATGACCGCCCGCGACGAGGCCACCCTGGGCGAGCTGGTCGCCACCCGCAAGGAGGCCGACGCGGCCAAGGCGCAGATCGACGCCGAGGTCAAGGAGCAGGCCAAGCTGTTCAACGACCTGGCCCGGCTGCGCAAGGCCGCCGAGCGGGAGCTGTCGGCGCTGGGCGGGTACGCCACGAACGGCTGGGTCGACCCGACCTCGCCGCTGGCGGTCCCGGCCAAGCGCAACTCCGACGGCACCTGGCCCAAGGAGACGTGCAGCATCAACGACCCGACCACCAACGGCTGCATCACCCCGCGCACCCTCCACGCGATGGAGGAGGCGCAGAAGGCCGGCTTCAAGCGGTACGTCTCCTGCTACCGCCCCGGTGACATGTACGAGCACCCCAAGGGCCGGGCCTGCGACTTCTCCACGGAGACGGACGGGTTCCACGACTCGTCGGCCACCGGCGACAGCAAGCTCTACGGCTCGAAACTGGCCGCGTTCTACGTCAAGAACGCCAGCCGCCTGGGCCTGATGTATGTGATCTTCTACTGCCAGGTGTGGACCGTCGGCGCAGGTTGGCACCGATATTCGGCGACCGGGTCCAACTGCGGCGACTCACCAGCCGGCGACCATACGAACCACGTACACGTCTCGGTGTACTAGAAGAGCTCGACGCGCGCGGCCCGCGGGGGACACCCTCCGCGGGCCGCGGCGTGTCTGCGGTCAGCCCGGCCGCGGTCAGCCGGACGGGGTGACGACGCGGCCGAAGCTGTGGATCGGCAGCGAGTCGATCGGGTCGACGCGCACCCGCTCGCCGAACTGGGGCGCGTGCACCATCTCGCCGCCGCCCAGGTAGAGGCCGACGTGGTGCAGGTCGCCGTAGAAGAAGACGAGGTCGCCGGCGCGCAGCTGGCTCCGGCTGATCGCCTGGCTGCGCTGCTCCTGGCGGCCGGAACTGTGCGGCAGGTCGATCCCGATCCGGTGGAACGCCGCGGCGACCAGCCCCGAGCAGTCGTAGCCGTCCGGTCCTTCCCCGGCCCACCGGTAGCCCTTGCCGACCTGGTCGAGCGCGAACCGGACCACCTTCTCGTCCGCGCCCCGGGCGACCCGGGGCAGCCGCATCGGCCGGTCCGGGCGCAGATCGGCGCGGGCGCCGCCGTGGAGGGAGAACCGGTCGCGCAGCGTACGCAGCTCGGTGATGGAGCTCTCGATGGCGGTGCGCTGGGTGGCGAGCTGGCGGCGCTGCTCGCGCTGCTGGGTCAGCAGGGCGTCCAGGGTGCGCTTGGCCGTGTCCCAGCGCTGGGAGGTCTGCGCCAGGGACTCGATCTCGCGCTGCTGGTGCAGCGTGTACTCGTTCATCAGCAGCAACCGGTCGAGGATCTGCCGGGTGCTGCCCGCGTCGAGCAGCAGCGTGAGCGACATGGACCGGGTCGCCCGGTAGCCCGCGTCGGCGAGGCGGCCGATCGCGCCGCGCCGCGCCGTGATCTCCCGCTGGAGCGGGTCGATCTGCCGCTGGAGCACGTCGGTCTGGGTCTGCGTGGTCAACAGGTCTTCGTGCAGGGCGTGGTACTTCTCGACGATCACCTCGAGCTGGTCCGACTTCTTGCGGATCTCGCGGTCGAGGTCGGCGCGGGAGGGCTCGGCGTGCGCCACGCCGGACAAGAGCAGCGCGGACGCGAGCGCGGTCGCGCCCATCCATAGCATCCTGCGCCGCCTGGCGGAGTTCGACACGTGGTGAACAACGACAAAACTGCATGATCGGTGCAAGTGGGCATCTACCAGCGGCGCAGGCTTGCCCATCCCGTACCCCCTGGGGGTACCGTGGTGATCGTGGAAGACAGCGCCCCGGTCGGCTACAGCCACCCCGACGACAAGCAGGCCCTGCTCTCGCGGCTGAAGCGGGTGGAGGGACAGGTCCGCGGCCTCCAGCGGATGGTCGAGCAGGACACGTACTGTATCGACGTCCTGACGCAGATCTCGGCCGCCACCCGCGCCCTGCAGGCGGTCGCGGTCGGCCTGCTCGAAGGACATCTCAACCACTGCGTGGTGGACGCCGCCCGGGCGGGCGACCCCACTGCGAAGGTCAAGGAAGCCACCGAGGCGATCGCTCGCCTGGTGCGGTCATAGGGAGCCAACGATGTCGGTTCGGACGACATACCAGATCTCGGGGATGACCTGCGGGCACTGCGTCACCGCGGTGACCGCCGAGCTGACCGCGCTGCCCGGCGTGCGCGACGTCCAGGTGGACCTCGCCGCGGGCACCGCCGAGATCACCAGCGACTCGGTGCTGCCCATCGACGAGGTGCGCAACGCCGTCGACGAGGCCGGCTACCAGCTGGCGGGCATCGATGCCTGAGTCGCCGTCGACCACCGAGCAGGCCGCCGAGCCGGTGGTCCGGGCACAGTCGGCCAAGCCGGTGCTCGACCCGGCCGGGTCGCGGATCGGGCTCATCGTGGCCGGTCTGATCGTCGCGCTCGTGGTCGGTTTCACCCTCGGCAAGCTGCTCGGGCCGCCGAGCAGCCCCACTGAGGGGGCGACCACCGGGGCCCCCGCACCCACCGGCTCCGCCGCGCCGGGCGCGCACGTGCACAGCCCGCTGGCCAGCGCGGGATCCGAGGTCGGCGGCCTGTCGATCAGCTCCGGCGGCTACACGCTGGTGCCCGCGACCACCACCTTCGACAAGCCGGGCACCCGGCAGCTGTCGTTCGTGATCCGCGCCGGCGACGGCAGCGCCGCCACGAACTTCGCCGTCGTGCACGACAAGCCGCTGCACCTGGTCGTGGTGCGCCGCGACCTCACCGGCTACCAGCACCTGCACCCGGTGATGGCCGCCGACGGCACCTGGTCGGTCACCGCCGACCTGGACAAGCCCGGCCTGTGGCGGGCGTACGCCGACTTCACCGCCGTCGACAAGGCCGGCATCCAGACCGCCGTGGCACTGGGCACCGACCTGACCGTGGCCGGCGACTACGCGCCCAAGGCGCTGCCGGCGGCGGCCCAGCAGACCGAGACGGGCGGCTACACCGTCGCCTACCAGGGCGCCACCATGATCGGTGCGAGCCAGCCGATGCTGTTCACGGTCACCCGCGACGGCAAGCCGGTCACCATGCAGCCCTACCTCGGGTCGTTCGGCCACCTCGTGGTCCTGCGCGACCTCGACCTCGGGTACGTGCACGTGCACCCCGAACCCGCCCTGGTCAACGGCGGGGTCAAGTTCTGGCTGTCGGCGCCCAGCGCCGGCACCTACCGGATGTACTTCGACTTCCAGGCCGACGGCAAGGTCCACACCGCCGAGTTCACCCTGGTCGTCCCGGCACCCGGCCAGTAGTCCGCGCGGGGAGGACGTCATGGCGACGGGGCAGGCGCAGGTCATCGAGCTGGGTATCGGCGGCATGACCTGCGCCACCTGTGCGGGCCGGGTCGAGCGCAAGCTCAACCGGGTCGACGGGGTCAGCGCGACGGTCAACTTCGCCACCGAGACCGCCCACGTGACCTACCCGCCGAACGTGTCGCTCGACGACCTGGTCAAGGTCGTCGAGGCGACGGGCTACACCGCCAGCGTGCCGGAGCCGGAGCAGCCCGAGCACTCCGGGCAGGCCGCGCCGGACGCGGGGGCCGAGCCGGACCCGCTGCGGCAGCGGCTGCTGGTCACCGCGGCGCTGACCGTGCCGGTGGTGCTGCTCAGCATGGTGCCGGCGCTCCAGTTCCCGAACTGGCAGTGGCTGGCGTTCACACTGGCCTCGCCGGTCGCGGTGTGGGGGGCGTGGCCGTTCCACCGCGCCGCCCTGCTCAACGCCCGCCACGGCACCGCCACCATGGACACGCTGATCAGCCTCGGCGTGCTGGTGTCGTACGGCTGGAGCGGGTGGGCGCTGTTCTTCGGCGGCGCCGGGACGACCGGCATGACCATGTCGCTGAGCTGGCTCGCCTCGCGCACCGACGACCCCGGCATGCACCTCTACCTGGAGGTGACCACCACGCTGACCACGTTCCTGCTGGCCGGGCGATGGTTCGAGCACCGGGCCAAGCGGCGGGCCGGGTCCGCGCTGCGCGCGCTGCTCGACCTGGGCGCCAAGGACGCGGTGGTGCTGCGCGACGGTGCCGAGGTGCGGGTGCCCGTCGCGAGCCTGGCCGTGGGCGACCTGTTCGTGGTGCGCCCCGGCGAGAAGATCGCCACGGACGGCGAGGTCGCCGAGGGGGCGAGCGCGGTCGACGCGAGCATGCTCACCGGCGAGAGCGTCCCGGTCGAGGTCGGGCCGGGTGACCGGGTCGTCGGCGCGACCGTCAACGCGGGCGGGCGCCTGGTCGTGCGGGCCACCCGGGTCGGCGCGGACACGCAGCTCGCCCAGATGTCGAAGCTGGTCACCGAGGCGCAGTCGGGCAAGGCGCCGGTGCAGCGGCTGGCCGACCGGGTGTCGGCGGTGTTCGTGCCGGTGGTCGTCGCGCTGTCGGTGGCGACGTTCGGCTTCTGGACCGCGTACGACGGGGGCGTGACCAGTGCGGCCGTGACCGCCGCGGTCGCCGTGCTGATCGTGGCGTGCCCGTGCGCGCTGGGACTGGCCACCCCGACCGCGCTGCTGGTCGGCACCGGCCGGGGCGCCCAGCTCGGCATCCTGATCCGCGGCCCCGAGGTGCTGGAGTCCACCCGCAGGGTCGACACCGTGCTGCTGGACAAGACCGGCACCGTCACCACCGGCGTGATGAGCCTGGTCGAGGTCCTGCCCGCCGCCGGGATCACCGAGGCGCAGCTGCTGCGTGCCGCGGCCGCCGTCGAGCACGCCTCCGAGCACCCGATCGCCCGCGCCGTCGTGGCGGGCGCCGCCGCCCGCGGCATCGCGCCCGCCCCGGTGCGCGACTTCCGCTCCCTACCGGGCCTGGGCGCCCAGGGCACCGTCGCAGGCCGCACGGTCCTCGTCGGCCGCGCCAGCCTCCTCGCCGGCCACGGCGTGGCCGCCATCCCCGCTCAGGGGGACCGGAAGGGCACCTTCGCCGGCTCGCGTCAGCGAGACGAGCAGCAGCTCAGCTCGCTCTCCGGGATGGCGGGGCCGCTTCTTGACGGCGGCCGCACCGCCGTGGCGGTAGCCCTCGACGGGGTGTTCGCCGGGTGGCTGCTGGTGGCGGACACGGTCAAGCCCGGTTCGGCCGACGCGGTCGCCCGCTTCAAGGCCCTCGGCCTGCGGCCGGTCCTGCTCACCGGCGACGCCGAGGGGCCGGCCCGCGCCGTCGCCGCCGAGGTGGGCATCGACGAGGTCATCGCGGGGGTGCTCCCGGCCGGCAAGGTCGACGCGGTGCGCCGGGCCCAGGACGGCGGCGCGCACCGGGTGGCGATGGTCGGCGACGGGGTCAACGACGCGGCCGCCCTGGCCGCGGCCGACCTCGGGCTGGCCATGGGCACCGGCACCGACGCCGCGATCGAGGCCGCCGACCTGACCCTGGTCCGCGGCGACCTGCACGCGGCCGCCGACGCGATCCGGCTGTCCCGGGCCACGCTGGCCACGATCAGGGGCAACCTGTTCTGGGCGTTCGCCTACAACGTCGCCGCGCTGCCGCTGGCCGCCGCCGGGCTGGTCACGCCGGTGCTCGCGGCCGCCGCGATGGCGCTGAGCAGCATCTTCGTCGTGACCAATTCGCTACGGCTGTTCCGCTTCAAGTGAGAGCGGTTGCCCGCGCTCGCGGTTAACAAACCGTCGGTGTGACGCCCCCGGTTTGCAACAGACCGCCGCGATACGCAAGCCATCGCGCTACGAAATGGGCTTGGAGCTGGGTAAATTGGCTGATCGTGACAGAGCGTGACCTCCTCCCCACCCGTCAGCCCCGGCCTCGCACGTACCTGATGTGCCCGCCGGAGCACTACGTCGTCGAGTACGCGATCAATCCGTGGATGGACACCACCACCCCGGTCGACACCGCGCTCGCCGTGAAGCAGTGGGACGGCCTCCGCCAGACCATGGTCGACCTCGGCCACACCGTGCACGTGCTGAAGCCGACCCCGGGCCTGCCCGACATGGTCTTCGCGGCCAACGGCGCGTTCGTGGTCGACGGCGTGGCGTACGGGGCGAAGTTCCGCTACCCGCAGCGTGCCGACGAGGCCGCCGGCCACCGCGCCTTCTACGAGGCCGGCGACGACTACCGCTTCGTGGCCCCGACCCAGATCAACGAGGGCGAGGGCGACTTCGCGTACCTGCCGAACGCGCACGGCGGCATCGCGCTGGCCGGGTACGGCTTCCGCACCGAGCCCGCCGCGCACGCCGAGGCCGCCGAGGCCCTGGGCCGCCCGGTGATCTCGCTGAAGCTGGTCGACCCGCGCTTCTACCACCTGGACGTGGCCCTGGCCGCGCTGGACGACGAGAACGTCACGTACTTCCCGGGCGCCTTCTCCGAGGCGTCGCAGCGGGTGCTGGCCCAGCTGTTCCCGAACGCCGTCATCGCCGACGAGGCCGACGCGCTCGCGTTCGCGCTCAACCTGGTCAGCGACGGCCGCAACGTCGTGATCAACACCGAGTCGGCCGCGTTCGCCGAGAAGGTCGCCGCGGCGGGCTACCACCCGGTGGCGGTCGAGCTGAGCGAGCTGAAGAAGGGCGGCGGCAGCATCAAGTGCTGCATCGCCGAGCTGCGCGACTGAGCCCGTACCCCCAAGATCGTTAGCGAAGTTGCCTGGCAATCGGGCGTATTCGGGACTCCCGAATGCCCGATTGCCAGGCAACTTGCGTGATCTGGGGGCGGCGCGGGGCGGGTCCGCGGGCGGGTCAGGCGGGCGGGGTGAAGGCGGTCGTGCGGGTCATGCCCGCGGCGCGGCCCTTGGCGGAGATGACCAGCGCCATCTTGCGGGACGCCTCGTCGATCATCTCGTCGCCGAGCATCACCGCGCCGAGCCTGCCGCCCTGCTCGGAGGTGTAGTAGTCGTACGCGTCGAGGATCAGCTCGGCGTGGTCGTAGTCGGCCTGCGCCGGCGAGTAGACCTCGTTGGCCGCGTCGAGCTGGCCGGGGTGCAGCACCCACTTGCCGTCGAAGCCCAGCGCGGCCGAGCGCCGGGCCACCTCGGTGAACCCGTCCACATCCTTGATCTGCAGGTACGGGCCGTCGATGGCCTGCTTGCCGTGCATGCGCGCGGCCATGAGGATGCGCATCAGGATGTAGTGGTACGGGTCGCCCGGGTAGCTCGGGATGAGCGCGCCCACGACCAGGGACTTCATGTTGATCGAGGCCATGAAGTCGGCGGGGCCGAAGATGATGGTCTCCACCCGGGGCGAGGCCGCGGCGATGGCGTCCACGTTGACCAGCCCGGCGGCGTTCTCGATCTGGGCCTCGATGCCGATGCCGCCGACGGGCAGGCCGAGCGTCTTCTCCAGCTGGGTCAGCGTGAGGTCGAGCCACTCGACGTGCGCGGCGCTCTGCACCTTGGGCAGCATGATGCAGTCCAGGTTGGCCCCGGCACCCTCGACGATCTCGATGACGTCGCGGTAGGTCCACGGCGTGGTGAGGTCGTTGACCCGGACCACGCGGGTCTTGCCCGCCCAGTCGCCCTCGTTGAGCGCGGCCACGATGTTCTTGCGCGCCTCGGGCTTGGCCAGCGGGGCGACCGCGTCCTCCAGGTCCAGGAAGACCTGGTCGGCGGGCAGGCCCTGGGCTTTTCCGAGCATCTTGACGCTGGACCCCGGCACGGCAAGGCAAGACCTGCGGGAACGCCCCAACGCGGCCATCGAGTCTCCTTAAGGACCGTTCAGTAAGTTGACGCCACGGTAACCTTCCCCCCGGCGAGAGGAGAACGGGACTGTGGAAGATCTCACGGCGTCCCAGAAGGTGAACGACCCCGGTCATGTGGTGATCACGGGCGCCACCTCGGGCATCGGCCAGGCGGGCGCGATCGCCCTGGCCCGAGCGGGCTGGCGGGTGACCGTCGTCGGTCGCGACGCCGCCCGCGTTGAAGCGACGCTGGCGCTGGTCGGGGCGGCGGCGACCGGTCCGGCTCCGGCCGGTGCGCTGGCCGACTTCGCCCGGCTCGACGACGTGCGGGCACTGGCCGAGCGGCTGTCCGGCGAGCGGATCGACGTGCTGGCCAACAACGCGGGCGTGGTGGCGCGCTCCCGGGTCACCACCGTGGACGGTCACGAACTGACGATCCAGACCAACCACCTGGCGCCGTTCCTGCTGACCAGCCTGCTGCGGGAACGGCTGGCCCCCGGCGCCCGGATCGTGAACACGGCATCGGTGGCGCACAACACGGGCAGCCTCGACCCGGACAACCTGGACCGGACCGGCGGGGTGTACAGCGCCTGGCTGGCGTACGGCGGTTCGAAGCGGGCGAACATCCTGTTCGCCGCAGAGGCGGCCCGGCGCTGGCCGGACCTGCTCAGCTACTCGTTCCACCCCGGCGTGGTGCGCACCCGGTTCGGCACCCCGCTGGCGAAGCTGTTCTACAAGATCGCACCCGGTCTGGCCACTCCGGAGCAGGGTGCCGACCAGCTCGTGTGGCTGTCCACGGCGGATCCGGCCCAGCTGGTCAACGGCGGCTACTACGTCTCGCGCAAGCTGACCCCGCCCAACCCGGCCATCCGCGACCCGCAGCTGGCCGCACGGGTATGGGAGGCCAGCGCCAAGGCCGTCGGTCTCTGAACCGCGAAGCGGATGAGGCGCCGCCCCGTGCCCGCCTGGCACGGGGCGGCGCCTCACCGGCGTCTCAGGACGACTGCTACCTGCTGCCGTTCTGGATGTCGTTCAGCAGGTTCGGGTCGCTGACCACGCCGATGACGATCAGCGCCAGCATGCCCACCGAGAGCGCCACGCCGGCCCAGCCGGTGGCGATACCGGCGATGGCCAGGCCGCGGCCGTCCTGGTTGCGCTCCCGGATCTGCTTCATGCTCAGGTGGCCGAGGATCGCGCCGATCAGGCCGGGCAGCGCGCCGAAGCCGTAGCAGCAGCAGGTCAGCACGCCGGCGATGCCGAGCACCAGGGAGGCGATGGCCATGCCGTTGGTGCCGCCCGAGGCCGGCTGCGGGTACGGCTGCTGGCCGTACGCGTACTGGCCGTAGGGCTGGGCGGACACCGGCGGCTGCTGGTACGGGCTGCCCGAGGCCGGCGGCACCGAGTACGGGTCCGGCGTGGCCGGGACGGCGTACGGGTCGGGCGTGGCCGGCGGCTGGGGGGCGTAGGGGTTCCCGGCGGGCGGGTTGCCGTAGGGGTCCTGGCCGGGGGGCGGCGGGTAGGTCATGTGGCTCCTCGTTCGGGCGAGCGGACATCCGGCAGGCGCACGTTACCGGCCGGTGAACCTTTTCACAGTGACGTCCTTGTCAAGCAGCTTGGATGGGCACTGGGCGCGGCCCATAATCGCCTCACCTGAAGGTTCGTTCAGTTCCTGCCCTGGAGGCTGACTATGGCCCGTCTCGCCCGTACTCCCGGATTGACCGACGTGCAGACCGCGATCCTCGAGACGGTACGCGAGTTCGCCGACAAGGAGATCATCCCCAGGGCGCAGCAGCTCGAACACGATGACCGATACCCGGACGAGATCCTCGCCGGGATGCGCGACATGGGCCTGTTCGGGCTGACGATCTCGGAGGAGTACGGCGGCCTCGGCGAGTCGCTGCTGACCTACGCGCTCGTGGTCGAGGAGCTCTCCCGCGGCTGGATGTCGGTGTCCGGCATCGTCAACACGCACTTCATCGTGGCGTACCTGATCGGCCAGCACGGCTCGGCGGAGCAGAAGCGGCGGCTGCTGCCCCGGATGGCCACCGGCGAGGTGCGCGGCGCCTTCAGCATGTCCGAGCCGGGCTGCGGCTCCGACGTCTCGGCGATCACCTCGAAGGCGGTGCGCGACGGCGACACCTACGTCCTCAACGGCCAGAAGATGTGGCTGACCAACGGGGCGTACTCCTCGGTGGTGGCGACGCTGGTCAAGACCGACCAGGGCGCCGACACGGTCTACGGCAACATGACGACGTTCCTGCTGGAGAAGGAGCCCGGGTTCGGGCAGACGGCGCCCGGCCTCACCATCCCCGGCAAGATCGACAAGATGGGCTACAAGGGCGTCGAGACCACCGAGATGGTCCTCGACGGCCATCGGGTGCCCGAGTCGGCGGTGCTCGGCGGCGCCGACCTGGCCGGTCGCGGCTTCTACCAGATGATGGACGGCATCGAGGTCGGCCGGGTCAACGTCGCCGCCCGTGCCTGCGGCATCTCCATCCGCGCGTTCGAGCTGGCCATGGCGTACGCCCAGCAGCGCCGCACCTTCGGCAAGGCCATCGCCGAGCACCAGGCGATCGCGTTCAAGCTCGCCGAGATGGGCACCAAGATCGAGGCGGCGCACGCGCTCATGGTCAACGCCGCGCGGCTGAAGGACTCCGGCCAGCGCAACGACGTCGAGGCGGGCATGGCCAAGCTGCTGGCCAGCGAATACTGCCACGAGATCGTCACCGAGTCGTTCCGCATCCACGGCGGCTACGGCTACTCCAAGGAGTACGAGATCGAGCGGCTGATGCGCGAGGCGCCGTTCCTGCTCATCGGCGAGGGCACCAGCGAGATCCAGAAGACGATCATCTCGCGCGGCCTGCTCAAGGAGTACCGGGCCCGCTGACCAGCTCCGGCGGTGCGGTGGGCAGGTGCGCCAGCTCGCCGCGCCGCTGCGGATGCTCCAGGTAGAAGCGGATCACGTTCACCATGTCGCGGTCCCACATGCCATAGTCGCTGCCGCGCAGGAACAGCACCTGGCGCACGGTGGCCAGACGCCAGCCGCTGCGCGGGTCCTGGGTCACCCCGATCACATCCGACCAGGGGAAATGGTGCCGGTGCACGCGTACGCCGTCGGCGTTGAGCACGATCTGGTTGCGCCGCTGCCGTACGGGTAGCACCAGCGCGGCCACGATGCCGAGCGCCAGCAGCGAGTCCGCCACCGCGACGACCCACTCGACCGCGCTCTCGGTCTTGGCGTAGCGGGCGATGATCGGCAACTGCATGACGAACACGGCCAGCACCACCCACAGGTCGGTCGCCAGTGACACGGTCAGCCCCGGCTCGCCGTCGCCCGCGCCCTGCCGCCAGGTGGCGGCACGCCGCCGCCGCAGGTACGTCGTCCGCCCGACCGCCGCGACCGCCAGCAGCACCAGCGGCCACACCGTCCACGGCTCCTCCGGAGAGAACGGGGCGATCGGGCGCACCTGACCCACCCACCATGCCGCCGCGACCAGGCACAGCCCACCCAGAGCCAGCGCCAGCCGGCGCCGCCGCTCGTCGTCCCACATCCCCACCACGGCGGATAGGGTACGAGATCCGCTCACGCGCGCCTATGGTGCGGCCGGTCACGCCGCTGCTGTCGGATACTCTGGCTGCCGTGCGACGACTGCTCACCCCCGGCTGGCTGGCCGGGCACGCCCTGGTGCTGGCAGCCGTCGTCGCCTTTCTGGCTCTCGGCTGGTGGCAGGCGGGCCGCGCGGCCGAGGGCAACACTCTGAGCTGGGCCTACACCTTCGAGTGGCCGCTGTTCGCGGTCTTCGTGATCGTGATGTGGGTACGGGAGATGCGGCAGACGCTGCGCGGCGACCGTGCCGACGAGCCTGCCCCGGCCGTTGAGCCCCGGGAACGGCCGGTGATCACCCGGCGGGTGAACCCGGCCACAGCGGCGGCCGACGATGCGGATGATCCGCAGCTGGCCGCGTACAACGAGTACCTGGCGTGGCTGAACGAGCACCCCGACGCACGACCCGGCGACTATCCCGCTAAGGAGCTCCGATGAACGGCGCGCTGACCCGCTACCGCGTGATCGCCTGGATCGTGGGCGTGATGCTGCTCCTGCTCACGCTGGTGGCGATGCCCATGAAGTATTTCGGCGACAACGGCACCGGCGTCACCGTCATCGCCCCGATCCACGGCTGGCTGTACGTGGTCTACCTGGTGCTCGCCGCCGACCTGGCCCGCCGCGCCCAGTGGGGCGTCAAGAAGATGCTGGTCGTCGCACTGGCCGGCACCATCCCGTTCTTCTCGTTCGTGGCCGAGCGCATGGTCGTCGGCTGGATCAAGGGCACCGACGCGAGCCCGGAGCTCAACAAAGCGTGAGCTGGGTGTCCGGGGCGGGCTCGGCCCGCTCCGGCTCGACCGGCGATGACCCGTTGATCGACAGCTCCCGGGCGAGCTCCTCGCGCGCGGGCATCCCGTGCCGCCGGGTCGCCCGGCGCACCCGCGCCGCCACCAGCCGCTGGTAGTCCGCCCCCGTGTATGCCCGCTGCCCGGGGTAGAGCCGCTCGTACAGCGGCACCAGTTCCGGGTGGTGCTCGGCCAGCCAGGCCAGATACCACTCCCGGGCGCCCGGCCGCAGGTGCAGCACCAGCGGCGTGATGCTGGCGGCCCCGGCCTCGACCAGCGCCGCGACGCAGGCGTCGAGCTGCTCGTCGGAGTCGGTCAGGCCGGGCAGGATCGGTGCCATCAGCACTCCGACGCGCAGGCCCGCCTCGGTCATCCGCCGCACCGCGTCCAGCCGCCGCGCTGGACTGGGCGTGCCCGACTCGACGCCGCGCCACAGCCGCTCGTCGAGGAAGCCGATCGACATCGCCACCGACACCCGGGTCCGCTCGGCGGCCTGCTCCAGCAGCGGCAGGTCGCGCAGGATCAGCGTGCCCTTGGTCAGGATCGAGAACGGGTTGGCCGCGTCGCGCAGCGCGGCGAGGATGCCCGGCATCAGCTCGTATCGCCCCTCGGCCCGCTGGTAGCAGTCCACGTTGGTGCCCATGGCGATCGGCTGGCCGTGCCAGCTGCGGGAGCGCAGCTCGCGGCGCAGCACCTCCGGCGCGTTCACCTTGACCACGATCTTGGAGTCGAAGTCGTGCCCGGTGTCGAGGTCGAGGTAGCTGTGGGTGTTGCGGGCGAAGCAGTTGTGGCTGACCACGCCGTTGGCGATGAAGTCGCCGGTGCCGGTGCTGATGTCCCACAGGGGCAGCTCCAGGCCGAGCGGCTCGACCGAGGTGACGTGCAGCGGCGCGCTGCCCTTGATCGCGATGCCGTCGACGGTGCGCTTGCGGGTCACCGCCGGGTCGACCAGGTGGAAGAAGCGCAGCTTCTCGGTCAGGCCGCCCAGCAGGCGCAGGCTGAGCAGGCCGATCGGATCGCGCCGGTCCTCGACGGCGAACGCGAACCCGAACCGGCGCAGCGCCGCCCGGGTCGGCTCGACCAGCTCGGGGCTGCTGTGCACGATGCGGAACAGTCCCTGGGTGTGGCTGCCCTCGGCGTCGAACACCCCGGCGAGGAAGCCCTTGGCCCAGTCGGCTGCCGCCCCGTCGCCGTCGCCCAGGTCCTCGGGCAGCTGGGTCAGCGAGGTGACCAGCTCCAGGTCGCGCCGGGCGTACGTGCTCAGGCCGGTGCGCGTGCCGCTGCGGCGGAACTCCGCCGTGTGCGTGCCCAGCTCGCGCAGGTAGCCGATGGTGCGGCTGAGCGCCTGCGGCTCCTCCCCGCCGAGGCGGAACCGGGGCTGCTCGCCGTATGGATCGCGGTAGGCGCCGGTGTCGGGTTCGGGGCGCAGCATGCCCGCCAGGTAGCCGCGCCGGTAGTCCGTCGACTCCTTGGGCGGCTCGGCGAAGGCGCCGGTGCCCATCAGCTTGTTGCCGGTGGTCAGGTGCGGCCGCTGCCCCGGGCCGGTGCGGGCGCCGGTCACGTGCTTCCAGCCCCGGTCGGTGAGGAACCTGTGGTCGCCGCTGGCCACCAGCTCGGTGCCGTCGGCCAGGGTCACCCGGTAGGCGGGCTTGACCGTCGACCACACGTCACGCACCTGGGTGACGGTGTAGCGCCGGTAGGCCCCGTCGCGGACCGTGCCGACGATCGCGTCTCCTGCGCGCAGCTGCGCGATGGGCCGGGTGCGCCCGTCGGCCAGCAGCACGGGCGTCTCGGCGGCCAGGCAGTAGGTGCACGCGTGGGTGCAGCCCCGGTAGGGGTTGATCGTGTATTCGAACGGCACCCCGCGCCGGTCGCCCGTCACCCGGTTGATCAGGGACTTCGCCTTGACCTCATAGAACGTGGTGCCGGCGAAGCCCGGGGTGTCGAAGGTGCGGACGACGGCACCGGGCAGCTCAAGCTGCGCCGGCGCGTCGTCGTCGGTCGGGGTGCTCGCGGTCAGGTTGCTCCAGCGCACCCCGCTATTCAAACATATGTTCGAAGATTGGGAAGCCTAGTGCGCGTGGTCCTCGTGCTCGGTCTTGGCGGCCTTGAGGCGCTCCGGGTCGATCTCGCGCACCTTCTTGATCAGGTCGGTGAACGCCGCGTCGGGCATCGCGCCGGGCTCGGAGTAGACCACCACGTCGTCCCGGATCGCCATGATCGTCGGAATCGACTGGATGTTGAACATCGCGGCCAGCTCCTGCTGCGCCTCCGTGTCGACCTTGCCGAAGGTGATGTCGGGGTGTGACTCCGCGGCACGCTCGTACACCGGCGCGAAGCGCTTGCACGGCCCGCACCACTCCGCCCAGAAGTCGATGAAGGTGATGCCTTCCCCGCTGGTCTGCTCCACGAAGTTGTCGGTCGTGAACTCCACGGTGCCCATGGTCGTGCTCCCATCCTTAAAGCGATCAGCGTCCATGTAAACCGCCGCCGGCGACAGGTAATTCCCGCGCTCACCACCGTATCCGGCGTGACACGGCGCACAGGCCATCCGGGCTCGCACACGGCGGCGTGGCGAGGGACGATGAGCACGTGAGCCCGACCTTCATCTTCGACGGTGACTGCGCCTTCTGCACCACGTGCGCGAACTTCGTCATCAGGTGGATCCCGACCGGCGCGAAGGTGTCCGCCTGGCAGCGCGCCGACCTCGCCTCGCTCGGGCTGACCCGGGCACAGTGCATGCAGGCGGTGCAGTGGGTCGCGGACGGCAGCCCGGCCGTCGCCGGTCCCGAGGCGATCGGTGCCCTGCTGCGTTCCAGCAACGCGTTCTGGAAGCCGGTCGGATACGTGCTGAAGCCGCGCGCGGTCACCGCGGTGCTGTGGCCGCTCTACCGCTGGGTCGCCCGCAACCGCCACCGCATGCCCGGCGGCACGGCTGCCTGCGCGGTGCCGCTGCCTGCCGCGCCCCGCGAGGCCTGAGGGCCTGCGCGCCCGCCGTCGCACCCCCCGTTTTACATAGACGCTGGCCTATCAAGAGGACTCTTTTCCAAGATTCGTCCTCTGGATAGGCCAGCGTCTATGCTATGTGGGTGCGGGCGGCCCGGCGTGAGCGCCGGTCGCCGCCGCGTTGCCCCGATCAGGGCTGCTTCGGCACCATCACCTTGCGTTTGAAGATGCACACGAGAGTGCCGTCCTGGTTGTAGCCGCGGGTCTCGACGGAGACGACGCCCCGGTCCGGCTTGGAGGAAGACTCACGTTTGTCGAGGACGGTGGTCTCGCCGTAGATCGTGTCGCCGTGGAAGGTGGGCGCGACGTGGCGCAGCGACTCGACCTCAAGGTTGGCGATGGCCTTGCCGCTGACGTCCGGCACGGACATGCCCAGCAGCAGCGAGTAGATGTAGTTGCCGACCACCACGTTGCGCTTGAAGTCCGTCTGCGTCGCCGCATAGTGGGCGTCGAGGTGCAGCGGGTGGTGGTTCATCGTGAGCAGGCAGAACAGATGGTCGTCGTACTCGGTGACGGTCTTTCCGGGCCAGTGCTTGTAGACGGCCCCGACCTCGAATTCCTCGTAGTAGCGCCCGAACTGCATCGTCCGTCACTCCCGTCTGGGCTTCGTCGCCCCGGAACGCAGTGAACGGCGGGGCCCTCCCCGGCACCCGCCGCCCACGCTTGTGTTGAAGGATTCTGCCGCAGGTCAACAGGCGTGTACATAGGGCGCTCCGAGACGTATCTCATAGTTACCTTTGGGTAACTTGGGCTTCGGGGGCCGCTAAGAGAGACCGTTGCGCCCGAGCCTTTCGGGGTGTCGGGCCGGGTCCGGCGGCTGCGCGAACGGCGGGCCGTCCACACCGGGCGAGCGCCAGGGCCAAGGCGCTGGCGCACGTCGACGGCGTGGTGATCTCGGGCGCTGGTGAGCGCCGGGTGATTGGTTCGCTTCGCACCGCTCCTGTCGAGTCGCGGCATATGCTGACGGCAGGAGGTCCGCCATGCCGAGTCAATTCGCTGCAGATCACCTCGTCGCCCGCCAGATGTACCGGCGGGAGATCGCCCCGCTGACCTTCGAGTCGCACGAGTGGGAGCTGCTGACCCGGCTCCCCGCCCGTATCATGATCGCCGCGACCTCCGCCGAGCCGGACAGCGACCGCCGTACCGTCGCCGAGGGAGTCGCGGGCATCAACGCCATCGCCGCCGGAGCCGACTCAGACTCCGACCTGGTGAAGGCCATCGTGGGCGCCATCTATGCCGAGGCCGACCCGAATCCGCCCACCGCCGAGCAGTTCCGCGACCCGCCGCACGCCATCGCCGAGGTGCTGGTGAGCTGCCGTGCCGCCGCGCTGGTGCTCGACGCCAGAGCCACTCCGGCCGACGCCACCGCATACCGCGCGTGGCTCGCGGCCATCGCCGACCGCGTCTGCGGCGCGGCCCGTACCGGTGGCCTGCTGGGCATCGGCGGGGTCGTGTGCAGCCCGGCCGAGCAGAACTTCCTCAACGAACTGGAGCAGGCGCTCCGCAACATCTGACCGACCCGAACGGCGGCTTCGCCGCCGCCTTAGCATTGACGCTGGGCTATCCAGAGGACGGATTCGAACCAACTGTCCTTTAGATAGGCCAGCGTCAATGCTAAGCGCACGGGCTCGGCCGCACAGGCTCGGCCGCCCTGGTTCGGCCCGCCCGGGCCGCCCGCCGGGCCGCCCGGCCGGTCCGGTCAGCCCGGCCCGCTCGGCCCGCCCGGCGCCATGACGGTGCTCGCGGCGGCACCGGGCTGTCGGCCCGAGATAAGCTCCTGGCCTTGTGAACGCCGACGATGAGCTGGAGGTCGGGGTCGGCCCCTGGCCCGGCCCGTGGCCGACCGACCCGCACTACGACCCGCAGCTGCTGGCCGAGGGCGACCGCCGCAACGTGGTCGACCGGTACCGGTACTGGCGGCTGGAGGCGGTCGTCGCCGACCTCGACAGCCGCCGCCACGACTTCCACGTGGCCATCGAGAACTGGCAGCACGACTTCAACATCGGCACCGTCGTGCGTACCGCGAACGCGTTCCTCGCCGCCCAGGTGCACATCGTCGGCCGCCGCCGCTGGAACCGGCGCGGCGCCATGGTCACCGACCGCTACCAGCACGTACGCCATCACGACGCCGTCGAGGGCCTGGTCGGCTTCGCCCGGGGCGCCGGGCTGGAGCTGATCGGCATCGACAACCTGCCCGGCAGCCTGCCGCTGGAGTCGGCGACGCTGCCGCGCCACTGCGTGCTGCTGTTCGGGCAGGAGGGACCGGGCCTGTCCGAGGCCGCGCGCGGCGCGTGCGACCGCATGTTCAGCATCGCGCAGTACGGCTCCACCCGCTCGATCAACGCCGGAGTCGCCTCGGCGGTGGCCATGCACGCCTGGATCCGCGCCCACGCCGCCCCACCCGCCTGACCGTCCCGGGTGGGTGGTCCTGAGGCGTAAGCGGCCTGATGCCGGGAGAAACGCCGAGCTGATCATGGCGAGTTGCTTGACGTGCGCTGATCCTCGGGCGGACAGTGGGCTCATGGGTCTCGCGGTGTCATGTCCGCGGTGCGGCGGAGCGGTGCGGCCGCCGGGTCTGGCCCACTCCGGTTGGCTGTGTGACCGGGATGGGCAGGTTCCGCCGCTGTACACCGCGGCGCACGTCAATCACGAGGTCTTCGCCGCCACCACCGAGCGCGCCGCCGTCTCCGGCATGCCGCTCTGGTGCATGTGGCCGCTGCCGACCGGGTGGACCGTCACGGGTGTCGGCTGGGCCGGCGACGAGCGCACCGGCGTGGTCGCCACAGTGCTGGCGTGCAGCGGGCCGACCCCGTTCAGCGACGGCCCGGCCGATGTGGTGCTGGTGTCGGAGGACCCGGGCGTCGGCCTGGGCGCCCGGTACGCCGGCATCCCCGGGCCCGATCCCGGCCCGGAGCTGACCCACCCCCCGGCCGACCACGGCTCCCATGCCAAGGTCAAGGTTGCCGGGCACCCCACTCCTTTGTGGGCGGTAGGTGCTCCCGACGATCGCAGCGCGTACGTGGGCGAGGCCCGCGGCCGCTGGCTCTACGCCGTCACCTGGCCCGCACAGGCGGGCTACCTGCTGACCGAGGACGTCGTCCTGCACGATCTGGCGGACTGGCTCCCGGCCGAGCTGGTGTACGGCGCGCTCTCTCCGCGCCTGGTCGGCGCCCGCTGAGTCAGCTTTCGTACTTTCCTGTTCGGACGCTGCTACATGGCAGCCCAGGATGTGCCTTAATGATTCTCGGCAGGCACCGTTACTGATACGCTGAGTCTCGCCGCGGCCACAGATATGTCGTGTGGACACGGGAGTGGGCGAGGCGGAGGGGAAGAGCGACGTGATCAAGAAGATCCTTACCTGGGGCGGCATCGCCTTTCTGATCTTCTTCGTGGCGTTCCGGCCTGATTCTGCGGCGAACGTCGTGAAGACGCTGGGCGGCACCGTGATGGACATCGCCCAGGGCTTCGGCGACTTCTTCGGCAGCCTGGTCGCCTGACCCGATGATCGGCGGGCTGGGGCCGGAGGAGCCGAGCGACGAGCCGGGTGCGGACCACGACGGTCCGGATTGGCCCGGCCGACGCGAGCGTGACACGGAGTCGATTCCGCGTACGCGCGCCGAGGCCCATGCCGAGGAATATCCGCACTTCGCCGGTCGGGCCACCGTCGGGGCGGCCGCAGGCGGCATCGGTGGGGCAGGTGCCCCTCCCGGTGAGACGCAGCCGCCGCCCGCTGACGGCATCCCGCACTTCTCCGAGGAGGAGCTGGCCGGGCTGCGGTTCGACGCCACCGGTGTGCCGATCGGGCCGCGCCGTGTGCTCCCGCTCGAAGACGAGCCCAGCACCATGGTCGCCCGGTATCTGTTCCCGACCGAGCGCTACCGCGGCGAGTGGAAGCGGCACTGGGTCCACCTGACCAACCCGATCCTGATCGGGGTGCTGGCCACGTTCGCGCTGGGCTACCTGTCGGGCTTCCTGGTCAAGGCGACCGGCGCGGGTGTCGGGGTCCTCGCGGTGGTGATCTGGGCGCTGGTCATGGGCTGGGTCACCTTCAACGTGCTGGACTGGTACTTCGACCGGTTCATCCTCACCAACAAGCGGCTGATGCTGGTCCAGGGGCTGATCACGCGCAAGGTCGCGATGATGCCGCTGGCCAAGGTCACCGACATGAAGTACGAGCAGTCCCCGCTGGGACGCATGCTCAACTACGGCACCTTCGTGCTGGAGTCGGCCGGTCAGGACCAGGCGTTGAGCAAGGTCGACCACATGCCGAACCCGAACGAGCTCTACCTGCGCATCGTCGAGGAGATGTACGAGCCGGCCGCGGTCGAGGCGCGTCTGGGCCGCGAGGCCGAAGAGGAATAGACGCCTGAGCAGCTTCCTAGGTTCCGCCGGTTAGGTGACTAGGAAAATGTCCTGCCAGACCTAGATCCGGTAGCGCTGATATGCAAGTGTGTGCGGTGAGGTACGCGCATACGTGGTATCCATCACCGCGGGACTCGGCGGCGGACCTCTCCACGGGGTGAGGGCGCGCTCGGCGCGCCCTGGTCGGGCGTGCTTCGGGGCGCGTCCGCGATGGGAGGTGCGTCGGTGGGTCACCCTTCCGCGATGGAGGAGGAGTTCCGCGACTTCGTCACCGCACGGTCGGCCGCGCTGCTGCGCACCGCCTACCTGCTCGCCGGTGACTGGTCGACGGCGGAAGACCTGCTCCAGACGGCGCTGACCAAGACCTACCTCGCCTGGAAGCGGCTGGGCCAGATCGAGGCCGTCGAGCCGTACGCCCGGCGGGTGCTGGTCAACACCGCGACGAGCTGGTGGCGTCGGCGCTGGCACGGCGAGCGCCCCACCGAGTTCCTGCCCGAACGGGCCGCCCCCGACAACCTCGAAGAGCAGCTTGACCGCGACGTGTTGTGGAAACATGTCAAAGCTCTGCCCGCACGACAACGCGCCGTGCTGGTCCTGCGTTTCTACGAGGACATGTCCGAGGCGCAGACGGCCGCGATGCTTCAGATCTCTCCAGGAACCGTGAAAAGCCAGACCTCACGGGCACTGGGGACGCTGCGGCAGAAGCTGGCTGCCGAGGGCGTCACCGGCAGGCTGCCTTCCGTGACGGAGGCGGCGCCGCGGGTGACCGCCCGACCGGTGCTGGACATGGTCGTTCCGGAGGTGGTGCCGGGCCTGCTCGCGGGCGGCACCGCCGACGCGGCGGCCGTGCCCGTGCCCGCGCAGCCGGTTCCGGCCGTACCGGCGCCTCGGAGGGAAGCAGCAGGACCGGCACCCGTGCCGGCCGGCCGATCCGGGCGGTGACCACCATGCTTGAGGACGAGCTGCGCGAGATGTTCGCGGCTCGCGTGCAGACCCCTCCTGCCTCCGTCGACCCTGCCGGCGGCGCGCTGCGCCATGCCCGCCGGAGCGACCGGCGGCGCCGGGGCGTCGCCGCCGGCGCGACGCTGAGCGCGTTCGCCGCGGTCGTCGGCGGCGCGCTCTACCTACAGGGCATGGGGGGTACGGCGCAGCCGGCCGACCCCAACCGCCTCTCCTTCCAGAACCTGTTCGGCACCGGCCCCGCCGCGGCCACCACGGCCGCGGTCCAGGCCAAGACGCCGCAGAGCCCGCAACTGGTCGACCTGCTGGTCGGCGCGCAGGTGTGGACGAAGGACGGCCGCAAGGTCAATCTGGAGGGCGGCGGCCGGATCGGCCAGATCGCGCGGGTGCCGGACGGCTGGGTGTACTCCGAGGGCAGCACGGTCCGGGTGCAGAGCGACAACGGCTACAGCAGCGTGGCCGCACCCGTGGTGAGCAGCTGGGCGGTCAGCTCGGACGGCTCGCGCATCGCCACGGTCACGCAGGAGCAGCTCACCGTCACCAAGGTCAACGAACCCGGCCAGGGCGTGCCGCTGGCCTCGACCACCGTGCCGGAGGGCGCCCATCCGGTCACGTTCGCCGGGGACGGGGTCGTGCTGACCCGCGACGGCGCGTACGACTACTGGAGCGCGGGCCCCGAACGGTACAGCGAGACCTGGCACAAGACCCTGGTCGCGGTATACGCCAGCGCCGCCGACGGCAAGGCGGTGGGTGTGGTGCGCGACCGCACGACGTACTGCCTCGCCGACGTCACCCCGACCAAGACCGGCCTCAAGCTCGGCCAGATCCTGGGCTGCGAGGACTGGCTCGCCGTCGGCCTGGGCCAGTCCGGCGTGATGTCGCCCGACGGGCAGTGGCTGGCCATCACCGCCGACGAGAAGGTCCGCATCGTCGACCTCCAGCGCACCCGGGCCGCCGCCGCGGTGCGCATCAACGAGAGCAACTCGCTGGTCGTCACGTCGGTGTGCGGGGCGCGCGAGAAGACCCCGACGGTGTGGACGGCCGACAGCGTGCAGGCCGTCGCCGAGACGCCGCAGGGCGGCCTGATCGCGTGCCGCCACGACGGCGGACAGCTGGCGGTCGAGATGCCCGACGGCGTCACCCCGGACTGGAGCCTGGTCCCCGAGTACGGCACCGCCAACGGCTGACATGATCGATCTGCACCTGCACTCCACCGCCAGCGACGGCACCACCCCGCCCGCCGAGCTGGTGCGCGAGGCCGCCGCGGCGGGGCTGACCGTCGCGGCGCTGACCGACCACGACACCACGGGCGGCTGGGCCGCCGCGGCCGCCGCGCTGCCCGCCGGGCTCACCCTCATCCGGGGCGCGGAGCTGAGCTGCCGCTGGCACGGGCCGGACGAGTCCATCGCGCTGCACCTGCTGGCGTACCTGTTCGACCCGGCGCAGCCGGAGCTCGCCGCCGCGCTGGCGCGGGTCCGCCAATCGCGGCTGGGCCGCGCCGAGCGCATGGTCGACCTGATGCGCGCCGACGGCATCCCCGTGGACTGGGACGACGTGCTGGCCCACGCCGCCGGGGGCACCGTCGGGCGGCCGCACCTGGCCGCCGCGCTCATCCGGGCCGGGCTCGTCACCGACACCCAGGAGGCGTTCGGGCCGCAGTGGCTGGGGCGCCGCTACCGCCTGCCAAAGGCAGACCTGGACGTGTTCGAGGCGCTGTCCCTGGTCCGGGCCGCCGGGGGCGTCACCGTGTTCGCCCACCCGCGCGCCTCCGTACGCGGAAAGGTCGTGCCCGACCACCTCTTCGCGGAGCTGGCCGCCGCCGGGCTGCACGGGCTGGAGGCCGACCACCACGACCACAGCCCCGCCGAACGCGCCGAGGTGCGCCGCCACGCCGCCGAGCTGGGCCTGTTCACCACCGGCAGCTCCGACTACCACGGCACGCACAAGAAGGTCCGCATCGGCGAGTACACGACCGCCCCGGAGTCGCTGGAACGCCTCCTGTCCGCGGCGACCGGCGTCACCCCGATCACGGGAGTCGGCTGACCCGGAGCCCGCGCCGTGCTATGCATCCGGTGTGGATGGGAAGTTCTTCGGCGAAGTGTTCGTGACCCTGCTCGTCATCACCGACCCTCCGGGAATGGTGCCGATCTTCCTCGCGCTGACCGGTGCGCTGCCGGCCCGGGAGCGCCACCGCGCCGCCTGGCAGGCCGTCGCGCTGGCCCTCGGGGTGATCGCGGTGTTCGCCGTCGCCGGGCAGACGATCCTGGACTACCTGCACATCGAGCTGCCCGCCCTCCAGGGCGCGGGCGGCCTGCTGCTGGTGCTGGTCGCCCTGGAGCTGCTGACCGGCAAGGCCGACGACCCCGACCACCAGGCGACCTCGAACATCGCACTGGTGCCGCTGGGCACGCCGCTGCTGGCCGGGCCGGGTGCCATCGTCGCGACGATGCTGTTCGTCCGCCGGGCCGACGCGCCAGCGGACTACGTGGCGATCGCGCTGGGCATCCTGGCGGTGATGGTCGCGGTGTGGCTGGTGCTGCGCTATTCCGGGTTCATCGTGAAGGTGCTGCGGCCGGGCGGCATCGAGGTGCTGACGCGGATCGCGGGCCTGCTGCTCGCGGCCATCGCGGTGCAGCTGATGGCGGACTCGATCGGCGCGTTCGTGGAGATGTACACCACCGCCCACTGACCGGTGGTCAGGCAGGTCCCGGGGCCGGGGGCGCGGTGCGGATGACGGCGACGCCGCGGTCGAGGTCGATGCCGGCGCCGGTGGACACGTCCACGCGCTTCTGCCTCATCTCCTCGACGTGCTCGGTCTGCTTGTGCTTGGTGGGCCGGAACAGGCCGTCGATCTCGGCGAGCCCGGCGGAGACCATCGCCGTCGCGGCGACGCTGTCGCCGCCGCGCAGCCACTTGAGCAGTCCCACGTCGTGCCTTCCTGCCGGTCGAACGGGGGTCGGGCGGCACGGCCGCCGGGTCGCCTGGCCAGTGTCGCACTGATTTGGCAACATCTGCCAGGTGAGCCGAACGCCCAGTCCCCGCCGCGGCCGGGACGTCCCCGAACAGCTCGGCTTCGACATGATGCCCGAGCGCCTGTTCGTCTGCACCCCGAGCAAGCTCTCGTCGTACGAGGACTGCCCCCGCCGCTACCGCTACACCTACCTGGACCGGCCCTCGCCGCAGAAGGGCCCGGCCTGGGCCCACAACTCGCTGGGCGCCAGCGTGCACACCGCGCTGAAGAACTGGTGGGACCTGCCGCCGCAGCGCCGCGTGCCGGGCTCCCTGCCGACGCTGCTGCGCGCGACCTGGGTCCGCGACGGCTACCGCGACGAGGAGCAGGAGCGGGCGGTGTTCCAGCGGGCCCTGCGCTGGCTGGAGGCGTACGTCGCCGAGCTGCCCGCCGACTTCGAGCCGCTGGCCGTGGAGCGCACCGTCGCCGCCAAGACGGCCGTGCTGGCGCTGAGCGGCCGCACCGACCGCATCGACCAGCGGGGCGGCGAGCTGGTGATCGTCGACTACAAGACCGGCCGCACCGGCCTGGACGGCGACGACGCCCGCGGTTCGCTGGCGCTCGCGCTGTACGCGTACGCCGCCGCCCGGGTGTTCCGCAAGCCGTGCCACACCGTCGAGCTGCACCACCTGCCGACCGGCACCGTGGTGTCGCACGAGCACACCGAGGAGTCGCTGCAACGGCACGTGAACCGGGCCGAGGCGACGGCGCGCGACATCGTGGCGGCCGAGCAGGCGCTGGCGGGCGGCACGGCGCCGGACGAGGCGTTCCCGACCCGACCGGGCCGGCTGTGCGGCTGGTGCGACTTCCGGCGGGTGTGCCCGGCGGGCGCCGAGGTCCCGGCCCGGGAGCCGTGGTCGGCGGTCGAGTCAGCGGCGCAGGGTCAGTCCTCGGCGGAGAGTGTGGCGCAGGCCGGGCACAGGCCCCAGTAGGTGACCTCGGCCTCGTCGACGGCGAAGCCGTGGGTCATGTTCGGGTCCAGGCAGGGGGCCGCGCCGGTGGCGCAGTCGACGTCGGCGATCAGCCCGCAGCCGCGGCACACGATGTGGTGGTGGTTGTCGCCGCTGCGCGCCTCGTAGCGGGCCGGGGAGCCGGCCGGTTCGATCCGGCGGGCCAGCCCGGCGCGGGCGAGGGCGCCGAGGACGTCGTACACGGCCTGGGTGGAGACGGAGTCGAGCCGCTCGCGCGCCTGGCGGGTGATCTCGTCGACCTCCAGGTGCCCGCCCTGGCTGAGGATGTCGAGCACGGCGAGGCGCGGCCGGGTGACCCGCAGTCCCCGTGCGCGCAGGCGAGCCTGGTGCTCCGTATCGCCGTACATGAACACCATTTCAGCAGTCAAGTTGGAGCAGCTCAAGAAGAGCGCGGAATTAGGTGGCCCGGGACACGTCGTTTTTCTCCTCTACCTCAGTGGCACCACCGGGTCTACGCTCAGCCTGAAACCATTGGCGAAGAGCTTTCGCGACCCAGGAGGCACGGTGTTCAACGAGCTGCTCGGCCTGCCCGCTCACCCGCTGCTCGTGCACGCGGCCGTGATCTTCGGGCCGCTGCTGGTGCTCTCGGTCGTGGTGTACTCGCTGGTCCCCCCGGCGCGGCGGTTCCTGGGCTGGACCGTGGTGGCGCTGGCGGTGGCCGCCCCGGCCGCCCTGTGGTTCGCCAAGCTGAGCGGCGAGGAGCTGCTCAAGACCCTGATCGCGAAGAACTACCCGCAGGAGATCATCTCCCAGGTGGGCACGCACGCGAAGTTCGGCGACGTGGCGGCCTGGACCGGCACCGCGCTCGGGGTGCTGTCGCTGTTCCTGGTGCTGATCTGCACCGCCGCGGGCAAGAAGCCGGCGACCCCGGCCTCGCGCAGCCTGACGTACGGCATCGTCGTGATCTCGCTGCTGGTGGCCGGTGCGACCGGCTACTACGTCTTCAAGACCGGCGACACCGGCGCGCACATCGTCTGGGGCAGCATCTGAGTCAGCCGCGCCACTGCGCGCACGCCACGATCAGCAACATGATCCCGGCCGCCAGCGCGACCGCGTAGGTGAACCGGTCGGCGCGCTGCTCGGCCCGGTCGATCGCGTCGTGGTCGAGCTCGGGCAGGCGGCGCGGCGGCTGGTGCGGCGGCGTCCAGCCGGGCTGCCAGTCCGGTGCGGCCGGGACGGTCTCGGGCGGGCCCGCGTAGTGCGGCGCGGCGGACTCGGCGCTGTTCGCCGCGTTCCCGGGCTCGGGGCGGCGCCAGTAGTCGTCGCCGCTCACGGCGCGTCCCCGCGGCAGCCCGGCAGGCCGGGCCGGACCGCTGGCTCTACGCTGCTGGGGTGAGCACTGACGCCTCCCATGGCAGCCGCGACGACGACCGCATCGTGGAACTCGACGACGAGGTCGCGGTGCTGCCGGAGCAGACGCGCGACGACACCGATCGGCACTGGGGCGAGCGGTCGTGGACCAACGACGACCGGCTGCTGGATGATCGTCCGCCGCATTGGGACTGATCAGCGGGCCGGGCACGAGAGTTCGGGCACGGCCGTACTATAGCCCAAAACGGGCATAAAGCTTGGTCGTGCCCGTTCGGTCGATCAGGCGGCGGAGCTGGTCGAGCTGCTGCTCGACGAGGTCGAGGCGGCCGGGGTCGACGACCCGGCGGAGCTGGCCGAGCCGCTCGACGAGGTCGAGGTCGAGGACGAGCTGCTGCCGGAGGCCGGGCTGCTGCCGGACCCGCCGCGCGAGTCGGTGCGGTAGAAGCCGGACCCCTTGAAGACCACGCCGACCGCGGAGAAGAGCTTGCGCAGCGTGCCCTCGCAGGTCGGGCACTGCGTCAGCGGTTCGTCCGCGAACGACTGCACGGCCTCCAGCTGGTGGCCGCACGCGGTGCAGGCGTACTGGTAGGTGGGCACGTTCCCCTCCATGATCATTTCTGGCACTCTGGTATACCGAGTGCCAATAGTGCCTGACGCGGCCGTGACCTGCCAAGTGTCTGTCGCCGATCACACGTCCGGCGGCGACCAGCCCGGCACCGGGCGCAGCCAGGCCGTCCGCACGGGCGTGACCACGACGTGCACCCGCTGGTCGTGCTCCTGCGCGGGGAGGCGGTCGCGCAGTTCGGTGTCGTACAGCAGAGCCGCGACCGGTGTGGCGAGGCTCACCCGTGCGAGGGCCCGGTCGTAGCTGCCGCCACCGCGGCCCAGCCGCACCCCGGACCGGTCCACCGCGACGGCGGGCACCAGCACCAGGTCGGCTCCGGCGATCGCGGCGCGGCCCTGGGCTGGTCCGACCGGCTCGCGCAGGCCGCGCGCCGCCTCGGCCAGCGACGCCGGGCCGGTGTACGCGGCCCAGTCCAGGTCCAGGTCGGGTTGCAGCACCGGCAGCAGCAACCGGGCCACGGCGGGCCGGGCGGCCAGCCGCTCGGGCAGGTCGGGGCCGCCGGGTTCGCGGCCGATCGGCACGTACGCGCAGACGGTCAGCCCGCGGCGCCCGGCCAGCAGCGCGCCGAGCCGGTCCAGCATCCCGGCCGCCGCCGCCTCGACCGCCGCGGCGGAAAGCTCGCGCCGGGCCGCGAGCACCTCCCGGCGTACGTCCTGCTTGGCCTGCGGTTGTCCGTCGGCTCCGGCCTGATGCCCGTCGGCGGGCGTGCCCGATATGCCCATAAAACCCTCATATACCCGCTAGCGTCGCATCCCCGTGGAGGCGTCCGGCGTTGACTCGGATGACTTCAAGGGGTGAAGTGTGACACTGCGCGCACGGCTCACGACCGCCTTCCTGGCCGTGGTCCTCAGTCCTGTCCTGCTCGGCGCCTTCTTCGTCGGCACGACCGTCAGCACCGTCTCCCATGAGCGGGCCGACGAGCGGCTGTCCGTCGCCGCGGGCGCCGTGCGCACCGCCGTCGGCTCGCTCTGCGGCCAGCTGCGCGCCGTCGCCGAGGCCGTCGCCGCGGCACCCGGCGACCGGCGCATGGCCGTCGCCGAGCACCTGGTCGGCACCGGCCTGGCCGCGGGCGTCCACATCGACGGCGGGACCAGCGGCGACACCACGCGCCAGGCGCCGCCCCCGCCCTGGGCCGACTGCGCCGGGCCGGATCCGCAGGTCCGCGCCGACCTCATCGGCGGCTACGAGGCCCTGTCGGCCCGCGTGCCGCTGCCCGGCAAGGACGGCGGCAGCGTCGCCGCGGCGGTCGCCGTCGACGCCGACCTGATCCAGCGCCTGGCCCAGGCCGGTGGCGCGCAGCTGACCCTGCTGCCCGGCTCCGGCCTGCCCGACGGCGCCCGCGGCACCGGCCCGGCCGCAGACCCGGCCGACCCCGGTGCCGCCGACGACGTCGCCGCCGAGGCTGAGGCCAAGCCCGACCCCGACGCCGCCGCACCGGCAGACGGCCAGCCGCAGGACGGCCAGCCGCAGGACGGCCAGCCGCAGGACGGCCAGCCGCAGGACGGCCAGCCGCAGGACGGCCAGCCGCAGGACGGCCAGCCCACGGCCGATGGGGCCGGGATCGACGGCCTGCCGACCGGAGCCGGTCCGCTGGCCGAGCCGGGCGACCAGACCAACCCGGGCAACCCCGGCGACGCGGCCGAGCAGCCGTCCGGGCAGCCGTCCGGGCAGGCCGGCGGCGCCGGGGACGCCCCGACCCCGGCGACGGACACCGCCGATCCTGCGGACACACCCGCGGACGCGACCGACACCGCCGACGACGGGCAGGTCGTCGCGCTGGACCCCGCGCCCCAGGAGACCGCCGCCGCGGCCGACGACGAGGCGCTGCACACGACCGTCGGCGACGCCGACGTGGCCGCGGTGACCGGGCTGGCCCGCGCGCTGGGCGACGGCGCCGTGGCCACCGCCCCCAACGGCCACCTCGTGTCCCGGCTCGGGCCGGTCGCGGGCGAGCCGCTGCCGCTGGCCGTCTCGCTGCCCGCCCGCCCGCCGACCGGCATGTACGTGCTGCTCATCGGCGTGGTGCTGCTGACCGCGGTGATGGCCGTGACCGTCGCCTGGTGGCTGGCGCGCACCGCGACCAGCCCGGTGGTCGAGCTGGCGGCCGCCGCCGACCGGGTCGCGGGCGGGGACCTGGAGGCCCGGGTGCCGGTACGCGGCGACGACGAGCTCGGGCGGCTGGCCATCGCGTTCAACCACATGACCCGCGAGCTCCAGACGTACGTGGCGGCGCTGACGGCCAGCCGCGACCAGCTGCGCGGGCACCTGGGCGTGCTCGGGGACACGCTGGCGGGCACGCACGACCTCGACCGGATCCTGCGGGTGATCCTGCAGACCGCCCGGCACGCCACCGGCGCCTCGGCGGGCGTGGTGCTGCTGGCCGACCCGGCGACCGGGGCGCTGATCGGGCAGTGCACCGAGGGCCTGGACGAGTCGTGGACCACCGGCGAGCGCGGGACGCTGCGGGTGCCGTACGGCTCGGGGCTCACCGGCGCGGTCGCCGCGACCGGCGTGCCCAGCCTCGGTCGGGTCGACCGTGACGGGCTGCTGCTGGACCCGGGCGAGCCGGCGTGCCGCACGTACATGGTGGTGCCGTTCTCGGCGCCGGGGCTGGCCGACGCGGGCTACCTGCCGCCGGGCGCGCTGCCCGGCGCGCGGGGCGTGCTGGCGCTCTACGACCGGCTGGGGCGCGACGAGTTCGACGACGCCGACCTGGTCACCCTGCGCACGTTCGCCGGGCAGGCCGCGGTGGCCGTCGACAACGTACGGGTGCACGAGGAGGCGCAGCGGCTGTCGGTCACCGACCCGCTGACCGGCCTGTTCAACTACCGCTCGCTGCGCGAGTCGCTGCGCCGCGAGTCCGAGCGGGCGGCCCGCTTCGGCCGCCGCCTGTGCGTGCTGGCGCTGGACCTCGACCGGTTCAAGGAGATCAACGACAGCTACGGCCACGCCGCCGGCGACGCCGTGCTGGCCGAGTTCGCCCAGCGCATCCGGTACGAGATCCGCGAGGTCGACGTGGCGTTCCGGCACGGCGGCGAGGAGTTCGTGGTGCTGCTGCCCGAGACCGACGAGGTCGGCGGCATCGCCGTGGCCGAGCGGCTGTGCGAGTCCGTCCGTCGGGAACCGATCGTGGTGCCGTCGCGCGACGGGGTCGAGGACCTGTTCGTGAACGTGACCGTCTCCATCGGTCTGGCGGTGCTGCCCGACCACGGCCAGAACGGCTCAGCGGTGCTCCAGGCGGCCGACGACGCCCTGTACGCGGCCAAGGGCGCCGGGCGTGACACGTTCCAGGTCGCGGTGGTCGGCAGCGTGCTGTGTCCAACTGGCGGCGCGTCGAGCAGCCCACAGGCCCCCAGGCAGGCTCGGGGCCGTTAGTCTCGCGACATGTCGGAGCACACCCCCAAGGCGCAGCCTACGCAAGCCACTGTCCGTGGACCGCGGGCCACCAAGGCGGTCATTCCCGCCGCGGGCCTGGCCACCCGGTTCCTACCTGCCACCAAGGCGGTGCCCAAGGAGCTGCTTCCGGTCGTGGACCGGCCCGTGCTGCAGTACATCGTGGAGGAGGCGTCGCGGTCCGGGATCAACGACGTCCTGCTCATCACGGGTCGCGGCAAGACCAGCATGGTCGACCACTTCGACCGCCAGCCATACCTGGAGGCGCGGCTGGAGGCCAAGGGCGACATGGAGCGCCTGGCCGCCGTACGCGGCACGTCCGAGCTCGCCGAGATCTACACCTGTCGCCAGGGCGAGCCGCTGGGCCTCGGGCACGCCGTCTCCTATGCCGAGTCGCACGTCGGCGACGCGCCGTTCGCGGTGCTGCTCGGTGACGAGTTCACCGCCGAGGACGACCCGCTGCTGCCGCAGATGCTCGACCTCCAGGCGCGCACCGGCGGCATCGTGCTCGCCTTCATCGAGGTCCCCGACGACGAGGTCAACCGCTACGGCATCGCCTCGGTGAGCCCGGCCGAGCCGGAGCTGGCCGACGTCGACAACGTGGTCCGGGTGACCGGGCTGGTCGAGAAGCCCGCCCGCGACCAGGCCCCGAGCAACCTCGCCGTGGTCGGCCGGTACGTGCTGCCGGGCACGATCTTCGACGCGATCCGCCGCACCAAGCCGGGCAGCGGCGGCGAGATCCAGCTGACCGACGCCATGGCGCTGATGCTGGCCGAGGGCACCCCGGTGCACGGCATCGTCTACCGCGGCATCCGCTACGACACCGGCATGCCGCTGGGCTACCTCCAGGCGGTCGTACAGCTCGCCAGCCAGCGCACCGACCTCGGCCCGGCCTTCAGGGAGTGGCTGAAGGCATTCGTCGCCGGTCTGGACGGGCCCGCGGGGGCTGCCTGACATGACCGCCACGGTCAGGTCCAGTCCGGACCACCTCGACCCGGTTCCTGAGGGTGAGCTGACGCCTCTCGCCGACTACCTGGGCAGCGTGCTGCGCAGGTTGCGGGCGTTGCCGGCGCTGGATCTGGACCTGACCCAGGCGCACGGCAACGTGCTGGCCGACAACATCACGGCCACGCACCCCTACCCGGCCTTCGACCACGCCGCGATCGACGGGTACGCGGCCCGCTCAGAGGACGTCGCGGGCGCCGCTCCCGGCCGCCCGGCCCGGCTCAACGTCGTCGGCGACCTGGCCGCCGCCAGCTGGCGCCCCGCCCGGCTCACGCCCGGGGCCTGCTTCTCCGTCGCGGCCGGGGCCGCGCTGCCGCAGGCCGCCGACGTGGTCGTGCCGGTGCGGTGGACCGACGAGGGCATGGCCGCCGTCGAGGTGCACCAGCCGGTCAAGCGCGGCTACGGCGTACGGCGGGCCGGGGAGATCGTGGCCGAGGGCGCCGTGCTGGCGCGCGCGGGCACCACGGTGACTCCCGCCCTGGTCGGGGCACTGGCCGCCAGCGGCATCGGCCACGTCGTGGTGCGGCCCAGCCCGCGGGTCGTGATCGTCTCCACCGGCGACGAGCTGGTCGAGGCGGGGCGGCTGTCGCAGCCCGGCCAGGTCGTCGACGTCAACTCGCACGCGCTCACCGCGGCCACCGCCGAAGCGGGCGCGCACGCGTACCGCGTCGGGATCTGCGACGACGACCCGGAGGCGCTGCGCGCGCTGCTGGAGGACCAGACCCTGCGCGCCGACCTGATCATCACCACCGGCGGCTCGGGCACCGGCCCCGGCGATATGGTCCGGCGCATCCTGTCGCGTCGCGACGGCAGCCGCGCGGGGATGGTCACCTTCACCGACGTGTCGCTTTACCCCTGCGGCACCCTCGGTTTCGGCACCGTCGGCGCCGCCGAGGAGGTGCCGATCGTGTGCCTGCCCGGCGACCCGGGTGCGGCGTTGATCGGCTTCGAGGTGCTCGCCCGCCCGGTGATCCAGGTGCTGGCCGGCGCCGAACCCGTCTTCCGCCCCTCGGTACGCGGCCACCTGCTGGAAACCGTCTCCTCACCGGGCGGGCTGCGCGAGTTCCGCCCCGCGCTGGTGGCCGAGCGCCGCGGCGGCGGATACACGGTGCAGCCGCTGGCGGGCGGCCCCCGTACGCTGGCGGGCATGGCTGAGGCGAATGGACTGCTTGTCCTCGGAGAACGGGTGACGACGGCGGCTGCGGGGTCCACTGTGGACGTCCTGCTGCTGGACCGGCGTCGATGAACATCGGGTTTCCCGCCGTCCTCAGTGAGGGCGACGTCGTGCTGCGCCCGTACCAGCGCCGGGACCTGCGGCAGTGGGTCGAGGTGCGGGCCTACAACGAGGGCTGGCTGCGCCAGTGGGAGGCGACCCCGCCCGCGACCTGGGCCGAGCTCAACTCTCCGGCGGCGTTCCGGCTGATCCGCCGGGCGATGAAGCGCGCCGCCAAGGAGGGCGAGTCGATGCCGTTCGCCATCTGCGTACGCGACGGCACCCGCGAGCGCTTCGTCGGGCACATCAACCTCGGCAGCATCGTGCGCCGCGCCTTCTCGTCGGCGTACTGCGGCTACTGGATCGACTCGCGGACGGCCGGGCGCGGCATCATGCCGACCGCGGTGGCGCTCGTCGTCGACCACGCGTTCGGCGCCGGACGGCTGCACCGGGTCGAGGTCAACATCCGCCCCGAGAACAAGCCCAGCCGCCGCGTGGTGGAGAAGCTCGGCTTTCGCGAAGAGGGCTACCACCCGCACTACATGTTCATCGACGGCGCTTGGCGTGATCACATCGGATATGCGCTGACCTGGGAAGACGTCGCCGCCGAGGGCGGACTGCTGGCCCGTTGGCGGCGGCTGCGCGGCTGATTTGCCCTCACCTTCGACCGGTGTGGCGTTGCGCAATCATGTGATCACGCCCGTAGGCTCGCCTGACTGAAGTCTTACGGTGGCCGATGCAAGGACGCCGTAACAAGATGACGGGAGGGGTGAGGGTGCCGACCTCGGTGCTCCTCGCCGTCCTCGCCGCTGCGGGCCTGCTCGCCCTGGCCCCGGCGCTGGTGCGCCGGTACGACGCCACCGAGCGGCTGGTGGCGGAGCGGGCGATCTCGACCGCGCGGGTGCTGTCGCGCCGGCGCCGCCGCCGCACTGTGCCGGGCCGACGCCCGGTCAACCCGCCGCGGGCGCTGACGGCCGTCCCCGTCTCCGCGCCGCCCGGCTCGGCCCCGGCCTCCTCCGCTCCCGGCAAGCGCAACCCGCTGCGCCTGGTCAGTGCCGGGGAACGGGCCAAGCGCCGCGCCCCGCGCCGCCGCCACCGGCCCGCCGTCTACCGGCGCCGCCGCCTGCTCGCCGGGCTTATCCTGCTCAACCTGGTCCAGCTCGCCGGGGTCGCCCTGGTCGGCCCGGGGTTCCTGATCAGCCTCGCGGTCACCGGTTCGCTCCTGCTGCTGTACGTGGCCCACCTGCGCGGGCAGGCGCTGCGTTCGGCCCGGCGCCGTCGCGCCGACGAACGGCAGGCCGCCTGGCTGGCCGAGCAGCAGGCCCAGGTGCGGCTGGCCCAGCACCGCCGCGCCGAGGCCCGGCGCGAGGCGGCCCGGCTGCTCCAGGAGGAGCTGCTGCGGGCGCAGTGCGCCCTGGCCGAGCTCCAGGCGCGGGCGGACTCGCTGGCCGCGGAGGAGGCGGCGGCCATCCCGGCGCCGCGGGTCGCCACCATCTCGTACGGCCGCCGCGCGGGCGTGCGCGGCCGCCCGTACCACGCCGGGCCGGCCGCCTGACCCGCCCCGCCCACTGGGTGGGCCGGGGGCGGCACGATCGCTGATTGCGGTCAGAAGATGGCTTTGGCGAGCAGTTCCTGACCCCGGACAGCGATCTCTGCCGCGGAGCGGTCCGGCTCGGGTACGTGATCGCCGACACGGCCGAATGCGATTAGCGCGCGTCGGTCAGACCTGCTAACCTTGGCCGGTCCGTTCAACCGGACGAACTCGGGGACGTGGCGCAGCCCGGTAGCGCACCTCGTTCGCATCGAGGGGGTCAGGGGTTCGAATCCCCTCGTCTCCACCCGAGAAACGGCCATCTTCCTTCTGGAAGGTGGCCGTTTCGCTGTCCGTGCCCCCGTTCGGGACGCCGACCGGCCTGCTGCGGCCCACCCGAAGCGGCCGCACCGCGACCTGATCGCCGCACGCCGTCGGCCGGGAGCCACCGTCACTCGATCGCGCAGGCCGGGCCTGAGCCCGGGTCGGCGGCACCGCGCGGCGGTCGGCTCCGGTTCGGGGACCGATCGGCACGACGAGTGACTCGATGGATACTGTCCGCAAAGGGCCGCCGTTCGGAGACTGTTGCGGTGACCTATTCATCCCAGCTTCCGCCCGCCGGGCGGCCCGCCAGGCGCGGCCAGAACACCGCGGCGTACGTCATCGGCGCGGTTGTCGGCGGCATGCTGCTCTGCGTCGGCGGCGTGGCCATGTTCGCCGGCCTCGGCTCCGTGATGTCCCCGCCCGCCGCGTCCCCGGCGGCCCACCCGGCCGCGATGGCGCGCTCCACCGCCACCCCGGGCGTCTCCCCGTCGGCGGCACCGGCTGCGGTCGCGTCGCCCACCCCCGCCGAGGAGACCAAGCTCGTCACGGCGACGCAGCCCATCCCGTACCAGGTGCAGCGGGTCAACGACTCGTCCCTGGCCAAGGGCACCACGAGGGTCAGGACCGCCGGGGTGAACGGCGTGAAGACGCTGACGTATCAGGTGACCCTGGTCGACGGGGTGGAGACCGGCCGCTCGCTGGTGAAGGAGGAGGTCACCAAGGCGCCGGTGACCAAGGTGATCCTCGTCGGGACCAAGCAGACGGCCCCGACCCGCAAGTGCGACCCGAACTACTCCGGCTGCGTGCCCATCGCCTCGGACGTCGACTGCGCCGGCGGCAGCGGCAACGGCCCCGCGTACGTCCAGGGCCCGGTCCGGGTCATCGGCCGCGACATCTACGGCCTCGACAACGACCACGACGGCATCGCCTGCGAGTAGCCCCCAGCCCAGCCCTGCCCCAAGATCAGCCGACTTGCCGGGCACTCGGGCGAATGACCCCCCAAGATACGCACGATTGCCCGGCAACTTGGCTGATCTTGGGGGGTAAACGGAAGGGCCGGGTGGGCGGGGTTTTCGAACCCCGTCCGCCCGGCCCTCTGGGTGTGTCCGGTCAGATCCAGAGGCTGCCGAGGAGCATGCGCTTGCTCCAGTCGGCGTACGGGATCGAGTCGCCGGCCAGCACCGGGTAGAAGTACGCGAACGCGATGACCACCAGCAGCACGAACGCCCCCGCGAAGATCGAGGCCATTAGCTGGCGATTCTCGTTCTGCGGCTTGCCCTTCGGTGAGGTGATCGCGCAGCCGATCACGAACACCAGGGCCAGGATCAGGAACGGCTCGGCCGGGGCGGCGTAGAAGTAGAACATCGTCCGGCCGGGGAAGAAGAACCACGGCACCAGGGCGGCGGCGCACATGGCCAGCACGGCCCCGGCCCGCCAGTCGCGGCGGGCGATGCCGAACCAGGTCGCGGCGATCAGCGCGGGCAGGAACGCCCACCACAGCGTCGGCGTACCCAGCAGCAGGACCTCGCGGGCGCACTGGCTCGCGCCGCACAGCGGGTCGCCGGACCAGTAGAACGCGACCGGGCGGCCCAGCAGCAGCCACTGGATCGGCGCCCAGTAGTTGGCCGACTGGTACGTGTGCTCCTGGGTGAGGCCCTGGTGGAAGTGGTAGGCCTCCTGGTGGTAGTGCCACAGGTTCATCAGCGCCCCGATGACCGGCGGCTCGCTCTGGCCGGTGTCGCGCAGCCAGTGGCGGTAGTAGCCGCCGTCGGTGAGCAGCCAGCCGCTCCAGGTCGACAGGTAGACGGCGAACACGATCGGCACGCAGGCGAGGATCCACAGGGCCTCGTCGAGGAACGCGTCGCGGATCGGGTGCTGGACCCCGGCGGCGCGGCGTACGCCGACCTCCCACCACATGATCAGGATGACGAAGACCGGGATGAACGCGAGCGCGCTCCACTTGACCGCCAGCGCGCAGGCCAGCAGCACGGCGGCGGCCAGGCGCCACCACGGCACGGCGAACGGCGGGCGGCTCGCGCGGCCGCGCCCGGCCGGGTCGCCGCCGGACTCGATGAACCGCATCCAGCGCCGCCGCCGGGCGTCGCGGTCGAGCACGATCGCGCCGAACGCGGCCAGGATGAAGAACATCAGGAACAGGTCGAGCAGCGCGGCGCGCGACAGGACGAAGTGCATGCCGTCGAACGTCATGAGGATGCCCGCGGCGCAGGCGAGCACGGTGGAGGCGAACAGCCGCTGCGCGATCCGGATGATCATCAGCACCGAGATGGTCCCGAAGATCACCGAGCTGATGCGCCAGCCCGCCTCGTCGTACTGGAAGCCCGGCAGGTGCTCACCCAGCCCGATGATCAGCTTGCCCAGCGGCGGGTGCACCACGTAGCCGGCGGAGTTGTTCTTCTCGTCCCACTCGAAGCCCTTCTCCCACAGCCAGTGGCCGTCGGTGGCGTAGTAGGTCTCGTCGAAGATCTTCCCGGGCGGGGACGCCAGGTGGTACACGCGCAGCAACCCGGCCACGAGCGCGATCGAGATCGCCGCCAGCCAGGCGTACGGGTCGAGGCGCCGGTCGATCGGGACGAGCCGACGCCGGATCGCAGCCACCACGTGCTGCGGCTGCGCCGGGGGAGTGGGCGCCTGCGGGGGCGCCGTCGCCGTCTGGGTCACGCCATGGATCGTAGGCTGAAAAGCTCGGAAACGGCTCACCCCGTTCACGGGTTGGCATCGGCGGAATTCGCGAAGGTGGGACAGATGACGCAGGTCACGGGTCTGGTGCTGTGCGGGGCGCCCCTGGGTAACCCCGCCGACGCCTCGCAGCGGCTGCGCCAGGCGCTGGCGGAGGCCGACATCGTCGCCGCCGAGGACACCCGGCGGCTGCTGCGCCTGGCGCGGGACCTGGATGTGGTCGTACCCGGGAAGATCGTCTCGTATTTCGAGGGCAACGAGGAGCGGCGCACCCCCGACCTGGTCGCCGCGATGGTCGACGGCGCTCGCGTGGCGCTGGTGACCGACGGCGGCATGCCCAGCGTCAGCGACCCGGGCTACCGCCTGGTCGCGGCGGCGCTGGCGGCCGGGCTGCCGGTGACCTGCGCACCGGGGCCGAGCGCGGTCACCACGGCCCTGGCGCTGTCCGGGCTGCCCTGCGACCGCTTCTGCTTCGAGGGGTTCCTGCCGCGCAAGGGCGGCGACCGGCGCGCCCGGCTGGCCGAGCTGGCCGCCGAACCGCGCACGCTGGTCTTCTTCGAGTCCACGCACCGGATCGCGGAGACGCTGGCCGATCTGGTGGCCGCGTTCGGCGGCGGGCGGCGGGCGGCGCTGTGCCGGGAGCTGACGAAGACGTACGAGGAGGTCCGGCGGGCCACGCTGGCGGAGCTGGCCGAGGTCGACGAGCTGCGCGGCGAGATCACGCTGGTGGTGGCCGGGGCCGACGCGACTCCGGCGCAGCGGCCCGCCGACGAGCAGCTGCTGGCCGAGGTGGCGGCGCGGGTGGCCGAGGGGCTGTCCCGGCGCGACGCCGCCGCGGCCGTCGCCGCCGCCCACAACCTCCCCAGACGCGAGGTGTACAACCTGCGCTGAGCGCGGGGTGTGCGACCTGCGCTGAGGCGGCCCGGCGGGCGCGTTCCGTGCTCGGCTGAGCGCCCCCGTCGCACCTAGCATTGACGCTGGCCTATCTGGAAGACAGATCTTGGAGAATTGTCCTCTAGATAGGCCAGCGTCAATGTAAAACCCGGGGTGGAGCGGGTGGAGCGGAGCGGAGTGAGGTGGGCGTGCGGGCGGGGTGAGGTGGGCGGGGCGGGGTCAGAACGTGGCGGCGAGGAAGCCGATGGAGACGAGCAGTGGTCCGGCGAACGACAGGCCGACGGCGGCCAGCCGGTCGCGGCGGTCCGGTAGCCGCAGCGCCCCGGTGGCGAACACGATCCCGACCGAGCAGAGCAGGATCGCCGCCAGCCCGACCAGCCAGCGCAGGTACAGCCCGCCGGTGCCGCTGGCGACGTACGCGCGGGTGCTGTGCGGGCCGACCATGCGGGCCGGGGCGCTGAGGCCCTCGGACTGGCCGGGCGGGCCGTACACGTCGATGTCGGCCGCGGTGAAGCCGGCCGAGCTGAACTCGCCGACGCAGCTCTGGAAGAAGCCCTCGCCCGAGCAGGCGGTGATCGTCAGCGTGCCCGTGCGGCCGTGCCCCAGCGACAGCCACATCGGTTCGGCGCTGACCCAGCTGAAGAACCCCCCGGCCAGTGCGAGCAGCACCAGCAGCGGCAGCGCGACGCCGAGGCGGCGCGGCCGCTTCGGCGCCCGTACGGGCCGCTTGGGCGGTGGTTCGGTCCAGCCGGGCCGGGCGCCGTGCAGGCGCGGGTCGAGCCACCCGTCGCGCGGCACCTCCTGCACCGGCATGCTGAACGCCTCGGTGGGCGCCAGGGCTGCCGGCGGGGGCGGCGGCTCGGCGACGGCGACCGGCTCCGGTGCCCGGCGGCGGCCGACGTGCCCGATCGGGACCGGGTCGGGTGCGGCGACGCGGGGGCCGGTGCCGTCGAGCTCGCACGGCCCCTGGACCGGTTCGGGCTCGGGGGCGCTGTGCGCGGTCGGTGAATCCCGCCCGGGGCGCTGCCAGTAGGCCAGGTCGGGGTCGTCCAGCACCGTGGGCTGCGGGGTCAGCCGCAGCGGCTGGGACGGCTCGCCGAGCCAGGAGGGGGTCAGCTCGAACGGGGACGGGGCCGGATCGGGCGCGCCAGGAACCGGCTCGGCCAGGCCGGTGTCGAGATTATCGACGTTATCCCTCATAGATGGTCATTTCACCCTAGTCGCCCTGCTCGTGAGGGGATTTGCCGCGCGTGTCGCCGGAGGTCGTAACCGGTTCGCGGACCCGGTACGGCCTTCACTACGCTGTTTTCCCATGAGTCACGTTCTCGCCGCGGTCGCCTGGCCCTACGCCAACGGCCCGCGCCACATCGGCCATGTCTCCGGATTCGGGGTGCCCTCCGACGTCTTCAGTCGGTACATGCGGATGGCCGGCCACGACGTGCTCATGGTCTCGGGCACCGACGAGCACGGCACGCCGATCCAGGTCCAGGCCGACGCCGAGGGGATCACCCCGCGCGAGGCGGTGGACAAGTACAACCGCATGATCGTCGAGGATCTGCACGGGCTCGGCCTGGCGTACGACCTGTTCACCCGTACCACCACCGGCAACCACTACGCGGTGGTGCAGGAGCTGTTCACCGCGCTGCACGCCAACGGGTACGTCATCGCCAAGACCACCCAGGCGGCCGTCTCGCCGTCGACCGGCCGGGGCCTGCCCGACCGGTACATCGAGGGCACCTGCCCGCGCTGCGGCTACACCGGTGCCCGCGGCGACCAGTGCGACAACTGCGGCAACCAGCTCGACCCGATCGACCTGATCGACCCCAAGTCGAAGATCAACGGTGAGACGCCGCTGTTCATCGACACCGAGCACTACTTCCTGGACCTCTCGGCGTTCGCCGAGGCGCTGGGCACCTGGCTGGACACCCGCGAGGGCTGGCGGCCCAACGTGCTCAAGTTCTCCCGCAACCTGGTGGACGACCTGCGCCCCCGGGCGATCACCCGCGACCTGGAGTGGGGGGTGCCCATCCCGCAGGAGGGCTGGGACACCAAGCGCTTCTACGTGTGGTTCGACGCGGTCATCGGCTACCTGTCCGCCTCGGTCGAGTGGGCGCGCCGCACCGGCGACCCGCAGGCGTGGCGCCAGTGGTGGCAGTCGCCCGAGTCCCGGTCGTACTACTTCATGGGCAAGGACAACATCGTCTTCCACTCGCTGATCTGGCCGTCGATGCTGCTCGGCTACAGCGGCAAGGGCGACAAGGGCGGCAAGCCCGGCGAGCTGGGCGAGCTCAACCTGCCCACCGAGGTCGTCTCCAGCGAGTACCTGACCATGGAGGGCAAGAAGTTCTCCTCCTCGCGCCGCATCGTGATCTACGTGCGCGACTTCCTGGAGCGCTACGACGCCGACGCGCTGCGGTACTTCATCGCCGTGGCCGGGCCGGAGACCACCGACACCGACTTCACCTGGTCGGAGTTCCTGCGCCGCAACAACGACGAGCTGGTCGCGGGCTGGGGCAACCTGGTCAACCGCACCATCTCGATGGCGGCCAAGAACTTCGGCGGCGTACCGGCCCCGGGCGAGCTGACCGACGCCGACCGGGAGCTGCTGGCGACCGTGCGCGGCGGGTTCGCGTCCGTCGGCGGCCTGATCGAGCTCCACAAGCAGAAGGCCGCGATCAACGAGGCGATGCGGATCGTCGGCGAGGTCAACAAGTACCTGTCCGACCAGTCGCCGTGGAAGCTCAAGGCCGAGGAAGAGCGGCCGCGCCTGGCCACCATCCTGCACACCGCGCTCCAGGCCGTGGTCGACTGCAACACGCTGCTCACGCCGTACCTGCCGCACGCCGCGCAGAAGATCCACCAGCTGCTGGGCGGCGAGGGCGTGCACGCGCCGATGCCGCGCATCGAAGAGGTGTCCGACCTCGACGGCGGCCCGGACTACCCGGTGCTGACCGGCGACTACACCGTCGGCGCGAAGTGGGAGCCGAAGGAGCTGGCGCCGGGCACGCCGCTGAGCGCCCCGACGCCGGTCTTCCGCAAGCTGGACCCGTCCATCGTGGAAGAGGAACTGGCCCGGCTGGAGAGCTAGAAAGTCCGCAGCCTAGAAGTAACGCAGCTCCGCATCGTGGGCGTCGGCGATCTCGGTCGCCGGCGCCCACGCCTCGTACACGCCCCGGCGGTTGCACTGGGCGGCGAGCGTGGTCACGTTGACGGGATCGGGCTGGCACAGCCGTACGCGCACCCAGTTGGCATCGGCCGACAGCACGGTCACCACCGCGCCGCGCCAGCGGGCGTACCGGGTGCGGCGGCGCAGCGTCTCGACCGGGTAGCGGGCCGCCCGGCTCATCGCCAGCACCCGGAACTCCTCCGGCGGGTCGGCGACGGCCTCGTACTCCTCGCCCCGGAACGTGCCCACCAGGCGGCTGAACGAGTTCAGATCGCGGGGGATCGGCAGGTACTCCTGGTCGGCGCTGATCTCGCGCAGCGGCTGGAGCAGCCGCCGCCACTGCGGTCCGACCAGGCGCAGCCAGCCCCGCTGCTCGGGCTGGAACGTGTACAGCACCACCTCGGTGCCGTCGGGCACGTACGCGACGAGGGCGGCGTGCGCGGGCAGCGGCAGGTCGGCGAAGTCTGCGGTGATCCACTCGGGGATCAGCTCGGTGCTGCTCGGGGCGAAGCCGGTGCCCAGCACCGCGGCGCCGACCCGGTCGTGCGGCGGCATCGCCACCAGGCCCGACACGGCCTCGCCGGTGCTGGGGCGGAAGTCGGCGCCGTCGATGGCCCGCCAGCGCAGCAGGTAGGTGACCTCTTCGGACGGCTCGCCGCCGAGCACCGCGAGCTCGGTGGGCGTACGCAGGTGCGCCACGTCCCACTCGCGGTAGCAGAAGCCGTGCGGCAGCCGCCCGCGCAGCAGGTCGGTCACCCCGCCTGCGGTCAGCGGCATCACCATGCGGGTGCCCTGCCGGACGACGGCGGTCGCGCGCACCGAGGCGACCACGTCGGCGGAGTGCCGGTCGCGCGGCGGGCGCTGGCTCAGCCAGTGCACCCGCTCCCAGCTGAGGCTGCGCGACAGCGGCGCGCACAGCTGGCTCTCCGGCATCGCGGCCTGGCCCGCACCGGCGACCTCGGCCGACGGCACGAAGCGGTGGAACGGCAGGCGGGATGGTGACTCGAGCCGCAGGAAGCCTGGTTCGGGCTGGTCGCTGAACAACTCGTAGGCGGCGCCCCCGGCTATCGGCTCAGCCGAGTACGCGCGTCCGTCCACCATGACGGCAGCCTGGCCCATGTCATTGAGGATCGTCACGAAGCCCGACGCTAATGCCGCCCGGTGAGGGGGAGGTGAACAAGATCTGAACGAGGGCTGTTGAGGTGTCGGGAAAACGTCGTCGCGGACAGTGAGATCATGGAAACGTGACCACCGCCGACCGCGCAGCCCGAGCCAACGCCCGGACCAGCGCAGACTTCCCGCCCGCCCCGGAACCGCTGCCGTATCCGGTGCTGGACAGCCACACCCACCTGGACATCGTCTCCGCCGAGGGGGACGACCCGGTCGGGCAGATCGCCGCCGCCGCGGCGGTCGGCGTGGACCGCCTCGTGCAGGTCGGCGTGGACGTCGCCTCGTCGAGGTGGGGCGTGGAGCTGGCCAACACGCAGCGCGCGGTGCTGGCCACGGTCGCCCTGCACCCCAACGAGGCGCCGAGACTATCCGATCTGGACGGAGCGCTCAAGTCGATCGAGGAACTGGCCGAGGACCCGCGCGTACGGGGCATCGGCGAGACCGGGCTGGACTTCTTCCGTACCGGCGAGAACGGTCTGAGCGCGCAGGAACGCAGCTTCCGCGCCCACATCGGGCTGGCCAAGCGGGTCGGCAAGCCGCTGGTCATCCACGACCGCGACGCCCACGCCGACATCCTGCGCGTGCTCGACGACGAGGGCGCCCCGCAGACCGTGGTGATGCACTGCTTCTCCGGCGACGCCGCGTTCGCCGCCGAGTGCTGCCGCCGCGGCTTCGTGCTGTCGTTCGCCGGGACGGTCACCTTCAAGAACGCGCCGCACCTGCGGGAGGCCGCCGCGCTCGCCCCGATCGGGCAGGTGCTCGTCGAGACCGACGCGCCGTACCTGACGCCGATGCCGCACCGCGGCCGCCCCAACGCGTCCTACCTGATCCCGCTGACGGTGCGCGCCCTGGCCGAGGCGAAGGGCGTGCCGCTGGCCGAGATGTGCCAGGCGATCTCCGCCAACGGCGACCGGATCTTCGGGCCGTGGTGAAGGCAGTCCGGGGCGCCGACCACCCGGCCGGGGGACTGCCCGTGACGGTGCGCCGATAACCTTGACCCGTGACCGTTGAACAGGCAAGACTGCTCGGCCCCGCGGAGATCCGGGAGCTGGCGGCCCGGCTCGGGGTCGCGCCGGCCAAGAAGTTCGGGCAGAACTTCCTGCACGACCCGAACACGATCCGCCGCATCGTCGCCGCCGCCGGTCTCGACCCCTCCGACGTGGTGGTCGAGGTCGGGCCGGGCCTGGGCTCGCTGACCCTGGGCCTGCTGCCCGCCGCCGCGCACGTGCACGCCGTCGAGATCGACCCGCCGCTGGCCGCCGCCCTGGCCGTCACCGCCGCCGAGCGGGCGCCCGGCCTCGTCGGCCGGCTCAGCGTCCACAGTGGCGACGCGATGCGGGTCACCGCCGCCGAGTTCGACCCGGCGCCCACCGCGCTGGTCGCGAACCTGCCGTACAACGTGGCCGTGCCGGTGGTGCTGCACCTGCTGGCGGAGCTGCCGGGCGTACGGCACGGGCTCGTGATGGTGCAGAAGGAGGTCGCCGACCGGCTCACCGCCGGCCCCGGCAGCAAGATCTACGGGGTGCCGTCGGTGAAACTCGCCTGGTACGCCTCG